>CAYUOB010000144.1:0-5767 GCA_964446145.1 uncultured Desulfobacula sp.
GCCCATAGTCAACATGCTCAATGCCGTTGCCACTTTTTTTGTCACAGGTTTTCTGGAATTTGGCAGCAGGATGAGCCCATGTCCTGTTGGCACTTCTGAGATAATATCCATATTTGTACCAGCTTCCGCCACGTCTGATCCTGGTCTCCATTTTTATGGCCTCATAATCTGATTTTATGGGTTTTGCAGTGTACAGTCTGTATTCATCTGCGCACCATTCCCAGACATTGCCGTGCATATCATAAAAGCCCCATGGATTGGGTTTGAAACTTTTTACCGGAGCAGGGCAGTCCGGTCTGAGATGCCTGGAAATATAATATTGAGTGCAGGCGGAATCTTTTTTTGTGTTATTGCTGAACATGGCCTTTGAACAATCTATATCATTGCCCCATGAATAGGCTGTTGTGGTGCCTGCGCGGCAGGCATATTCCCATTCTGCTTCTGTGGGCAGCCTGTATCTGCCCCTGTCCTTTGAATTCAGCTTTTTTATGAAATTCTGGCAGTCAAAAAACGAAACCCTTGTTACAGGAAAATCAGGCCTGCCTTTTTTACGGCCGAATATTCTGACTCCCATGACAGCCTGCCATTGCTTTATTGTAACTTCAGTTGTCTGAAGATAGAAGGGTTTGGAAATGACCACCCTGTGTAAAGTTTCATCGGTTTTGCGGTGCGGTTCTGTTTCAGGGCTCCCCATCATGAAAACCCCGGGCCTGACCAGGATGAATTCCATACCCACGCTGTTTTTAATGGTGGCGGTTCCGGCACGGGCAGATGCAATCAGGAGAATAAGCATTCCCATGACTAAACCGGGCAGGAATACAAATTTGTTTAATTTAAGATTCATTACGATCCTTTCAGGTGGCATTTTATTTAATTATAATTCACAGCCATTGTCAAGCCTGACAGCCTTTTACCCATGTCAGGATGATTCTGCGCTCATCCTGATCCATAAAAGTGATTTTAAGCCTGTTTTTCATGATTCTGTACTGAAACGGAAGGGGATATGGCAAATGTCATGGGTTCATACCTATGGATCGGCGCGGGCAGAAAAAATTTACACAGAACAGGGGGGCAGAGCCTTTTAGCCTGCTTTCATCTCAATAATCCTGCCGGCAGTTTCCGATTCAAGATTGATTCCCACCCTGAGAGCCTTAAGCCCTCTTACCTCAGGCATTTCATCCAGGTCAAGAAATTCAAGATCATCATTGAGTTTTCCCTGGTTAATGAGAAAAGCAATATGTTCCTTTATCTGTTCTCCTTCGTCCGGCCTTGAATAGACAATGGCTATCCTGGCCGGCTGTGTAAGGCGTTCACGGCCTCCTTTTACCATTGCCTTGTCCAGCCTGGATTTTATGATTTCCTGACGCACATCATATGCTCCGTCAACATCAAATCTTTTTTCATCAAAACGGAAGCGTATGGAAAGGGGGGAATGGTTCACAAGTATAAGGTGGCAGGTGTCAAGCGGAACCTTAAGTTCCGGTTTTATCTTTTCTCCGTGCCAGGCAAGGCCGCAGGCAAGCATTAACTGCCACAGTGTCATGTTTTTAATGTGGAAGGGCGCAAGTTCCTGACTCTTTCTCATTGAGGCACCGATATATATCATGTAATCAACCCCGTCTGTCTGCCGTTTTTCAAAATAATGGGGAAATGTCTGCTGAAGCTTGTCGTTCTCCTTTGTCAGATAGGCGGACAAAGCTTTGTTCAAAGAGAATACGCTTGCTTCATATTCTTTTCTTTTGTCATAAACTATTCCGAGTTCAGGATCGAGTGCATTGTTGTATTCTTCAATCGCCAGAGCAGTTTCTGTGTCAAGAGCGCTGAGTTCATTGAATGTGGATGCAACTTCCTGGGTCAGAAACGATGCAACAGTGCTTTCATCTCCCGAATTGATGCCAAGCGAAAGAGTTTCAAGCTTTGTTTCTATCCTGTGCCTGTACTCTTCTAAAATGGGCCATTGCCTTTTTTGGGCGGCAATATCCATTATCCTGTGCGCAAGGGTCAGCTGACGTATCAGATCCTGCTGAATCCCCCTGTTCCTTGCATATGACGAGCCCCTGACATCAGACTGGCCGAAAAACGGAATAACACCTTTGAATACAATGGGTTCCATTTCAGAGTTCTTACCACGGCGCAGCCTTTCCATGTGGCGCACTGCTGCCTGTTCAAACCGCCATTCCACAGACGGGTGCACTGCTGTGCATTTTTCCTTGATAATGGCCTGAACTGTTTTTTCAAGCTCATCCAGTCCTCTTTTCAGGGCAGCAGAGAAAACAGGAGTTACCTGTTCAAGCAGAAGCATTTCCACAGGGCCGAAATCATTGGGCCTGCGTGAAAAAATTTCAAGTATGCCGATAATCTGATCCTGATATGAAAGAGGAGAAATCAGCATTGATTTCACTCCTATGTCAAGCACATGCTGTTCTGCAGGTGACAGATCTTTTTTTTTCTCAAGGTCAGGTACACGCAGAATACTGTTCTGCTCCACCGCTTTCACCCATACAGAGTTTTTTATGTCATTGAGATCAATATGGTGTGAGTTTGCAAAAAGACAATTGACATTGGATTCGCAGTCATTTTTCAGAATCATGATCTGTTCACCGTGAATGGCCCCGATTCCTATGTCTATGTCCTGCCGGCCCAGAAGTACCCTGAGCCTTGATTCCAGAAGTTCTATGCCTTCGGCTGAAAATATGGACTGATGATCAATAAGATCCCTTTCAAGTGCTGAAATGACTTCTGATTCTGTGACATCAAAGGCCCTTACAATTGTAAAGCCTGTAAATTCAAAACGGTTTATGTCAATATGTTTTGCCAGAATTTTTATGTCTGTCATATTGTCCATGATCTCCGCCCTTGCTTCATCGGACAGGGTTTTTGCATCATCAGGCGGACTTATCTTTACAAACTGAAAATCAGGGACAATGCTGTAATACCTGTCAAGCCCGGTGGCTTCATCGGTCACTATGCGTGTGGTTGCATTGTTAAGCCCCTGAACATCTATGCCGTAAACCCGGCTTAGCACCAGAAAATATATCCTCAGAAGCTTTCCGTCTTTTACAGGTTCATTGTCCTGCCTGAAGCTTCCTTTCATGAATCTGTCATTGTCAATGAATAATTTCTGGAACATGGGGGTCACATAAAAGGGTTCAAATGTACAGGGGGTTAATGCGCCGGCAATTTCACTATTGAACGAGGCAGGGGGAAAAACAGCAGTCATCAGGGGTTTTAAAATATCTTAGTGTTCATTCAATATGCCTATGTCGTCAATATCACCGCTGATCGCCGGGTTCCGGTTGATTTTATGCTTCAGTTCATTGAACATGCGGGCCATGTGATGGCACTGGGGTGCAAGCTTTTTTTCCCAGAAATTTAAAAGCGGCACAAGGCTTACCTTTGATCTGAATTTAATATCAAATATGTCTTTCATTGCTGTTTTTCCCTAAAATATATGTATCTGAATAGCATTTGTATAAAATAACCACAGCATTGCCCAAGTCAATATCTTAAGCAATTAAATCAATCCCTTGGCAAGGTTTTTGTATCCTTCAAGTTTTATATTCTTCAAAAGGCATTTTTCTTTTATTATATTGGCCGCTGCAAGGTTGAGCTGTTTTTGTTTTTCATTGACCCGTACATTGAAACCACAATCAAAGGGCCCAAGCTTTATTGAATTTTCAACTCCTTCATAATCATCATGGATTTTTGTATAAGGATGGGCAAAAAGCCATCTGAGCTGGATTGTTGTGACGGCGTCACTTGAAAGAATATCCATGAAATATTCAAGTTCTTTTAAATCCTGATCAATAAGATTATTCCAGCCTAAAATCATATTGGCATTCACCTTCAGCCCGCTTGTGCAGCACAATTCAAGGGTTTTAACCACTTCCTCCATTTTTGTACCCTTGTTCAGGTATTTCCACAGGCGGTTTGACGGAAATTCAATTCCAAATCCGAGCGTACAGTCAGGAAGGCGGCCCCCAAGTTCGTTTATTACCTGTTTAAGGGCTGCTGCCTCCGCCTTTGCAGCCCTCATGAAAAACCTGTATTCCATGTCAGGTCTGACAGGAAGCCTGGGCAGTATCTGCTTTATATTTTCAGGGGTAATGGACCCTGTGTTCAGCCTGACGATTTTATGACCCGGAAAATCAAGATCTGTGAACTCCAGCCCAATGTTTTTTCTTTTTCTGAAGTGTTCCATTGTGTGCTGGGCAATGGAACAAAAAGGGCATTTTTTCCAATAACACATATTTTCAAGGGTATATGAAAAGTAGATCCTGCTGTCATCCGGGATTCCTTCAGGAAGATCAATTTTCCAGCGGCCTGAGAAATTGCTGACCCTGAAAATATCCTCAACGCTCTGGCCTGTTATGAACAGATTTGAAGGCAGGGGTTTTTCCAGCCTGAAATGCACTGAATTCCATTTTCCCGGGCTTACACATCTTTCCGCTGCCACGGGCCCGCCAACAATGAAATCAATGTCAGGATAAATGGTTGCCCATGTATAGGCCTGAAAAAGATGGTTCACATAGCTTGCGCTTACATATACTCTGCCCTTTTCAATGGGCAGAGGCCTGTTCTGATATATTTTTTCATCATACCATTTGTCATTGTTTTTCTCATGCTCCATCCAGAGGAAGTCCCCTTTGCTGCGGCACATGTCCCAGGTATCTGAAAATCCGTTGCAAAGGTCAAACCACCCGCTTGCTGTTTTAGTATAAAATTGTATGAATAAAGTGTCTGGCATCTGAATTGTCCTGTAATAAATATTTCGTTGGTCATTGTATTGTTTTTTTAAACGATTTAAAAATACAGAATACACCATAAAAGCGGGTTTGTCTTGAAGTATTTGGCAGGAGCCTTAATTTACAAAAGGGCTGTGTTGTTCCTTAAAAAGGTATTGACTTTTGAATATTGATCAAGTAGCTTGCAAAAAAATCGGCGGCTGAAGCTGTCTTAGAAGAATGAAAATTTTTATGCTGCCGCATATACTCTGCGGCATGCATATCTATCAATATAAAAAAGGATAAAAAAGGCCTCGAAGGCTGACATTTCCCTGTGAACAGGGGGTGTTTCTTCGTGGCCTTTTTTTATTTCAGGAGAATGGCAATGGCATTTGATTGTCACGGGAAAATTTATGAGCCGGCAGTGTCCGGGATTACCCAGGCCTATCTTAATCATATGCGCGGCAGAATGGCTGTCCTGGCAATACTGACAGGCGCTGTTCTGGTGCTTGGGCTTTATGCTGTTACCAATGGCTCGTATGAAATTTCTGCGGAAAAACTGATCGGGGTTCTTACAGGAAAAGTCAAAGGCCCATGCAGTATTGTGATAAGGGAAATCAGGCTGCCGCGTGTTGTTGCATCACTTGTATGCGGGTGGGGGCTTGCAGTTTCAGGCCTGGCCATACAATCATTGCTGAAAAATCCCCTTGGATCCCCTTCCACGCTTGGAATCAGTCATGGAGCAGCTTTCGGGGCTGCCTTGTCCATTATAGGCTTTGGAGGGAAGGCAGTTTTCACAACTATGGCTGCTTTTACAGGAGCAATGACTGCAACTTTTGTAATTCTGCTCCTGTCGGCTTTAAAAAAATTTTCTCCTGAAACCATAATACTTGCAGGTGTAGCATTGTCTGCGCTTTTTTCTTCTGCCACGATACTGATGCAGTATCTTGCCTCTGAAACACAGCTTGCAATGGTGGTTTTCTGGACATTCGGAGATGTGGCCAGATCCGGGTGGAAGGAAATATGTCTTTTAACTGCAGGAG
>CAYUOB010000145.1:0-5760 GCA_964446145.1 uncultured Desulfobacula sp.
ATCACCCTTGATCTGAACCTTGGTGATTTTGCAGATTCGTTCCTGTTCTGTGATTTCAGTGCAGATTATGTCAGAATCAATGCTGATTACAGGTCATGAAAACAATGCGGCTTCAGAAATTTTTGGCCCATGCAGGGCTGTGCTCAAGAAGAAAGGCTGAAGAATATATTGTTCAGGGCAGGGTGAGGGTAAATAATGCAGTGGTGACAAAGCTTGGAACCAAAATTGATCTTCATAAAGATATAGTTGAATTTGATGAGAAAAGGGTCAGGCTTGAATCTTCCCGTTCAAAGATTTATATCGCCCTGAACAAACCTAGGAATTTTGTAACCTCATGCGCACGACAGAATTCAAAAATTGTTCTTGATCTTATTGATATTGATGAAAGGGTATATCCTGTGGGGCGCCTGGACAAGGATTCAACCGGCCTTGTTCTGTTGACCAATGACGGAAATCTTCATCTTAAACTGTCCCATCCTTCATTTAATCATGAAAAGGAATACATTGTCACAACCGTAAAACCGATCCCGGATTCAGCCTTGAAAAAAATGGCTGAAGGAATGGTGATTGACGGGATAAAAACCAGAAAAGCCGCTGTTAAACGGCTTTCAGAAAACAGGTTCAGAATTATTCTTAAACAGGGCCTGAACCGTCAGATAAGAAAAATGACAGCAGCATCCGGAAACAGGGTGTCAGGGCTGCACAGAATCAGAATGTCAGGAATCAGTATCGGCAAAATAACACCCGGCCATTGGCGTTATCTTACCCGGGCAGAAATTGCAGATTTAACCAAGTGATGTGATGCCAACCGCTTTTCTGATTTTTTCAAGAAATGGAACGGAAAACTGCCTTGCCTTTTCAGCGCCTTTTTTCAAAATTTCATCAATATCAGATGGATTTTTAATCAGCTCTTCATAGGTTTTTCTCGGATTTTTTAAAATTGCATCAATATATTCAAAAAGCTCGGTTTTCATTGTGCCCCATGCAATTCCCTGATGGTAGCGTTCTTTCATTTTTATTACTTCAGACTCACAGGCAAATGCTTTATAAATAGAAAAAAGTGTGCATGTATCAGGGTCTTTTGGCTCATCCGGCCCAAGGGAGTTTGTTTTTATTTTCATTATCAGTTTTCTGAGCTTTTTGGGTGTATCAAACAAGGGAATGGTATTATTGTAGCTTTTGCTCATTTTGCGGCCGTCCAGGCCGGAAAGAACCGCTGAGGTCTCATCAACAACGACTTCCGGAAGCACAAATAATTTTTCATATACATGATTGAATCTTGCTGCAATATCCCTGGTCATTTCAAGATGCTGAATCTGGTCTTTGCCCACGGGAACCTTGGCTGCATTAAACATCAGGATATCCGCAGCCATGAGAATGGGATAAGAAAAAAGGCCCATGGTGATCCCCTTGTCAGGATCCTTTGTGTTTTCATTTTCAGCGACAACAGCTTTATAGGCATGTGCCCTGTTCATAAGGCCCTTTGCTGTAAGAGTGGTTAAAATCCAGGTCAGTTCCGGGATTTCCGGGATATCTGACTGTCTGTAAAAAACGCAGTTTTCATAATCAAGTCCAAGGGCAATCCATGCTGCCGCAATTTCAAGGGCTGAGCGTTTTCTAAGTTCAGGGTCGTGATTTTTGATAAGAGAATGGTAATCGGCAAGAAAAAAGTATGATCTTAGGTTTTTGTCTTTACTGGTTTCAACGGCCGGTCTTATGGCTCCGACATAGTTTCCAAGATGAGGCGTGCCGCTTGTTGTAATTCCCGTTAAAAAATCCGCATTTTTCATGTTCAGAATTTCCTGAAATAATTTATGTTAAAAATTAAATAAAAGGGGGATTAACAAAAAAAAAGAACTTAATCAATTAATTTGTTTTTTCTTGCATATTCCCTGGCAAACACAAGCTCCTGTTTTTTTGTTTCAAGGTTTCCATCCAGTTTTTCATCCAGTATGCGGTTAAGTATGGTTGTGTAGACAGGGCCGGGAGGTATTCCGATTTTCATAAGATCCCGTCCCCTTATGCAGGGTCTGATATTTCTCTGGTGGGTATAGAAGTTTGAAATGGCCTTTTTTACGTGTTTATCTTTTGCAAGGGCCATCATATACAGAATATATTCGGTTTTGAAATTGACAAGCACCCAGTATAAATCCTGTTTTGTGAAATTATCCGCATTTTCAATCAAGGCAAGCTGTTTTTCTGCCTGATACCTTTTGGTCAGAACCATATCCTTTTCCTTTACCGGCATGCAAAGACGGGTGCATATCTGTTCACAGACCCTGAAAGGCAGTTTATTCATCAGGGCCATAAAATAAACAGCCCATTTTGCACAGGATTCGTCAAGATATAAAAGATCATTCCATGAAAGAATCCTGTTGACCGATTCAAGCAGGTCATATGTTGAAGGAATGAGATTCCATTCTTTGTGGATGACCTTTTCAAGCCCGTAGGACTGCATGGTTTGTATGGCAGGTACGGGATTTTCCTCCTGAAGAATATGTTTAAGCTCTGAAAGAACTCTGAGCCCGCTCAGGTTCTTGAAACAATCTATTCTGATGGCATTTTTGATCAGGTTGGAAGTAACTTTTCCTATTTTGAATCCAAAGCGGTTGGAAAATCGTATGGCCCTGAAAACTCTTGTGGGATCTTCAACAAAGCTTAAATTATGAATGATTCTTATGGTTTTATCCTTAATATCCCGTGTTGCTCCGAAATAATCTATCATTGTACCGAAATTGTCCGGATTAAGGCTGATTGCAAGTGTGTTGATTGTAAAATCACGCCTTGCAAGGTCCAGTTTTATGGAGCTTTTTTCCACAATGGGAAGCGCTGCAGGAGTTTTATAATATTCAAGCCGGGCTGAAGCCACGTCTATTTTAAAGGAATCGGGAAAAATAATTACTGCTGTGCCGAATTTTTTATATGTATTGACTCTGCATCCCTGTTTCCGGGCATAAAATTTTGCAAATTCAATCCCATCTCCTTCAACCACAATGTCAATATCATCATTGGGCCTGTTCAGAATCAGATCCCTCACAAAGCCGCCAACCACAAACATCTGAAATCCAAGTTCATTTCCGGTCCTGCCTATATGCACAAGCAATTGTCTGATCCTGCCATCAAGGCGCTGATAAAGCATGTTCTCAACCTGTCTTATTTTGACATTCTTTTTTGCTGCGGGCAAAGACTCATTTCTTTTAACGGCTTTGTTATATTGTACAAGATGATTCAAAAGATCTGTTCTTGTTATGACCCCTTTTATCCATCCATTATCAATCACAGGCAGTATCCTGTGTTTGCCTTCTGTTATAATGGTTTCAATCTGTGAAGCATCTGCATCGGAAGACACATGACAGGTTTCTGAATTCATATATTCTCTGACAGGCAGATGTGCAAGCTTGTGGTATATAATTTTTTCAATGGTCTGTCTTGTGATGTACCCTTCATATGTATTGGTTTTTTTATCCACCACAAGCAGGGTATTTATATTGTAGCGGGTCATCATTCTGCCTGCCTGCCTGCAGCTTACTTCAGGTTCTATTGTGATGGCAGGCGAGGTCATCAGTTTTTTTGCAATCTTGATACTTTTTACTTCTTTTTTAAGCAGTTCAATCAGTCTGATTTCCACCTGCGCAAGTGTTTGATCGCCGATGCGTGCAGATGCTGCATATGAATGGCCGCCTCCTCCGAAACTGGACAGAATTTTGCCTACATCTACTTCAGGCAGGCAGTTTCTGGCAATTATGTTGATTTTATGGTCCATCAGAACAATGGCAAAAAAAACATCCAGATTTTCCATCCTGACAATTTTCTGGACAATTGCAGCAAGGTCTTTAATATAGGAAGGGGACGATATGACCGAAATATGAACGTCCACGCCGTTTATTTTATGGTGTGTCATTTCATTCAGAAGTTCATTGAGCCAGGTTACCTGTTCTGAATTGATTTCCTTGACAGCAAAATTGACAATTGTTTCAAGGCTTGCGCCGCAGGACAGAAGAAAAGCCGCCTGTTCAAAATCCTCCTTTGTTGTGGATGAATAGGTGAACAGCCCTGTATCTTCATAGATTCCAAGAGCCATTATGGTTGCTTCATCAGGGCCGGGAATTATTTTTTTTTCCTGCAGGAGGGCACTCAATATGGTGATTGCAGCTCCTGTCTGCCTGATCAGTTCAAAACTGCCTTTTATATCTGTCTGCATTGCCGGATGATGATCATAAATATCTATTTCAAGATCATTTCTTGCCAGTAGTTCTGCCACCTGGGGAAGTCTTTTTTTCTGTCTTGTATCAACAAGCACAAGTTTTTTTACCCTTGAAAAGTCAATGGAGCCGGGGTCAGCCATATTGAAAAGATAGCTTGTGGAGCTGATGAAAAAATCCCTGAGGTTTTTCTCCTGGGATCCTGGAAAGAGAATAACTCCTTCAGGATATAATTTCTGGGCAGCCAGCATTGAGGCAATTGCATCAAAATCAGCATTGATATGGCTTGTAATTATAATTTCGGGGTCTGTTATTTTATTTTTTCCTGCCAAGAAATAACTCCTGTTGTAATCAATTCATAAAATTTATATAGTATATTAATCTGGATTTTACAAATGATCAGGCTCTTGGTGGCCTGAAATATTAAAGATCAGAAATTCGAAAAGAGGATTGACCATGCCCGTTATCTATGAATGGAAAGGCAAAAACCCAAAGGGAAGAAAAGTCAAAGGGGAGATGGAAGCAGAAACTGCAGAACAGGTTGCCCAGAGTCTGCAGAGAAGAAAAATTACTCCAGTCAGAATAAAAAAGAAGCCAAAAGATCTTTTTGAGAACATTAAATTTCTTCAGCCAAAAGTAAAGGAAAATGATGTAATTATTTTTGCCCGTCAGTTTTCCACCATGATTGATGCAGGCCTGCCTCTTCTTCAATGCCTCGATATTCTTCAGTCTCAGCAGGAAAACCCCACATTTAAGAAAAATCTGAAAAAAATCAAGGAATCTGTTGAAACAGGGGAAACTTTTGCCGACTCCCTGAAGAAGTTCCCCAAGGTCTTTAATGAATTATTCATCAATATGATTGCAGCAGGGGAAGCCGGCGGTATTCTGGATGTTATTCTGGGCCGCCTTTCTGCCTATATGGAAAAAATGGCAAAATTAAAACGCCAGGTCAAGGGAGCAATGACCTATCCAATAATAACCCTGACTGTTGCCGTTATTGTCGTTGCCATAATCCTTGTTTTTGTTATCCCGGTATTTTCAAGCATGTTTGCCGATTTTGGGGCAACCCTGCCGGGTCCGACCCTTATGGTTATAGCCATGAGCCATTTTGTCATTCACAATATTGGCTATATAATAGGGGCAATTATTGGTGTAATCATCATATTCAAACGAATTTATGCAAGCAAGAAAGGCCGCATATTTTTTGATAATCTTTTTTTGAAGCTTCCTGTAATAGGCATTCTGATCCGCAAGGTTGCTGTTGCAAAATTTACCAGAACCACAAGCACGATGCTGTCAAGCGGGGTCTCCATTCTTGAGGCTCTTGATATTGTGGCTAAAACAGCAGGCAATAAAATCATTGAATTTGCAATTCACGATGTAAAGGCCGGTATTGCAGAAGGGCGCTCAATGGCCGATCCTTTGTCGGAAAGCGGGGTTTTCCCGTCTATGGTGTGTTCGATGATTGCAGTTGGGGAATCCACAGGCGCTCTTGATGTCATGATGGAAAAAATAGGCAGATACATGGAGATAACAAGGCCGCCCACGACAACACCCA
>CAYUOB010000146.1:0-5737 GCA_964446145.1 uncultured Desulfobacula sp.
TATACAAAGAAGATAAAATTGCATAATAAATAAAGGATTCGTAATCGCGCCGAGGCATGAGGCCCTGGACCGATATGTGATTCAAGGTTCAGCATGTCAATTCACTGGATTGCGGAAAACGGAGCTGATTTGACTGTCTTGACATGCACTGGTGGTTTGTATAAATATAAACTGCATCTGAAATTAATACAGGAGCCTTGAGATGAAATCCAAACTCGGCGCTGAATCAAAGATTCCAAAGGCAAAAGCCAATACCAACAGGAAACGGGCCGGTATTATTGATGAAGACAAAAAAGTCACCATTAATGCCCTGAAAAAAAATGAGTTCGCCCTGATTATTCTGGGTGCCCTGGTTTTAACTCTTGTGGTATTTTTTGTTTTTACCGGAACTTCTGACAAAAAACATGGAACACTGAAACAGACTGTATCCACATCTGTACCTGCTGATTTTTCAGGTATTGAAAAAAGAATGGAAGCTGTTGAAAAAAAGCTTGCGCAGTTTTCACAGACCGGTTCAGGTTCCATGAACAGCAAAATTGCCCATAATCTGGATGAACGTCTGACCAGGCTTGAAACAGCACTTTCTCTTAAATTTGATACTCTGGCCGAAAGGCTGGCCAAGCTTGAGACATCAGTCTCTCATCTTAAAAAACAACAGACTGCTGTTGCTTCTTCAAAAAGGGCTGTGCCTGTAAAGAAAATTGTAAAGAAAACAATTAAAAAACAGAACAAGGCCTCCATATTTCACACGGTCCGCAAGGGAGAAACCCTTTACAGCATAAGCAAAAAATATAATACAAGTGTTAATGCATTGCGAAAGCTCAATCATCTGTCAGCCAATGACAAAATATATCCCGGTACCAATATTCTGGTCAGGTGAAAATTTTGTCAGTACAAAAAAATGCCTGCAATGACCTTAAATTTAAATTGATTCAGCAGATCTTGCCTTCTCAATAAAGGCCTTTACCCTGTCCGGATCCTTGATTCCCGGAGATTTTTCAACACCTGATGATACATCAACTCCGGCCGGCCTGACACTTCTGATTGCTTGTGCAATATTGTCAGGATCAAGGCCGCCTGCAAGCACAAGGGGCTTCTTCCGTGCAAGCCTGTACACGGAATTGTACTCCCAGGTTTCTGCATTTCCACCGGGCAGTCTGCCTTTGCCATATTCAGCCAGAAGAAAGGAAGCATTGCAGTATGTGGTGTCTGCCGTGGTTAAAAGAGGTTTTTTTGCCGCAAACACCGCTTTGATCACAATAATACCGGTTTGTGAAAGGCGGGTTACAAGCTCTGGTGATTCTTTGCCGTGGAGCTGTACACCTTTCAGACCGCAGGCCTGCACTGTTTTTATGATGTTCCGGAATGATTCATTCACAAATACCCCAATGGTTCTGATTCCGGAAGGAACAGCAGAACAAATGGCATCAGCCTGTTTTATGGATACATTTCTCGGGCTTCCAGGAAAAAAAACAAGGCCGATTGCATCAGGGCCGAGTTCGGCACAGACTGCAGCATTGTCAGGATCTGTCAGCCCGCATATTTTTATCCACGGGCAGTGTTTTGCATCAGTCTGCATTTCTCAATTCCCGGATAAAGGATTCAGGGTCATCAGACCTTACAATGCTTTCTCCCACAAGAAAATTGAAGATTCTGTATTCCAGTGCCTTTTCAATATCTTTGGGCCGTGAAATACCACTTGCTTCCACAGGAATGATATCCCCTGGCAGAATCGGTGCAATGCGTTCTGAAACTTTCAGGTCGGTTTCAAGTGTCTGCAGGTTGCGGTTGTTTATATCAATTATTCTGGCACCTGCATTATATGCGGTTTCAAATTCCTGTTCTGAGGTGATTTCAACCAGAGGTTCCATTCCAAGCTCACGGGCAAGCATAATATAATCATTTAACTGGTTCTTTGATAAAATAGTTGTGATCAGCAGTGCGGAAGATGCTCCAAAGGCCCTTGCTTCATATATTTGATACTCGTTTATGATGAAATCTTTTCTTAATACCGGAAGAACAGTATTCTGACAGGCAGTTTCAAGGTCTTTTGTGCTGCCCTTGAAATAGCGGGATTCAGTGAGAACTGAAATGGCGCGGGCTCCTGCTATGGTATAGGTTTCAGCGCAGGCTGCGGGGTCAAGACCGGGTTTGATATCCCCCTTTGAAGGAGATGCTTTTTTTATTTCAGCAATAATGCCGATATCATCCGGGCCGCTTTGTTCAAGTGCTTTCAGAAAATCAGGGCATGCAGGGGCCTGTTCAGCATTTCTGCGCATGGTGGCAATGGATATCTTATTGGCCGATGCCGTAAGTTCAGCAGATTTTATTTCAATTATTTCCCGTAAAAAACCCTGGACGCTCATATTATCCGTTCTCCCTGGTATAGGTTATGAGTTGATCAAGTTTTTCCAATGCTTTGCCGGAATCAATGGAATCTTCTGCAATGGCAATTCCATGCCTGATATTTTCCGCCATATCTGCGGCAACAAGCGCAGCACCTGAATTGAGTACCACAATATCACGTTTCGGGCCTTTTTTGCCCTTCAGGATTGATGTGATTATATCTGCATTCTGGTTTGCATCTCCGCCTGCAAGATCTCTGGGATTTGCATAATCTTCAAAAAAATCCAGGGGATCAAGCTCATATGAGCGTACACTTCCGTTTTTAAGCTCTGATATGCGTGTTATTGTAGTGGTTGTGATCTCGTCCATGCCGTCATGTCCATGCACCACAAATGCTCTGGTTACGCCCAGAAGATTCAGGGTATGTGCAAACATTTCTGTAAGCTGGGGGGCATAGACACCAAGCAATTGGCAGCTTGCTGCTGCCGGGTTCGTAAGCGGGCCCAGCATATTGAAAATACTCCTGATTCCGCACTCTTTTCTTGCGGCGGCAGCATATTTCATTGAGCCGTGGTAAAGGGGAGCAAACATGAAACCTATTCCTGTTTCATTTATGGCTTCTTCAACTATTTCAGGATCAGTGTCAAGATTGACTCCAAGTTCCTCCAGAACATCGGCACTTCCGCACCGGCTTGAAATACTCCTGTTCCCGTGTTTTGCAACTGTTACTCCTGCCCCTGCCACTACAAAGGCTGTTGCCGTGGAAATATTGAATGATCCAGAAGCATCTCCTCCTGTCCCGCATGTATCAATGACTTTTGGCGACAGGGCCTGGATTTTTCTTGCTTTTTTTCTCATGGCCCTTGCCGCACCTGCCAGTTCTTCAAAAGTTTCGCCTTTGGTTGCAAGGGCAGCCATGAAAGCTCCGATCTGGGCAGGTGTGATTTTTCCTGAAAATATATCCGTTAGCATGGAAGCACTGCTTTCCTGGTCAAGGTCACGGCCTGAAATAATTCTGTTCAGATTGTCTGTGAATTTCATTTGTTCTGGACTCCTTTGATAAAATTTCTGATCAGTCTTTTTCCCAGAGTTGTCATAAAAGACTCCGGATGAAACTGGACTCCCTGGGTGTCATGGTGTATGTGTTTTATGCCCATGATCTGGCCGTCTTCGGTTTTTGCTGTTATTTCAAGGCATTGAGGAAAGTTGTTTTCCGATACAGCAAGGGAATGGTAGCGCATTACTGAAAAGGGCCTGTTGATGCCGGCATAGATATTTTTGCCGTCTGCCGTTATCATGGAGGTTTTGCCGTGCATTATTTTTTTGGCATGCACAATTTTGGCTCCAAAACATTGTGCAATAACCTGATGACCAAGGCATACTCCCAGGATTGACACGGTCCCTGAAAAATATTTTACAACTTCCGTGGATATGCCTGCATCTTCAGGACGGCCCGGACCGGGAGATATGACAATGGCATCAGGGTTCAATGTTTCAATTTCCCTGACTGATACCTGATCATTTCTGAAAACCTCCACTCTGGCTCCGGCATTGATAAGATAATGGACAAGGTTGAAGGTAAAGGAATCATAATTGTCTATCATTGCAACCAGCATTTTATCTGCCTCCATTTTTATTGCCAAGGGCAAGCATCAGAGCATGCTCCACACTTTTTGCCTTGTTTGAACATTCTTCAAGCTCAGACTGCGGATCTGAATCATATACAATTCCTGCTCCTGCCTGTATCGTTATTTTATCATTTTCCATGACAGCTGTTCTGATTGTTATGGCAAAATCCATATTTCCGTTAAAGGAAATATAACCTGCCGCCCCACCATAAACCCTTCTTGGATGTTTCTCAAGCCTGGAAATTATTTCCATTGCCCTGATTTTCGGGGCTCCGGACAGAGTGCCGGCCGGAAAAGTGGCTTTGAAAAGATCATAGGCATCACAGTTTTCCCTGAGATCACAGGTTATATTGGATACAAGATGCATAACGTGGGAATAGCGTTCCACCACCATTGTGTCCGTAACCTGAACTGTTCCGGGTTCTGCCACACGGCCGAGATCGTTTCTGCCAAGGTCAATCAGCATTACATGCTCGGCTTTTTCCTTTTCATCATTTAAAAGCTCATTGCTCAGGCTGCGGTCCTGCTGCTGGGTTGCCCCCCTTGGCCTTGTGCCTGCAATTGGCCTGAGAGTGGCAGTTGAGCTTTCAAGCCTCACCATTGTTTCAGGAGAAGAGCCTGCAATGGCAAGGTCGGTGAAATTCATGAAAAACATGTATGGAGACGGATTGATATAGCGCTGGGCCCGGTACAGCATTACAGGATCTGCATCTGTCCTGCATGAAAACCGTCTGGAGAAAACCGCCTGGAAAATATCTCCTTCAATAATATGTTTTTTTATTTTTTCAACACCTTTTATGTAATCATCTGCCGGAGTTTCAGGGGTCAGGCATGCTTTTTTGCCAGGGTTGAACCAGGGCTTTGCTGTAAAAGGGGTGTCAAGTGTTCTGATCATGGTTTCAAGCCTGGTGACAGCCTTGTCAAAAGCAGAGCCTGCATCATCTTCATCCTGAAGATAGCAGATCTCAAGACATGTCATTGTCTGCTTGATATTATCAAATATGATCATTTCATCGGGAATGATAAAATGGGCATATGGAGTGTCAGGAGGTAAGGATACATTTATTTTTTCAAAGAAACGCACCATTTCATAAGTGAAATATCCTGTGAATCCATTCCAGAATCTCGGCAGTTCCCTGATTTGAGCAGGAATAAATTTTGCCGCAAAAGAGCGCATCACTTCAAGCGGGTGATCGTTGTGGAAAATTTTGTTTATATGATTCCCTGTTTTGATTTCAACTTCCCGTGAAAAAATTTTTATCGTTCCAAAGGCTGAAAGACCAAGGAAACTGTAGCGGCCCCATCTTTCACCTCCCTCAACACTTTCCAGCAGAAAACTTTCTTTGTCCCTGCGGAAAAATTTATGCAGGATTGAAACAGGAGTTTCCATGTCTGCCAGTATGCTGGCACATACAGGGATAACATTTGCGGTTCTGGCAAGATCTGTGAATTGTTTTCTGTCGGGAAAACGGTCTAGGATCATTTTTTTTCCTTTTTTTCAGATATCCATTAAAGCTAAAAAGGCTGCGGCAATTTGCTGCCGCAGCCTTTGAAATCATCTGTCTGATTTAACTATTCTATTCTGACAGCGGCATTTTACAGCATAACCAGCAGCGCCACCATCTTTGTATATTATTTTTTTCTTTTTCCATGTTTTTATGAGATTTTTTTACATTGAGAAATGTAAATATATAAAAAAATATCTCATGTCAAGAAAAATGTTTCTTTAAATAGAAACAAAATTTTTATAAAAAAGGCAGGAC
>CAYUOB010000147.1:0-5710 GCA_964446145.1 uncultured Desulfobacula sp.
GATGTTGCCTTTCCTGCCAGTCCTGTTACTGCAGGAAGGAACAATGAGGAACTGCCCTGGATTTTTAATTTCCTGCTCAAAATCATCAATTATACTTTGAACAACCGTGTGGAGATTCTTCTGTATTTAATTTTTATTGCCCTTGCAGGCTATATTATTTCACTTCAGGCAAGACGATGAAACGCTTTTTCATATCCGCCATAATCATGCTTATTATTTCTGCCGGGTGCAAAGGAGGCAGCAGCCTGTCCATGTTGCAGCAGGGAGACGCTGCCTTTGCAAGGCGTGAATACACAAAAGCCATCCTTTTATGGAAAAAAGCCCTTGAAACCGACAATAATAATCCGCAGATCATGGCAAAACTTTCAGACTCCTACCTTAAGCTGGGCAGAATTGAAAGGGCCAGAGTTTTTCTGCAAAAAGCCTGTAAAGCCTCTCCTGACAATGTTGATCTCAATATAAAACTTGCCGGCATTCATCTTTTGACAGGGGAAATCGCACAGGCCGACAAAATATGCAAAACCCTTGCCGTAAAAAAAATCACAAGCCCTGCCCTTGATATTATGCAGGCAGACATACTGCTTCTGAACGGCCTGCCTGACAAAGCGGAAAGCCTTTACCGCAAAGCTGTCATTGCATCCAGAGACTCTCTCAGGGCCCTGATGAAGCTTGGAATCTGCCTTAAATACAGGAATAAAAACAAAGAAGCCCGCGAAATTATACAGATTGTGAAAAAAAGTCCTGTCACTTCTCCTGAAATCTGTCTTCTCATGGCAGATTACTATCTGATGGATAATCTTTACAAACAAGCTGAAATCTTCATAAACAAGGCCATTGAACTTGAACCAAAGGATATTTCCCTGAAATATTATCTGGTTCAGTTTTACATTTCATCAGGGAAATTAACAAAGGCTGAAACCTGCCTTAAAAAAATCCTGAAACACAGCAAAGACCTGTACCTTACAATGGCACTGGCTGATATTTATATAATGAATAACAAGCTTGACAAAGCAGAGATGATTATCTCAGAACTCAAAAAGAATCTGAAGGATCCTGTGCCTGAATTTGAGATGATTCAGGGAAAATTCTGGCTTTATTCAGGCAAACCGGAATTTGCGGTTTCCCATTTTACGGTCGCACTTGAGCTTCATCCGGGCCTTGTAAATACACGTTATCTTCTTGGGCTTACCCTTCTTATCAATGCAAAAACCAAGCTTGCCGAAAATGCTTTAACCCAGACCCTTGAAATCTTTCCCGGCCATCCCAGGGCTCTGCTGCTCATGGCAGAACTTTTGTACAAAAAAAAGGATTATGCATTGTCTCTGGATTATCTTGATTCACTTATTAAAAAATATCCTGAAAATTTCAAAGCTCACCTCATCATGGGGCTTGACCTGATCGGGCAAAAAAAATTTACCAGGGCAGAAAACCAGTTCCGCAAATCCCTTGCCCTGGGCCTGCCCCTGAAAACATACCTTTACTATTCTGCAGTTGCGCATGAACTGTCAGGAAAAACAAAGGCAGCCATTAAAGGTTACGGGAAAGTGCTTAAACTGGCTCCTGATTCAATTGACGCAGCCTTCAGATATTGTTCCCTGCTTGTGAAAACCGGCAGGCCGGAAACCGCCTCTGAATTCATTGCAGAACAATTATCACGCAAACAAAATTTCCCCCTGCTCTATTATCTGGCAGCCGGAATTGCCCAGAAAACCGGCAGGGCAGCCAGTGCGGCAAAGCTGCTTGAAAAAGCTGTCAGCCTTGAACATGCGCCAGGATACATTTATATGAAACTTGCAGAAATTTACCGATCAATCCACAAGTACGAAAAAGCTGCCCGGATTCTGAAACAATGCACGCGGACAAAACCCTATTTTCAGGATGCATGGCTGGCACTTGCAAAATACAATGCAGACAGCGGTGATCCTGAATCCGCCATAGACACAATGCAGCAGGGGTATGAAAATTTCAAGGATTCCCCTGTATTCCAGAGTAATCTTGCCTGGCTGCTTCTAGAAAACGGGCAGCAGACCGACAGGGCTTTGTCTCTTGCCCAGGCAGCCTATGAAAAACTTGGCAATAACCCTGCTGTGGCTGACACATTGGGATGGGCATACTTTCATCAGAAAATATATTCACAAGCGGCCTGGGTATTGTCGGAAGCTGAAAAACAAGCCCCTGAAAACGGGTTCATCCTCTATCATCTTGGGATGACATTTTATAAAAAAGGACAGATGGACAAGGCTGTAACTTATCTGACTAAAGCAAAAAAAACAGAATCTGCCCAATATTTTGCGGAACAGGCTGACAGGGTTCTCAAAAAAATTTCAAATACACCTGAAGACACCCTGGAGACACTGGCTGTTCCTGATCATGACAAAATGTTTTCGTCTCCTGATATTGACAATGCAGAAGAAGACATGCTCTCTCCCCAATGGAAACACCAATCTCCTTAAAAATTACCTTGAGATTTTTAAAATTTGCAGGTAAGTTTTAATAATCTTGAATTTATTCTTTCCCTGGAGACAGAATTATGGAAAAGGCTGAAAAAACGCCTTTGTTCAAAAAAGGTATATGGATAAAGGAACAGCAGGGAACTCTGATCATGGGCTCTCTGGACAGAAAAGACAAAGATGTTATGGTAGTGCCCGATAACCTGTGCGCAAAAATCATGGAATTTGAAAGCGATATGATGGAAGCGCTTTATGGTGCAGACAGAAAACCGTTTGATCCGGCGCGGATTGATATTGAAAAACTATTCAATGCCCTTGAAAAACAATACAGGCAGTGCAGGCTCAAAATCATGGTTTCAGGAGACAGGATGTTTACAGCTGATTATGACGAAATATACGGAATAATGGCAAAATTCATAGAAAGCTCCATACCTGATTCCGCTTCAGGCTCCAGGTATCCTGTGATCAATATCAATGCCTCGGTTCTCCAGGACCATTTATGCATTATATACAGGGATTCTCCGTCTGTTTCCAATCCGTCAAAGCTGAAAAGGGAAATCCATTTCCTGAAAACAGCTTTAAAAGGAGAAATCACATACAAGCACACCCCGGAAAACAAAGCCTATTATGATATCATGATCCCGTCAAAAACATGAACGAGCCGGCAATGAAGTTCTTTCCGATAAAGGTGGCTGTTATCTGTCTTCTGATAACTCCACTGCTTTATATTCTTACTCTCATGTCATGCGAAACCTATCTGACCCGGACGTATTCATCCAGGGTCCAGAATATACTGATAGGAGATTCAAAACCTCTGCTGGACGGAACCATACGCTTAGAAGAACTGGTGGCAAGGCATATAAGCGATTTTCTGAAAAATGACTGGAAAATTCATTACCTTCACATTGATCTTAATATCCTTGTGACAACTTCAGAAGGCAGGGTTATCTACCCTGTTTTCACAAATTTTGATTCCATGGAAAAAAGTCTGCATGAAGAATACAATGCAGAAAAAATTGCAAAGCATAATTTTGACAGCCTGAACAAAGGCCTTATTGTAAAAGTTGATGTAAACCTGACCCATGGTTCAACCTTTGCCAATATCATACTGATCCTGTATTCAGGTATATCCCTGTGCATTTTCTTTGTATTCTACAAAATAGGAAGCTCCAGGGCATATGCTGACCAACAGCGGAAAAACCGTCTTATCAATGATCTGAGAAAAGAGGAAAAACTTCATAACCAGATACTGAATGACCTTAAAAAAGACAGGCAGGCTTTATTTGAAAATATAAAATCACTTAATGCAAAATACCAGGAAGACAGAAAAAAAGCAAAAATCAATGAAGAGGAAATGTTTGAGGAAATCATTTCCTTGGAAGAAAAGATCAATGCCTTCATAGAGCTTAAAAACAGCAAGGAAGAAGAAATTGCAGAACTGAAATCAAAAATCCGGAAATATGAAAGACGAAAAAGCTCAAAAATAAAACGCAATGAATTTGACTTTACATCAAAACGTTTTGCAGCCCTTTATAAAAACACAAAAATGAACAGAAAAGCCTTGTCAGGATTTTTAAATCTGACAGAAGACCAGCAGATAAAGGCGGAAGAAACAATCCAGCTTATGGATCGTGATCCTGATAAAATTATAGTCAAACGCAAGGTATTTTCAGGCAAAAAGCATAAAAAAGCCTGTTTTGAAGTGCTGTTTGCCTACAATGGCAGGCTGTATTTCACAAGGGGCAAAAACAATACAAATGAAATTCTGGTGATAGGCACCAAAAACACACAGACAAAAGATATGGAATTTCTCCACAGTTTATAACAGATATGTATACTTCATTTTATAATCTTACTAAAAAACCTTTTCAGATAAGCTCTGACCCCTCTTTCATGTGGATGGGAGAAAAACACAGAGAAGCCCTGGCAGTATTGAAATACGGAATTCTTGACAACAAAGGTTTTCTGCTGCTGACAGGTGATGTGGGAACCGGCAAAACAACCTTGATCAATACTTTGATCCAAAGCATAACAGATGACATCATCTGCACCTCAGTTCCTGACCCGGGCCTGGAAAAACTGGATTTTTTCAATTATATTGCAGCAGGATTCGGCATTGGTCAGGAATTTTCCACAAAAGGTACTTTTCTTGCTCATTTCAGGCAATTTCTCATGGAAGCGAATGAAAACGGCAAAAAGGTACTGCTCATAATTGACGAAGCACAGCTTCTCACTCAGGAAATGCTGGAGGAAATCAGGCTGTTATCAAATATTGAAAAAGCCGACACAAAACTTATCAATATATTTTTTGTGGGCCAGAACGAATTCAACGAAATCCTGAACAGAGAACAGAACAGGGCTGTAAGGCAGCGCCTGACGCTGAATTATAATATTGATCCATTAACCCCTGATGAAACAGGAGAATACATCTGGCACCGACTGAGTGTCGCAGGAGCCACCTATTCTATTTTTGACGAATCAGCCACCCAGGAAGTTTTCATGTATTCAGGGGGCTTTCCAAGGCGGATCAATGTCATCTGTGACCATTGCCTGTTATCCGGATATGTAAAGGAAAAAAAAATAATTGACGCTGCCATTGTAAGGGAATGTGCAAAAGAACTTAAAATTCCGGCCCATATCAGAAACCGGGATATCAACGGATTTGCTCAGGATTTTCCTTCCCCCGGCCCGCTTCCGCCACCTGGCACACCAGCCGCCCCCCAAACTGCCAGACCCGGGGCACAAAAGCCCGAAACCCACAGGTTCATGCTGTTTATAACCATTCTTGCCTTTATCGCCTCTGCCGTGTTTGCATGGTCATATCTTTTTCCTGAAGATTATAAGACCGTATCAGATGCACTCCTGGCAAAATTTCATGAAATCGTCCCCCAAAATATCTCATACCCTGAAAAAAACATAACCCCGCTGCACAAGGATTCTGAGCCTTCTTTGGAAACACCCCGGAAACGAGCCCTGCCCGATCAGGAGAAAACCGCAGTTCCGGATATAGCCCCCAAAAAATCAGCAATCATCCATCCCATTCAGGAGGAGCCGGAAAAACAGAAAACAGGGCAGGTATTCACAATTCCTGTTCCCGTACCAGATGAACCCAAGGCCCCGGCTGAACATAATATGGTACCAGAACCAGGGCCGGCACAGAAAACTACGCAAACCGCAGATGCAGACTCAAAACCCTTACAAACCCATATCAATGAAAAGACTGATGGTACAGAAAACATTGCCCCTGCTGCTGAACTGCC
>CAYUOB010000148.1:0-5670 GCA_964446145.1 uncultured Desulfobacula sp.
TGAACTTTGTAAACTTTTTCTGTACCATTAAATTTTCTATGCTAACCTATAATACCATAAAATTATGGGAATCAAGAAGAAGTTTAAACCAAATCCAGAATATTATAGCGGACCCCGAAAACTGGACAATGTGTTAAGATAAAATATAACAGTCCAGAAAGCCAACCCTTTCCGACGGGCAGATTTTGGCTACCCATTGTCAGGGCCGGGCTTTCACTTGGGCTAGTTGCCGACGCAAATCAGAGCGCCGAACTGCAATACATAATTATAAACACTCCAAAAAATGGAAAATGATGCTTAAATTGAATGAAAAACTGTCTTGACATTGGGGTTCACTATAGTTCATCATCCACAATAATGCATCGGATCTTCATAAGTTCTTTTTTATACCTTCTTTATAAAATAAAGTTTGATCTTATCCTTTAATACCTTTCCCATTGTGTTTTTCGGAATCTGATCTGTAAAACCTATTATTTTAGGGCATTTCCAGGTGTGCAGATTCTGTCGGCATATTTTTTTTATTTCCGAATCCGTAAGATCAGAGCCCGGCACTTTCTGCACCAGGGCTGCCACGGTTTCCCCCCATGTCCTGTCCGGTATCCCGACCACTGCAGCTTCCTTTACTCCATCTATCGAATTTATTACATCTTCCACCTGTTTTGCAGAAACATTTTCACCTCCTGTTATTATAATATGCTTCAACCTGTCTGTGAGATAATAATATCCATCTGAATCCCTTTTTCCAAGATCGCCTGTTTTAAACCATCCACAATGAAACGCAGCCCTGGTTTCATCAGGTTTTTTCCAGTATTCTTTTATTATGGAAGGGCTTTTTAAAAAAATCTCACCCACCTGGTCCTCCTCCACATCTTCATATGTTTCATGGTTTACAATTTTTACCTGCACACCTGGCAGGGGCAGGCCGATGCTTCCGGGTTTTTTTATACCCTTAAGCGGATTTGAAAAATTCATACCTGTTTCCGACATACCTTCCCTTTCAACAGGTTCTTTTCCAAAAATTTTTTTTATCCTGACAAACTCCTTTTCAGGAAGAGGTGCTGATCCTGAGGTTAAAAGGCGGATATGGGAAAAATCGATTTTTCTGTCTTCAATCAAATCCATCAGCTTTGTGTACATGGCAGGAACAGCCATAAAAATACTGCATTGATAAAAAGAATCTTTTTCAGACAGCCTTGAAACCAGAGAATTTAAGTTAAAACTGTCCAGCATTACAATAAAAGAAGAACAGATAAAACAGGTATTAAGCGCAAAACAAAGCCCGTGAATATGAAAAAGCGGCAGTGCATGGCATAGTACATCCTGTTCTGAAATCTGCCATATTTTAATTATATTTAAAGCATCATTTATAAGGTTGGAGTGGGTCAGGACAGCACCTTTTGGATTTCCTGTTGTTCCTGAAGTATAAATTATGAGTGCCGGATCATGCTGCAGGATTTCAGGCCCTGTAAAATCTGAATCAAATGATGAAAAAAATTCGATACTTGAATATGGCAAGTCATTTTTAATCTCAATAAGTTTATTTTTAAAGCCTGCTTTTTTAATATTGTTTTTTTTATCATCATCCACAAAAATCAATTCAGGGTCTGAATCATTTATCAGATATTCAAGCTCATTTGTCTTAAATCCGGGATTCAGCGGCACAGCAATATATCCGGCCTTCAGTACCGCAAGGTATGCAACAATAAAGAATACTGATTTTTCCATTAAAAAAGCTATTCTGTCACCCTTTTCAAGGCCGTATTCAGAAAGATAACCAGCAAGTTTTGCACTGTCTGTTTTCAGTTGATCGTATGTAAGTTCAGTCTCACATTGTGTTCCCCTGAAAAATGAAACAGCTCTTTTTCCTGCAGATTCTGAAAATGAATCATCAAACCAGGCACTGATTGAAGTTTTCACTGTAAAGATTTATCCTCCCTTAAAAAAACAAAAGGGGCCGGAAACATTGAGGTTCCAGCCCCTTTTCAAGGTGATCATAATTTTATAAAAATTTATTTATCTTCCATACCAGCCTCAGCCATCATTTTATACATTGTGTATTTATCTTTTACTTCCTGTTCAATTTTAGCTCTGAGTCTTTTTGACTCCTCTGGAAAACTTTGCTCAAGTGCTGCAAACCTGGTCTCTCCTCCGAGAAATTCCTGAAGGGTTCCGTCAGGTGTTTTTGAATCAAGAACAAACGGGTTTTTGCCTTCCCTGATCAGGGCTGGATTATATCTGTAAAGAGGCCAGTATCCTGATTCAACAGCAAGTTTTTCCTCATACTGGGATTTTCCCATTCCTTTTCTTATTCCCTGGTTGATGCATGGAGCATAACAGATGAGCAATGAAGGTCCTGGATAATTTTCAGCTTCCACCATGGCTTTTATGGTCTGGTTTTTGTTGGCACCCATGGCAATTGAAGCCACATACACATATCCGTAGCTCATCATCATGCGGCCAAGGTCTTTTTTTCCTATTTTCTTTCCTGAAGCCGCATATTTGGCAATGGCTCCTGTGGGTGTCGCCTTTGAAGCCTGGCCGCCTGTATTTGAATAAACTTCAGTATCAAGAACCATTATATTAATATCTTCGCCTGAGGCAAGAACATGATCAAGGCCGCCAAAACCTATGTCATAGGCCCAGCCGTCACCACCAAAAATCCAATGGGATTTTTTGACGAACATATCCTTTTCCTTATAAATTTCCATAAGCAGGCTGTCTTGTGCATCTTTTAACAATTCTTTAAGCATGGAGCCGTATTTTTCTGATTCTTCTGCATTATCTTTACCATTGAGCCAGCCCTGCATTGCAGATTTCAATTCATCAGAAATATCTTTTTCAAGTGCTTTTTCAATCTTTGATGCAAGTATTTTTCTGCGGGTTGAACTTGCCAGCATCATACCAAATCCGAATTCAGCAGCATCTTCAAACAGGGAACTTGCCCATGCAGGGCCACGCCCGTCAGCATTACTGCGATAAGGAGTTGAAGGTGCAGAGCCTCCCCAGATTGATGAACATCCGGTTGCATTGGCTATTGTCATTCTTTCTCCAAAAAGCTGGGTAAGCAGTTTTGCATACGGGGTTTCACCACAGCCGGCACATGCGCCAGAGAACTCAAGAAGAGGTTGATAAAGCTGGCTTCCTTTAACTGTTTCTCTTTTCAGCACACCACCCTTGAATGGAATTGAAGTTGAAAATTTATGATTTTCAACTTCAGCTTCAACCTGGGTTGCAAGGGGTTTCATTTCAAGTGCGCATTTTTTTGCAGGGCAGATATCTGCACAATTTCCGCATCCCTGGCAATCAAGCGGGTTCACCTGAATCCTTACTTTATAAGAATCCATTCCCTTGCCTTTTCCATCAAGAACCCTGAAAGTTTCAGGAGAACCTGAAAGTTCTTCATCTGTTGCAATAACGGGTATTATGGCTGCATGGGGACATACAAACGAACATTGAAAGCATTGAATACAATTTTCAGGTATCCATTCAGGAACATTAATTGCAACTCCCCTTTTTTCATACTGGGCTGTGCCGTGTTCAAAAACACCGTCAGGAGCAAATACGCTTACAGGAAGGTCATCTCCTCCTTGAGCATTTATTTTGCGCATCACATTATCAACAAACGGAGTTGCTTTTTCATACTCAATTTCCTGAGCTTCGCCGTTTTTCCATGAATCAGGAACATCAATTTCAACAAGATTTTCAAGCGTCCTGTCAACTGCTTCAATATTCATGGAAATGATTTTTTCACCCTTTTTAAAGAACTTGGTTTTTATATCTTCTTTTAAAAGACTGATCGCCTTGTCAACCGGAAGCACATTGGCAAGTTTAAAAAAACATGTCTGCATGATCATGTTTATCCTGCCTCCAAGCCCTACTTCACCTGCAATTTTAACTGCGTCTATATTGAAAAATTTAAGTTTTTTGTCATATATGGTTTTCCTTACATGGCCTGGAATATGTTTTTCCATATCCTCAACAGACCAGGGAGAATTTAACAGAAAGGTTCCGCCTGTCTTAATACCTTTAAGCACGTCATAAATCTGAACATAATTGGATTTATGGCATGCCACAAAATCAGGATGATCAATAAGATATGCTGACTGGATCGGCACATCGCCGAACCTTAAATGAGATACTGTAAGCCCGCCTGATTTTTTTGAATCATATGCAAAATAACCCTGGGCATACTTATCTGTATTATCTCCTATTATTGCAATTGCGCTCTGGTTTGCACCAACGGTTCCGTCAGAGCCAAGGCCCCAGAATTTTGCCGCGATATTTCCTTCAGGAGCAGGATTAAAACCGGTTTTAACTTCAAGGGAGGTGTTGGTCACATCATCTTTAATTCCGACTGTAAAATGATTCTTGGGTTTGATGGACTTCATATTGTCATAAACAGCCTTGATCATATTGGGATTGAATTCCTTTGATGACAGGCCATATCTTCCACCTACAATTCTTGGAGCTTCGCCATGTTCCATGAACGCCGTACATACATCAGTATAAAGAGGTTCTCCGATTGATCCTGGTTCCTTTGTTCTGTCAAGGACAGTAATTGTTTCAACACTTGACGGAACAGCCCTTAAAAAACTTTGTGTGTCAAACGGCCTGTAAAGGCGCACTTTTACAAGTCCAAGTCTTTCACCTGATGCATTGAGGCAGTTTATGGATTCTTCAATGGCTTCACATCCTGATCCCATTGCAACAATGACGCGGTCAGCTTCGGGATGCCCGACATAGTCAAACAGATTATATTCCCTGCCAGTAAGGTCAGACACTTTTTTCATGTATTCACTTACAATGGCGGGAATTTTAAGGTAATACGGATTTGCAGCTTCCCTGCCCTGGAAATATATATCAGGATTCTGGGCAGTTCCTCTTGTATCAGGATGTTCAGGATTAACAGCACGTTTCTTGAAATCATAATAGGCATCATAATTAAATAATGCCGCCATATCTTCATATTCAATCATTTCTATTTTCTGGATTTCATGGGAAGTTCTGAATCCGTCATAAAAATGAATAAATGGAACCCTGCCTTCAATGGTTGAAAGATGAGCCACAAGTGCAAGATCCTGTGCTTCCTGAACAGAATTTGAAGACAGCATTGCAAAACCTGTCTGGCGTGCAGCCATGACGTCCTGATGATCACCGAAAATGGAAAGTGCATGTGCTGAAATGGAACGTGCTGTTACATGAAATACACAGGGAAGCAGTTCACCGGCAATCTTGTACATATTTGGTATCTTGAGCAAAAGACCCTGTGATGCTGTAAATGTTGAAGTAAGGGCGCCTGCGGCAAGAGAGCCGTGAACAGCTCCTGCAGCTCCTGCTTCAGACTGCATCTGTTTTATATTCAAAACCTGCCCGAATATATTTTTTCTGCCTTTGGAAGCCCATGTATCTGCAATTTCGCCAAGAGGACTTGAAGGGGTAATCGGGTATATAGCAGCAACCTCACTCATGGCATATGCCACATGGGTTGCTGCTGTATTTCCGTCAATGGTCTGCATTCTTTTTTTCATAATTTCCCTCGTCTATATTGATTTTAAGAACAAATATAATCCCGATATAATCTTTAACTCATACAATAAATGTTTGAATAAGTAAAGAAACCCGATAAGTTAAGATATAAAAAATTAAATTTGTATTACACAGGGTTATTGG
>CAYUOB010000149.1:0-5395 GCA_964446145.1 uncultured Desulfobacula sp.
GCCTGCCTGTCCATAATTTCAAGTTTGGCTCTCATTCTGAAAGCAGGGTGATAGGTGAAGAAGTATATGAACATATTTTTCACAAGGGTTTTGACGGGTGCTGGAAAGGCTGTGCAGTTGCCTGTGCGCACGGTGTAAAGGATTTTTCACCCTTTACAGGGCCGTACAGGGGTAAGAAGGTGTTTGTTGACGGGCCTGAATATGAGACAGTTGCAGGATGCGGTTCAAACCTGGGTATTTTTGATGCCCATACCATACTTGAGATCAATTTCTATTGTGATGCCTATGGGCTTGACACAATCTCAGTTGGAACATCCATTGGATTTGTCATGGAATGTTTTGAAAACGGCCTTATAACAACAGAACATACAGGCGGGCTGGATTTGAGTTTCGGCAACCGGTCAGGCGCCCTTGAGATCATTCATCAGATGGCGGAAGGCAAAGGGTTCGGCGCCATTGTCGGCAAAGGAATCAGGCAGATGAAAGCTGTTTTTGCAAGGGATTTCGGCGCTGACCCCAAGTTTATGCAGGATATTGGAATGGAATCAAAGGGGCTTGAATTTTCAGAATACATAACCAAGGAATCACTGGCCCAGCAGGGCGGATACGGGCTTGCCCTCAAGGGCCCGCAGCATGATGAGGCATGGCTGATTTTTCTTGACATGGTTCATAATTTCATGCCGACATTTGAAAACAAGGCAGAGGCGCTGCATTGGTTCCCCATGTTCAGAACATGGTTTGGGCTATGCGGCCTGTGTAAATTGCCCTGGAATGATATTGTTCCTGAGGACAATAAAAATAATCCTGAGCCTGCCAAGGTGCCCAGGCATGTGGGATGGTATGCTGATTTCTTTTCCGCTGTAACCGGCAGAAAAACAGGGCCTGAGGATCTCATATCCATGAGTGAGGCTGTTTACAATTTCCAGAGGATTTTCAACCTTAAAATGGGTTTTGGAACAAGGGAACATGATACTTTGCCGTACAGGGCAATGGGGCCTGTGACAGAAGAGGAATATGAATCTCGCAAAGACCGTTATGATACACAGCTCAGGGATAAATATGGCATGGATCCGGATTCAATGACAACGGCGGAAAAAGTTGCAGCTCTGAGAAAGAACCGCGAGGAACAATATGAAAAGCTCAAGGATGCCGTGTATGAACGCAGGGGGTGGAACAGCAACGGCATTCCAACCCTTGAAACTGTCAGACGTCTGGGAATTGATTTTCCGGAAGTTCTGGAGATTTTGAAACAAAACGGGGTCAGCTAGATTCCATGATAGAAGTTGACGGCAGACAATTGCCCTGGTCTGATGATATGACCATTGCCAGTCTGCTTGCAGAGCTTGGAGAAGAAAAATTCTGTGCTGTTGTCCGCATGAACGGCAGGCTTGTCTCAAGCCCTGATTTTGAGACTACGCCTGTTCCGGATAAGGCACAGATCAGGCTTCTGCCCCTTGTTGCCGGCGGCTGACACTTTTTGTTTTTTTTACTTCACAAACCGCTGCCTGTCTGTTAAAACCCTTTGAGAACAGACAGGCAGTTAATTTTTTAAACATTAAAGAATCAGGCGCTTGAAACATTTTTTTTCATTTTTAAAAAATCTTTTTTCCAGGAAAAAACCGCAGACTCCTTCTGTGGAAACCCCTGACTTTAAGAAATCAGAGCAATCCTGTCTGCCTGAACCTGAACTCAGAATTCCAGACAGCCACAGGCAGAAACCCCCAAAGAAAAAAAAGAAGAAATGGTCTGTCAATGATTTTCAGGTCGAACCTGCCAAAGGCAAGACTCGGTTTCATGACCTTGGCCTGCCTTTGAATATAATGCATGCAGTGGCTGATCTTGATTTTAGATATTGTACACCTGTTCAGGCAAAAATGCTGCCTCACACATTAAAGGGAAAGGATGCAACAGCAAAGGCCCAGACAGGAACAGGCAAAAGTGCAAGTTTCATCATCACCATAATTGCGGCATTTCTGGCAAACCCGGTTAAAAACCGCAGGCATTATCCAAGAGCTCTGATTCTTGCGCCCACAAGGGAGCTTGTTCATCAGATTGAAAAAGATTTCAAGGCGCTTGCAAAATATACAAACCTCAGGATTGTTTCGGTCTTTGGGGGAACCGCCTATAACCGGCAGCAGAATATGTTGAAGGAAAAACCTGTTGATGTGATTGCTGCAACTCCGGGGCGTTTCATAGATTTCATGGAAAAAGGCCTTATCAATCCCTCACAGGTTGAAATTGTGGTTATTGATGAAGCCGACCGTATGCTGGATATGGGTTTTATCCCGGATGTGCGAAGAATCATATACAAGACTCCGCATAAGAATAAGCGGCAGACCCTGTTTTTTTCCGCCACACTTACGGATGATGTTCTGAGGCTTGCTGAAAGCTGGTCTGCAAAAAATGCCGTGCGCATAGAAATAGATCCTGAGCAGACCGCATCCTGTAATATCCGTCAGATTGTCTATATCTCAACGGAAAAGGACAAATTCAAACATGTGTATAACCTGATAATGACTGAAAATCTGACACGGGCTCTTTTGTTTGTAAACAGAAAGGATACGGCAAGACGCCTGGCAGAAAAATTTACAGCTTTGAAAGTGAAATGCGGTGTGTTGTCAGGAGATGTGTCCCAGGATAAAAGGTTCAGGGTTCTGGAAAATTTTAAAAAAGGCAGGATCAATATTCTCGTGGCAACTGATGTGGCGGCCAGAGGCATTCATATCAAGAATATAAGCCATGTGATCAATTTTGATCTGCCATATGAACCTGAGCATTATATTCACAGGATAGGCAGAACAGGAAGGGCAGGAGCCAGTGGAATATCAATCAGTTTTGCGGATGAAACAAGTTCCTTTTTTATTCCTGAAATTGAAAAAGTACTGGGATACAGGATACATTGTGAATATCCTTCACAGGCCCTTGAAGCTGAGCTGCCTGCATTTACCATAAAGAAACGGCAGTCAAAACCCGTGTACAGGAAAAAGAAGAATTTTCGTGCAAAAAAGAATTTTAACCCGAAATCCGGAAAGTCCCGCTCTGAAAAACGCAGGCCATCTCCCTCAAAATCCTGATTTTCAGGTGCGAAATTCCGATATATCAATATTAAGGCGCTTGATGATTTTCTGAATTGAAGCCCTTTCAAGGCCGCTCAATCTCGATACCTTGGAAATATTGCCCTTTGTCTGCTCAAAAAGCCGGGTCAGGTAATTTTTTGCAAAAAGGTCCAGCACCTCCTTTTTTGCGTCCCTGTAAAGGGGCAGTCCTCTGGTTTCAGGAATGATGCCTGTGCCGGATTTTCCCTCCACAAGGTGAATAAGAGAGGCAGTTATGCATTTGCCGCTGGAAAATACAACCAGTCTTCGGACATAATTGAGCAGTTCCCTTACATTGCCGGGCCAGTTTCTTCTGGCAAGAATGCTTAAGGCGGCAGGATCAATGTCTATGGGCTCCATATCAAGTTCCTGACAGGTTTTAAGTATGAATTTTCTGACAAGAAGCGGAATATCCTCTTTTCTTTCCCTTAGTGGCGGAACTTTCACACACAGGACATTGAGCCTGTAAAAAAGATCATGCCTGAAACTTCCATCGGCAATTTTCTGTTCAAGATCCTGGTTGGTCAATGCGATTATTCTTACATCTGAAGTTTTTGAACTGCTGCTTCCGACAGGCTTGATCTCTTTATCCTGCAGGAATTTCAGCAGCTTGACCTGGATTGAAAGGCTTATGTCTCCTATCTCATCCAGTATCAGAGTACCTTTGTCCGCTGCCATGAAAAAGCCCTCACGGTCTCTCTGGGCGCCTGTGAACGCTCCCTTTACATGGCCGAAAAGTTCGCTTTCAAGGAGCTGCTCCGGTATTGCAGGGCAGTTCAGTGTATAACATGAAGCTTTTTTCCTTTTTGATAATCTGTGAATGAGTTTTGCTATATATTCCTTTCCGCTTCCTGATTCACCTGTTACAAGTACAGTATAATCAGTTACGGCAATGGCTGTGATCTGTTCCAGCACCTGTTTCATGGCTTTGCTTTCCCAGCGGTCTGTCCATTCGGCGCTTAAATCCTGTATTATACCCTGTAAACGCAGGTTTTCCCTGGCAAGGCTGTAATGATCCAGAGCTTTTTCCACTGTATGATAAAGTGCGTTTCTTTCCACCGGTTTGGTGATAAAGTCCCAGGCGCCGGTCTTTAAGGCATCAACAGCATTTTCAATGGTTCCATATCCTGTTATCATTATCACGCGCAGGTCAGGGTTGATGGCAAGGCCTTTTTGCATAAGTTCATGACCTGAAATACCGGGCATGCGAAGATCAGAAAGCATGACCCCTATTTCATGGGTTTTGAAAAAACCCAGTGCCTGGTCTCCTGATGAAGCACCCAGAATATTAATTGTGCTGAACCTTTTTTCAAGGCTCCTTATAATGCCTTTTAAAAAATCTTTGTCATCATCGACAACCAGTATGGAAAAATCTTTTTTCATTGTTGCATGCTCCGGTTGATATCAGATGACAGGAAATGAGATGTCAAACCTTGTGGTATCGTTGCTTTTAACATTGATTTCGCCCCCAAGCTCACTTACAAATCCATATATTACGGAAAGGCCCAGCCCTGTGCCTTTGCCCACCTCCTTTGTGGTATAGAAGGGGTCAAATATATTGGTGATTATATCCTCTGGAATGCCTGGGCCGTCATCTTCCATTGACAGCACAACCATGCCTCCGGAAGAAAGGGCTGTGGCAATGTGGATGGACCCTTTGCCGTTTTCCCCGGTTGAATCAAAGGCATTCAGCCATAGATTGGTAAGAATCTGCTCAAGTATTGCTGCATCACATTTTATGTCGGGGAGGTTTTCAGCAAGGTCTGATGATATTGTGATATTTTTTGATGCAGCCTGGGTTCTGAACACTTCAAGCTCATTTGCCACCACTTCATTTACATTGCATTTTCCCGTAATAACCTGTTTGGGTCTTGCAAGATCAAGCAGGTTCTGGATTACCTTCTGAACAGATCGGGTGTGTTTTGATATTACTTCTATATCCTTATGAACCTTTTTGTCGTCAACAGCATCTTTGACAAGATCTGCGTAGCATTGAATCACTCCGAGGGGATTGTTGATTTCATGTGCTATGCCGGCAGCCATCTTGCCTATGGCACTTAAGCGTTCTGTCTGCTGCATTTTTTCCTTCATCTGTTTTTCCATGGTTATTTCCCGCGTGTAGACAACTATTCTCAGGTTCGAGCGCTCACGGCATGGAAGAGGGTACAGATCAATGGCAAAATAACGGTTGTCAGAAGTTCTGATCTCCTTGGCCAGAGGTTTTTTAAGGGCTATTACCTGATCCAGAATATTACATGCGCTGTCTGATAATGATTTTCTGCACAGAAATTTTTTCAGAT
>CAYUOB010000150.1:0-5100 GCA_964446145.1 uncultured Desulfobacula sp.
ATACGCCTGTCAGCAAACCCTGATCTTCTTGCGGAACCTTTAAGCCTTAAAAAACGGCCCTCTCATAATTTTGCATTTTCCGTTACAGCAGGAATGCTTAAAATCGTTTCAACATTACGCTTTCTGACAATTGTGTTTATATATAAAAATTTTGCAAGCAAAGGGTTTTTCTTGCCCTGAAACCTGCTGTTTTCAGAGCCAAGGTCAAAATCAGGCATTTTCCTGCGCAGGAATCTGTCAGAGATATTGAGTACATCTGTCCTGAAATTCTTATCCCGTATATAATGATGAAATCCCCGTTTTGTGATATTGCCGGCCTTGTCTTCTGCAACGACAAATATGGAAGTTGCAGGCCCCTGCATGTCGGTCAGGGCAAAAAAAGCAGCATAAATATTTTTATCCTTGAACAGCCCGGAATGGCCCGGAAAAAAATTATTTCCAACCTTTACCCCGCTTTTGATATTCTGCTCAAAAAGCCTGTAAATCACCAGTGCAGAACCGCCCCTGGATATATTATGGCGGCGGGACAGCACAATAACTTTGGGAGGTTTTGAATCAATTATCACTTTTTTTTCAATATAGGTTATATTTCCCTTGCCCCATCCTCTCCACGAATTGTCCGATACCATGATCTTTATTACAGCAGGCCCGTCCTTCATGGAGTATTTCCAGAACTGTACCGGTATTACAAAACAATCCCTGAAATCATCAGGGTCAGGGAACAACCCCAGAAAGGAAGAATTATGATATTGTTTTTCAAGAAGAATCTTCTCTTTGCCCTGCTGCATTATTGATATTGCGACCCTTTGCAGGCCGGAACTGTTATCTGAAATATTTACGGATATTTTATAATCCTTTTTAAGATAAAGGGACGGCAGTTTTACATCCACAACAGGTTTTGTGCCTTCAAACTTGTGAACAAGTACCCAGCAAAGTGGAATCAAAACCACAATAACAACAAAAAAAACAAAAAACCTTTTCATGAATAATCCCTATCTTTTCAAGAGGTTAGTATAAGCAAACTCAAAATTACAGTAAAATACCAGCTATGGTCAAACTTATCAAGCAATTTTACATTCTTGACTTTTGGATTACCAAAATATAATTTACCCTTAAATTGATTTTTACTCTTGGGATTTGAATCTATGAACAATTTTTTTTTTGATCTGACAGGTACGGAACAATCCGGATTTTTCTTAATTGCAGGGCCATGTGTCATTGAAAACCATGACACCACATTTCTAATTGCAAAGCGCCTTAAAAGTATAACCGACAGGCTTGGCATCCCCCTGATCTTCAAAGCTTCCTTTGACAAAGCCAACAGAACCTCAATACATTCCTTCAGGGGCCCGGGATTTGAACAGGGGTTAAAAATACTTGCTGCTGTAAAAGAACAGCTTGATATCAGAGTCATTTCAGACATCCACCTGCCTGATCAGGCAGAAAAGGCCGCCAGTGTGCTGGATGTAATACAGATACCGGCATTTTTGTGCAGACAAACAGACCTGATCGCAGCTGCCTGCCGCACAGGCAGGCCGGTAAGCGTGAAAAAAGGGCAATTCCTTGCCCCACTTGACTGCAGGAATATAATCATAAAAGCCAGGGAATCAGGATGCTCAGATATATGCATAACTGAAAGGGGATCCTCATTCGGATATAACAATCTTGTGGTGGATTTCAGATCCATTCCCATTATCAAGGATTTAGGCGTTCCCGTTGTCTTTGATGCCACCCACAGTGTTCAGCTTCCAGGAGGAGGCTCTGATGCTTCGGCAGGAGACAGACGCTTTGTTCCTGGCCTTGCAAAAGCAGCAATTGCTGCCGGAGCTGACGGATTATTCATTGAAACCTATCCTGATCCTGACAAAGCCCTTTGTGACGGGCCCAATTCCCTGGCTCTTGATGATGTGGAAGACCTTTTGTCCACTCTGCTTGCCATAAAAAAGGCTGTCAGCTGAAATTCATGAAAAAAAAGCTTGCCAATATCAGGCTTCTGCTTCTGGATGTTGATGGAGTGTTGACAGACGGCAGCATAACATATTCAGATTCAGGGGAACAGATAAAAACATTCAACTCAAGAGACGGGCTGGGATTAAGGCTTTTAATGGATGCAGGCATTGATGCCGGCATAATTACAGGACGCAGGTCAGAAGCTTTGAACCACAGATGTGCCAATCTTGGCATCACACTTTTGTTCGATAATATAAAAGACAAATCAAAGGCCCTGAATGAGATTGTGGCACACACAAAGATTATGCCTGAACAGATTGCATTTGCAGGGGACGACCTTGTGGATATCCCTGTCATGAAAAGAGTCGGAATCTCCTTTGCCGTTGCAGATGCCTGTACTGAAACCAGAGAATGCTGCGACATTGTGACAGAACACAGGGGCGGACATGGCGCTGTCCGTGAAATCTGTGAACTCATCCTCAAGGCAAAGGGGCTCTGGACAAATATTTTAAACAAATTTTCATCATGAACAGCTCTCAGAGATCTGGAAGGAAACTGATTCTGCCGCTTGCCGGCTCGCTGGTGGTGATGGTGATCATGGTCGCAGGCTTTATATGTTTTGACAAATTCTTTTCCGGGCACCCCATCCATGTGAATAATATCAAAATTGATACAAAAGCTGCCCTTAAATTAAATATTGTAAAACAAATCTCAAAAAAAAACGGCATCACCCAGTGGAAACTCAAGGCAGCCACGGCAACACTGCTTAAAAATGAAAATAGAGCCGTGCTCACGGACGTGGATGTTGTCTTTTTCACCAAGGACAACAAAAAGGTGCATTTGAAATGCAAAAAGGGATTTCTGGATACCATAACCCATGACATGAGTTTCTCGGACAATGTGGTAATACGCTATGACGGCGCTGTAATGAAAACTGATAAGTTGCATTATACCAAAAAAGAACATATAATATATACTGATTCACATATTAGGGTTGAAAAGAAGAATTCCAGGCTGGAAGCAGATTCCATGATCACCAGGCTGAATAATGATACTTTGGTTTTAAAAGGGCATGTTAAAGGATTTTTCAGTGACAGATTCAGCATACAATAAAAATTTTCCCGGTATTTTAACCATAATTTTCTTCTTTACGGTATTTTTATGTTTTTTCAATGCAGGCCCGGCATCAGGCCGTACCAAGGCAGCAGATTCAGAGAAAAACGCACCTGTTCATGTGGTATCTGACCGTATGACTGCCACAAAAAAATCATCCATGGTTGAATTTTCCGGCAATGTGAGGGCCACAAGGCTTAACGCCGTTATCAATGCAGATTCCCTGAAAATCTTTTTTGCTGAAAAATCAGATAAAAAAAACAAACACCCAGATAATAATATAAAAAAAATTATTGCGCAGGGTCATGTCATATATACGGAAGGCAAAAAAAAGGCCTTTGCTGACAAGGCTGTATATACTCTGGCCGATGAAATACTTGTACTCACAGGCAAGTCAGCCAGACTTACAACCGGGCCAAGCTTTGTAACAGGAAAAAAAATCACCCTTTACAACAAACAGGATAAAGTTGTTGTGCAAAGTGACGGCAAAACAAGGGTTGAGGCCCTGTTCAACCCTGAAGATAAGGCTTTTGAAAATCAACAATGAGTCACCTTGAACTGAAAAATCTTGTCAAAATATATGATGGCAAAAAAGTGGTCAACAATGTGAGTCTTATTGTAACTCAGGGTGAGGTGACAGGCCTTTTAGGCCCTAACGGTGCAGGCAAGACAACAAGTTTTTATATGGCTGTATGGCTGATCAGGCCGGATGGAGGGCAGGTTGTCATAAACAACACGGACATAACTGATATTCCAATGTATCTTCGTGCAAGAAAAGGAATAGGATATCTGCCCCAGGAATCAAGTATATTCAGAAAACTCAGCGTAAAGCAGAATATCACTGCCATACTTGAAGTGGCTCCGAAAAGCGAAACCGATATTGACCTCAAAGCTGAGTCTCTCATGGAAGAACTTGGTATAGCAAGGCTTGCCGGTCAGAAGGCAGGGAGCCTTTCAGGCGGGGAAAGAAGGCGGCTTGAAATATCAAGGGTACTTGCAACAGACCCTCTTTTCATATTGTTGGACGAACCATTTGCCGGCATTGATCCTCTGGCTGTCATTGATATTCAGCAGATCATTGCCCAATTGACCGAAAAGGGAATTGGTGTTTTAATATCAGATCATAATGTAAGAGAAACACTTGGTGTATGCGACAAGGCATATATCATGAATCAGGGTGAGGTAATTGAGTCAGGGGCACCTGATAAAATAATTTCAAGCAAAATAGCAAAAAAAATCTATCTGGGAGAAAACTTCAGGCTTTAAAATGGAACTTGGATTACAACAGGGCTTAATTTTAACACAGCAGCTTGTCATGACGCCTCAGCTTCAGCAGGCCATAAAACTGCTGCAATTATCCAGGCTTGAGCTGGCTGAGATGATAGAACAGGAAATGGAGCAGAATCCGGCACTGGAGGAGGCAGATACCCAGGAAGTATCAGACAGGGATATCACAGCCCAGGAAACTGAAATTCCTTTGCAGGAAAAAGAAACTCCCATAAAAGAAGTCACCATTGAAGAAAAAGTCAGAACCGATACAGACTGGGAAAATTATATCAATGAATATAATTCAACAGGAAGAATCTATACCGAGTCGGAACATACAACAGCTCCCAATTATGAAGCCTTTACCTCAAAAAAGACAACCCTTGAAGATCATCTCCTGTGGCAGCTGATGCTTTCAGATCTTGATGAAGAACAGGAAAAAATCGGAAGGGTCATAATAGGCAACCTGAACACAGACGGTTATCTTTGCTGTGATATCGAAGAAATAGCCCAGCTTGCCGAATCAGAGGTATCTTCTGCCGAAGAAGTGCTTTCGACACTTCAGAATTTTGATCCGCCCGGAGTATGTGCAAGAGACCTTTGTGAAACACTTCTGATACAGGTAAAACAGCTTGATATTGATAATCCTGTAATTGAAGAGATTATCAGGCACCATCTCAAGGATCTTGAGAACAGAAACAGCAAAAAAATTGCCAGGGCCCTGAAAATTTCAGTGGAAGATGTCAGGGCTGCCGTAAAAATCATTCAATA
>CAYUOB010000150.1:5110-5389 GCA_964446145.1 uncultured Desulfobacula sp.
CTTGAACCAAAACCAGGGCGTAAATTTTCAACTGAAGAACCTGCATATATCATTCCTGATATTTACGTGTATAAGCATGGAGACGATTTTAAGATAGTGATGAACGATGACGGGCTTCCAAAGCTTAAGATCAACAGGTTTTATAAAAATGCCATTGCAAACGGGAAAACTTTGTCAAAGGAAGCCAAAAACTATCTCAATGAAAAAATGCAGGCTGCTTCCTGGCTTATAAAAAGCATTCATCAGCGCCAGAAAACAATATACCTGGTCATGGAAAGC
>CAYUOB010000151.1:0-5353 GCA_964446145.1 uncultured Desulfobacula sp.
GTTGAATCTGCTCCCTGGCAGTCTGCAATCTCAATATCCGGATCAATTGCACGGCCAAATATTTCAAGGCAGACATCTTTAAGATAAAAGGCATTATCCGGGTCTGCAGTATATTCCTTGTGCCGTGCAAAATGTCTGGACTCAAAACACAAAAGGTTCTCATCTGCTCCCGTAAATTCGCTGCACGCCTCATATCCGGCAAGAGCATGACGGATCATAACCACCTGAGGGGCAGATTCATCATTCAGGCCCGATATACTGCGGGCCAGGGCTTCATAGGCGCTTGCAAGATTCTTTCTGTCTTTTTTGCGCCTGAGGTCAAAGTCTGGCACATTGTTTTTATCAGATTCATAATCCGGCAGCAGATGCAGGGCTTTTGCAAGCTGGGAATTGATTTCATCCCAGGACTTGAAATAAAGGCTTGCCCTGTTTTTTCTGCCTTTTCTTATCCTTGTGGTGATGCAGGTTACAACCCCTGCTCCCCTTTTGACAATTTCACTTCCTGCGATTGAATTGACAAAGGTGCTTTTACCTGATTTGATGACCCCCACAACAGCAATCTTAAGCCGGCCTTCCCTGATATGATCCGGCATTTTCCTGCACACATCGCCATAGGTTTCAAGACAATCACCGTCAAGGCCGGATATTTCATTGAAATTCCTGAGAATATCAAGGATTTTTTCAACAAGGTCTTTAATGGTCTGGGGTTTGATTTTATTATCACTCATCATCAGGGCAGGCAATTCAATATATCATCATCATTGCTTTGTCATATTTTAATTCAGCATTGGTGGAAAAAATAATTTCACTGGAAATGGGGCAGGTCAGCCAGGCGGAATCCTCCAGTTCATTATCCAGCTGCATCGGGCCCCATCCTGCACAGCCAAGCAGTATCATAAAATTTTCAGGGCCTTTTTTCATGGCAATGGCCTCAAGAATATCCCTTGAATTGCTCAATGCAAGCCAGTCAGTTATCTGCAGAGTTTCATTCCAGTCAAAGGGCGGGCCGTGCAGCACAAATACTCCACTCGGCTGTACAGGGCCTCCAAGGTAGATCTCAAGGCTGTCAATGCCGGGATCACATTTTATATCAAGATCATCAAACAATTCTCTTCCAGTTAAAAGAGGATGAATTTTATTTACAATAAATCCAAGTGCGCCTGATTCATTGTGTTCACAAAGGCAGGTCACTGTCTGGGCAAAATTGGGATCAGGAAGCCCTGGTATGGCCAGCAGGAATCTGCCTTTCATGCTGCCTGAAGATTCATCTGCCATTACAATTGCTCCCGGTATTTTCCAAATTATTTTTAAATTTTTCCATATTCTGTAAAAACAAGACAGTTTTAAATATTTTTAAATGATTTGCAATAGTTTTCAGCAAAGTTTCAATCATGCTTTCTGCCGTAAACATCGTCAAACCTTACAATATCATCTTCGCCAAGATATGAACCTGATTGAACTTCAATCAGCTCCAGCGGTATCTTGCCAGGATTCTCCAGCCGGTGAAGCATTCCAAGCGGGATATAGGTTGATTCATCTTCCTTGAGCAGTATCTGTTCTTTTCCGCGTGTAACAATGGCTGAGCCGGAAACCACAGTCCAGTGTTCTGCTCTGTGAAAATGCTTCTGCAGGGAAAGCTTGGCACCGGGCTTAACAGTAATGCGTTTGACCTGAAATCTGGGCTCTATGTCTATGGTTTCATAACTTCCCCACGGCCTGTAAACCCTGCTGTGAATTACGGTTTCCTGTCTTTTTGCCTGCTTCAGCATGGCAACAATCTTTTTCACTTCCTGAACCCTGTCCCTGGGAGAAACCAGAACAGCGTCCTTTGTTTCAACAACAACAAAATTTTCAAGTCCGACAGCCGCAACAAGACGGCTTTCAGAATTCACATAGGATGATTTCACGTCATGGACAACAACATCCCCCTTTATGACATTGGAATTTTCATCTTTCCGGCCTGCATGCCACAGGGCATCAAAGGAGCCAAGATCAGTCCACCCTGCATCAAGAGGTATGACAATGCCATTGTCTGTTTTTTCCATTACAGCATAATCAATGGAATCGGAAGGAACTTTTTCAAATTCCTCACGGTCAAGCCTGAAAAAATCAAGGTCCTCGCTTCCCGATTCCATTGCCATGCGGCAATGATTAATTATGGCAGGGGCAAATTTTTCAAGTTCCCTGACAATGGCACATGCCTTAAACATGAACATGCCTGAATTCCAGCAATACTGCCCTGATTCGACATAGGAGCGTGCCGTTTCAAGATCCGGCTTTTCAACAAATTGTTCTATTTTTGCAGCATTGGTGCCAATCTCAGTTTCCATGCCTTTTTTTATGTATCCATACCCTGTTTCAGGAGAATCAGGGATAATGCCGAATGTAATCAGGTAATCGGATTCAGCATACTCAAGCCCTGTCATGACAGCCTCCCTGAAATTCCCGGTTTCAACCACCACATGGTCTGCCGGAAGCACAAGAAGCACAGGATCCTGTTCCGTTTCCAGGGCTTTTAATGCGGCAGCGGCAATGGCAGGAGCTGTATTTTTTCCGACCGGCTCAAGCATTATTGTACCGGGGTCAGTTCTGATTTTTCTCAGCTGCTCAGCTGTCATGAACCTGTGTTCTTCATTGCATACAACAATGGGAGAACCTGTTGATTCAATATTTTCAAGCCTGAGGACTGTGTCCTGCAACATTGTGTTTTCATTGTAAAGATCAATCAATTGTTTAGGATAAAGCTGCCTTGACAAAGGCCACAGCCGTGTGCCTGAACCGCCTGCAAGGATTACAGGAATAATCATTATACCACCTCTTTTCCATTTTTAACCGGTTTTTGCGCCGTAAACATATTAATTGTCAATCCATGATCAACACAATAAGAATCAACACCAAGTATGCAAAAACCCGCATCATTAAGCCATGTGGAAATACGGGATCTTTCAAATCCCAGCCACAGCCCGCCAAGGATATCCTTTACCTTTTCCATATCGTGTTTTGCAAAATCCGACAATATGAACCGCCCTCCGGGTTTAAGCACTCTGAACGCCTCAGCGATTGTCTGCTCCGGCCTGACAATATGATGAAGCACCATGTTCATCACAGCAGTATCTATTTCCCGATTCTGCATGGGAAGATGCTCAAGCTCTCCGAGCCTCAGTTGTACATTTTCAATGCCTGACAGCCTTAGGCGCGATTGTTCAAGCATTTCAGGGGAACTGTCAATACCTATGATCTGAAATTGTGTTCTGGATGACAAGTTTTCAATAAGCTCACCAGTACCGCAGCCAAGGTCTGCTGTTTTTCCTGTAAAAGATATTTTTTTTTCGATTTCAGCATTAAGATCAAAATTGCCCAGCACCTCTTTTTTCAGACGATCCCATCTTGGTGCAATGGTTTTGAAAAAACGCTGTGCCCTGGTCTGGCGTATGCGGATCATTTCACCGGCTCTTTTAAGATCCCTTTCAATATATGCTTTTTTTTCAACACCCATATCAACCAGGGAAACAACACCAGGAACAATGTCATTGTGAACCGTGGAATAATAGGTATAACTGCCATCTTTTCTGGAAGTCAGCAACCCGGATTCCATCAGAATTTTCAAATGCCTTGAAACACCTGACTGAATCATGTCAACCACCTGAACTATTTCGTTCACATTGAGCTCATACCGGTGAAGAACACAAAAAAGCCTCAGCCGGGTTTTATCTGAAAGAGCTTTGAAACACTTGATTAATTCCATGCTGGCAAAACTTTTATTCCAGGTACATGCACCTATAAATTTATTTCCTGACCGAATTCAAGAATCTGACAGTTTATTCCGGTCTTTTCAAGCTTTTTTTTGAACCGGGCAGGGTCAGCCCTGATAACATCAAATGTATTATAATGCATTGGAACTGCAAATCCGGGATTGATAAAAGAGCATGCCTTTACTGCATCATCAATGCCCATGGTGAAATTGTCTCCGATCGGGACAAGAAGGCAGTCAATATCGTATAATTCAGATATAAGTTTCATATCCAGAAACAAACCTGTGTCTCCCATGTGATAAACAATTTTGTTTTCAGCAAAAATCAGTATACCTGTGGAAGCGCCTGCACATTTGCCGTCAGGGGTTACAGAACTGTGAAGTGCCTGTGTCAGCTTTATCCTGCCAAAATCAAAGGAATAAGACCCGCCAATATGCATTGCATGGGATTTAAGCCCTTTTGAGCCCAGATAAGTGGCAAGCTCGTTTTCACATATGCATAAAGATCCGCATCTTTGCGCAATTTCCATTGTATCTCCAAGATGATCTCCATGACCGTGGGTAAGCAGGATATAATCGGCTTCAATCTCTGATGCAGACACAGGACAGGTCGGGTTGCCGGTAATAAAAGGGTCAATTAAAAGTTTTGTGCCGTCATCAAGTGATATCTGAAAAGCAGAATGTGAAAAATATCTTAATTTCATGCTGTCTTATCCTCCTTATTACCTACTTTACAGTCAGAACAGGGCAGTGTGCCTCAAGAATAACAAATTGCGCCGTTGACCCGAACAACAACTTGCCCACCTTTGAACGGCTGCGCACGCCTATTATAATTTCATCAACATTCCTTTCCATTGCAAACTTAACAATATCTTCACCAGGCTCAAGCCCTCTGATCAGAAGATGTGTCTCACTTTTTACACCTGAATCGGTAAAATATTCCTTTGCCTGCTCAAGGTTGTTCTCTGCATTGCAGATTTCCTGCTTTTCACTTTTATCGCTGCCTATCATCGAGGTAACTATCAGGATTTCCCCGTCAAAGGCTTTGGCATGTTTAACAGCAATATCCATCAAATCCTTACCAACATTGATTCCCTTGTAACCCACCAGAATTTTCATAAATCACCTCTTTTTTCAGCAATTAATATTTATTCACCTGCAAACCAAAATATGAGCAAAAATCTATTCGTCAAATTTAACTTTAACTGTTTTGAATAACAAGCCCCAAAACAATTTTTAAACAAAAAAAATAATTCAGGCAGACAAAGCAGGGGAAATTTTTTCAGCCATAAAAAAAGGCCTCCAGCATTAAATGCTGAAAGCCTTGTTGATTTCATGGAGGCGGCTTCCGGATTTGAACCGGAGAATAACGGCTTTGCAGGCCGTTGCCTTACCCCTTGGCCAAGCCGCCTTTAAGTTCTGGAGCGGGAAACGGGATTTGAACCCGCGACTTCGACCTTGGCAAGGTCGCACTCTACCACTGAGTTATTCCCGCTCAGCAAACAAAAGTGATTTATATATGTGAACATGAAATTTGTCAATATCAAATTTAAAATGAAAGAAATTTTCTGGCTTTGATAAAATAATCAGTTCCGGACCAGA
>CAYUOB010000152.1:0-5343 GCA_964446145.1 uncultured Desulfobacula sp.
AAATAATTGGGAGCAGATATATCAATGAAGATAAAACCGCCGCCATTGTGGATGAATCTGGTATCTGTCATTTTTTTTATTGTTTTTGCTGCTCTGGCTTTCCATGCTTCTGCCGGTGAAATCGAAAAAGGCCATGAATTTGACAGGCTTGTCCGGAAACTGATTCAGGACGGGTTTGATAAAGACAGGATTCAGCGCCTTTTTTCCAGCGGTTCCGTATTTTTTGACCCTGATGGTGTTTATCGTTTTTTTATTCATACTGAGTCAAGCCTTGATTATGACCAGTTTACTTCCGGAAAATCCATTAAAAACGCCATGCAATATATGAAGGATCACAAAAATGCCCTTGACAGGGCCCAGAAAATATATGGAGTTGACAAAACAATTATTACTGCAATTCTTCTTGTGGAAACCCGCCTTGGCGCCTATCTTGGAAAACGGACTGTGATCAACACTCTTTCCACAATGGCTGCATTGTCTGATGAAAACCTGAGACAGAGGGTCTGGAATGCCATTCCTGCCAGAAAAAAACCCAAAAAAGAAATTTTTGACAAAAAAGTGGAAAATCGTCTGAAATGGGGCTATGAAGAGCTCAAGGCTCTTTTGAGATATGCAGCAAAGGAGGGTATTCCTCCTGAAAATATTAAAGGCTCCTATGCAGGGGCCATGGGAATTGCTCAGTTCATGCCCTCCAATGCCCTGCACCTTGCCAGAGATGGAAATGATGACGGCAGAATAGATCTTTTTACCCATGCTGATGCCATTTTCAGTGTGGCCAATTATCTCAGCCATCATGGCTGGAAGCCTGGTATTCCCCGTCAGAGACAACATGAAGTGCTTTTTCTTTATAACCACAGCAATTATTATGTGGATACCCTTTTAAAGATTTCAGACAAACTTAAAAGCTGAAAAATATGGATCAGACTATTGTATATATTTTAATTGTTTTTTCGGTGTCTTTCGGCCTTACAATGCTCTGTCTCATTGATATTATCTTAAAGGAGTTTAATTCAACAAGGGAAAAGATTCTCTGGCATTTCGTCGCAATTGTCCCGCTTGCAGGCTGGCTTGTTTACCTTGTGTTTGGGTTCAGAAGGGGCAAACGCAGGAAATTTTCATAATATATCCGGTGAAGCATTCTTGACTTTGGTTGACCTTACGTTTTAAGAAGGACAGATTAATTATTTAAAATTTGTATGAATTTGATGTGCCATTAATGGAGAATGAAAGGAGAATGAAAATTGTTCATGAATCGCAGGTCTGTTACCGGTATTTTTGACATTGGTATATTTTTCAGGATAACTCTGGCTGTTTTGTGCCTGGGCCTTATGACCGTAATCTGGCAGGATCAGGCCGAAGGTTCCGGTGTTTTGGAATCCGGTTGTATTGTTTATGCAGATCCCTGCTTCAGGTCTCTGGAACATGAGGGGATTGTATCTTTGATTGATTCTTTGTCTGTGCGCAGGGACGCAGCAAAACTTGATATCATTGAACCTGCTTCAGGTGCTTTGATTCCGTGTGATATGGCATCGCCTTTGTTCATATGGGACGATGCCGTGAAAAATTCTTCCTGGCTTGTTTCCATGAAAAAACAGACAGGGATCATTCTCAGAGCCCTTGTTGCTGAACCGTGGTGGGTGCCGGATTCAGATACATGGGCCAGGTTGAAAAAAATTGCTGGAAATGAATGGATTGAATTTGAAATTGCAGGTATAGGAGGCTGGACAGGCAGATCAATCACTTCTGTCGGCCATGGGAAAATCAGGATTTCAAAAGACAGGGTAGATGCCTGCCTGATGTTCATGCGCAAGCCTCTTCCGTTTCTTAATGCAAAACAGCACCCGGAAAAAACAAGCATGATGATGGGAAGGCTTGATTCATACTCTCATCCTGAGACTGTTATGTCCTCTCCTCCCATATGTGCAAATTGCCATTCATATGCGCTTAACGGCAGGTCCATGACCATGGATACGGATTATGGAGGGGATAAGGGCGCTTTTTTGTACACTTCTGTGAAAAAGAAAATTGTCATAGAAAAAAATATGATAGGATCATGGAATACTCTTGCTGCTAAAAAACCAGCCTCATACAGCATGGGGCTTTTTGCCAGAGTTTCTCCGGATGGCAGCTATATTGCCGGTACTGTGAATGAAACTTCTGTTTTTGTTATGATGGATGATCTGTTTTTTTCCCAGCTTTTTTATCCGGCAACCGGGCAGATTGCTGTTTTTCATACAGCAACCCGCAGATTTCATCTTCTTCCGGGAGCTGACAGGACTGACAGAGTACAGACAGGCCCCGCCTGGAGTCCTGATGGCAAGACAATAGCATTTTCAGTTGTAAAAACTGATCCAAATCTTATTAAAAAGGCTGTGACAAAACAGATATTGAAGGAAAGCCCTAAACAGAACATAAGGGATCTGAATAAAAAATATCCTGTCAGGTTTGATATATACACCATCCCTTTTAATAACGGCAGGGGAGGACATGCTCTTCCCCTCAAGGGAGCCAGCAATAACGGGTACAGCAATTATTTTCCAAGGTATTCACCTGACGGAAAATGGATAGTCTTTACACAAAGTCCCACAGGCCTTGTGCTGCAGCCTGACAGCAGGCTTGTCATAATTCCTGCACATGGAGGAAAACCAAGGGTACTTGCCGGCAACCAGACTGTCATGAATTCATGGCATACATGGTCGCCCAATTCCAGGTGGCTGGTTTTCACGTGCAAGACAAATTCCCCTTTTACTGAATTATTTATTACCCATATAGATGCGAACGGGACTGCAAGCCCTTCTGTAAGGCTGTTCCGTTTCAGCAGCAATGAGTTTGCAGATATGGTGCCTGAATTTCTTTCTGGAACTGCCACAGTCCCGGAATCGATCCGGTTCGGGTCACCAGAGGCTGCAAAGGGTAAAAGCATGGCCACAGATGGAAGGTGATATTTTTTAATCTATATAATAATAAAAGGAGGAGAAACCATGGTTAAAAGAAACAGGAAACCGGGAATACTGGCATTTTTCATATCAGTTTTATTTCTGCTCTCTGCTGGTGCTTCTTGTGTTCTTGCCTATGGCGGGGGCGGAGGAGGAGGCGGGGCCGGAGTCGGAGATTCGACTGTCAGAGCTTCTGATGTTGTTAAAGTGTATACAAGAACGGAATTGGAAGCCTTTTTTTCAGGCCTGCCTGACAAAGTGCGGGATATGATCATCAATAAACAGGAAGGAAAACCAAGGAGCCCTGCACAGCTCAACCTGATAAGAAATATTTTTTTACAGGCGGAAAGTTTTCAGCACCAGTCAGAGGAAGCATACTGGCAATCATATGAGGATCTGGCAGTCCTGCTTGACAAGACCGGCCAGAATGCAGAACTGGTGCTGGCGTTTACCACGGGGGGAACCTCAACCTTTGTTACAGGCACTCTTTTTGGAGCAACAAGAGCTGCAGCCAATGAATACAGCAAGGATAAAAGCGTGAGTGATATTATCCAGGCGATAGCTGTGACAGTTGCCGTTGATCAGATCATGAAAATTGATAAACTTTCAAAAATTGGTGAACGCGGCAATAAGCTGGTTGATATGGTTTACAGGGCCAATAAACTCAATAAAAATCCCAGGGTTCTGAAGTATCTTACCAAAGTTGCCATTAAAGCTGGAATCCATAAAGAAGGAGAAAATTTCACAAAATCCCAGATTTCAAATATTTTGAATTATGTGGCAAACAAAGTCAGAACCACTGAAGTCAAGACTTCTGTTCCCTACAGAAGTCCCATGATTTACAGAAATCAGGCAGGTATATGGTAAAATAGCAATTGTTACATGAATCATGTCTGTTTTTGGGCATAAAAAGAATAAAAATAACAAGGGGGAGCTTATGTTACGCAAAATATCGTTTGGAATCGGCTTGTTAAGTCTGGTTCTTTTTATATGCGGGTGCGTTTCCACATCCACAACCACCACTGCCGGCGGCAGTTCTGCAGCAAAACCTGTCCAGGCCGGAGAAAAGAAAGGCCTGGAAATCCGTCCGCCTGCAATTAAAATTGTTGATCTTGACAGTCAGCCTGCCCATGTGAAATTTGTTATCGCAGCCATGATCAACAGGATGCGGGGTAACAGGGATAAGATCCCTGAGGTGGTTTTCGCTCCGGAAGGCAAGCATGCTTTTTATGATAAAAATTTCACCTATGACGATTTCAGGCTTTTTGCAGTTCAGATTACAGGATTCAAGGTGAAAAAGCAGACAAAAAACGAGGCAGAATGTGTTATAGAAGGTATATTTGATTTTACTGACCTTTTTAACAGAAGGGTTGCTGATTATTTTGCAGCAGATTATACAGTAAAACATGGCGGAATCACCATAAACAAATCTGCCACAGCCCTGATTGCCCCAAGCCTGCCCGATATACAGGTATATTATGTGCCAAAATCTTCTTTCAAGGGAATGAATATGAAAGAAATTTCGTCTTTTATGGACCTTTATATCCATGCATTGACAAATGCCTTTACAATGACTCCCACTCAGGAAGAAATAAAGAACAAACAGGCATATGAAAAATTGTCTGTATGGAAAAAAATGGTCACAAGAGTCAACAGCAAGCCGGAAGACTGTTTTATAATGCTGTTCTGTAAAGATCGTCTTCCTGCATATGCTTCCCTTGAGATGAAGATTACCGATGCCTCTGATACAGGGGGAACTGAATTTTTTGAGCCCTTAACTATTGACGATAATGGCTGGCGCGCGGTGATTTCTGGCGGAACATTCAGTGTCAATGTGCTGAACAATAATTTTTATGTCAATGTGTTTTATAATGCAAATCCCGGCATAAATCCCAAACCTGTCCGCATAGGGCTTTATATGAATCGTAAAAATTATGCCAACAGTCCCGGATTCATAGTCAAATATGCAAAAGGGTCTGAAAAACAGCAGCAGATAAACAAACAGGCTGCTTCTGCTCCGATAGAATCCGGTTCTGTTTTCCTTGACCCGCGCCATAAAGGTGATGCCAAACTCATACAGTCACGGCTTAAGGAACTGGGATATTATACCAAATCAATTGACGGTAAGTTCGGTCCAGGTTCAAGAAAGGCCCTGGAAAAGTTTAAAAAAGCCAGAGGCCTTGGTAACGGCGCTGTCTGGGATCTGAAAACCCAGAAATTGCTTTTTGAAAACTCAGGACAATAATGAAAATCATCAGTATTCCGCCTGTAAGCCAATAATGCGGGCGGAATACTTATTCAATTTTAATTGACAATTTTACAGCTTTGATATAAATATAGCTACCTGTTTAAAGGTCCCATCGTCTAGCGGTCAGGACGCCGGCCTCTCACGCCGGAAACCCGGGTT
>CAYUOB010000153.1:0-5337 GCA_964446145.1 uncultured Desulfobacula sp.
TAATTTTTTTGTCAAGATCCCTTAAAACTGCGGTTCCCCAGAAAGTGAAGAACATGACAACTTTTTCATACATTGCAGCAGCACCTGTGGCAATAATGAATGCTGCCAGCATCTTGTCAAGATCTCCGCTGAAAACAATCATGGAAAGTTTATCTTCAGGCTGGTTGTTTTCAAGAAGTTTTATTCTGTTTTCAAGCTCTTTTATTTTGTCTTCCATTTTATTCATCTTATTTCAGTTTTTTTTATTATTGAGTTAATAGCGGCTGATATATGAACAGAAAAATCTGTCAGAAAACCAATTGTTTATCAGATTCCAGTATAAGCATATTCAAGGTTGTGCCGGTTGCAAGTTCAGCACCCTCAATGAAATCGGACAAACCCATATTTCTTTCCTCAATACAGGGTTTACAGACAAAAAGTTTTCCGCCCAGGCTCATAAAATCAGCAATCAGCTTTTTTAACGGAGCCCGGTCTCCTGCCCTGTGTATGTGGTCGGCATAGCCTTTCTGGGCAAGATAAACCCCTTTGCCCATGAGAATAAGCGAAACATCCTCTTCAAGGGCAAGACCTGCATTTGCAAGCCCTATGCAAATGGATGCCTTTTCTGCATCTTCTCCGCCACAGGTGCACATATAGATAATTTTGTGTTGTGTATCAGCCATTTTTTTCATTCCTTTCTGAATATCAGGCAATATCTAGTAAACCAGGTGAGCATCTGATTCCAGTGCCAGCAGGTTCAATGTCCCGCCGGAAGTGACACTTGACCCTTCAATCAGATCTGTCTCCTTTATATTGCGTTCATCAATACATGGTTTGCACACAAGAATTTTTCCTCCAAGCTCAATAAAATCTCCAATCAGCTTTGATAAAGGAGCAAATCCTCCTGTGGCAGGCAGATGGTCAATATATCCATTCTGGGCAAGATATACTGCCTTGCCCTGAAGAGCCACTGTGGTGTCAATATCAAGCGCAACTGCAGCACCTGCCATGGCAAAGCAGATGGAGGCTCTTTCTGCATCTTCTCCGCCATGGGTACAAAAATAAATGATTTTTTCCACCTTTTCCGACATATTTTTCTCCTTGATAATTAATTAAATATTTTTTGCGAGCAATGCTGACAAATCCTCAACATTTGCTCCTGACTTCCTCAGATTGCCAAGACAGATCGGACAATAAGCTATTACCGGTTTTCCAGGTTCTTCCAGTTCCTTGATACGCTTTTGCATTATCTCGTTTGAAAGACTTGGAGAAATGGACTCAGCAGGCCCGCCGCAACAGCTTGTAAAATCCTTCTGATTTCTGATTTCTGAATTGACAATTCCAAGATTTTTCAGCAGTTTTCTCGGATGGTCAGACAACTCAAGATACCTTCCGAAAAAACACGGATCATGAAGAGTTACTTCAAGATTGCAGTTTTTCTTGTTCAGGTTTAAAAGTTCAAAATAGGCTTTTACCTCAAAACTGATCCCAGTATACTTTGGAAAAAGTTTTTTCAGCGCATATGCAGTATGAGGATCAACCGTGATAATTTTTTTAATTCCGGCATTATTCAGGTTCTGCGCAATTTTTTTTGCATGGGCAATAAATCCGTCAATATCTCCCATATCATAAAGCAGAATTCCGGAATAATCATCCAGATCAGGCCTGTACCCGAAACTTACCTGTGATTTTTTAAGCAGATATACGATATTTTTAAGATAGGTTCCTGCTTTTTTCTTTTCTTTTCCGGAGGTCATGAGAGCAAGGCCGATACCTGAAATATAACCAGGAATATATCTGGCATATTTCAGATATGCGGCTGCTTTTGTATCTTCATATTTTTCAAGGTACTGGGTGGATTTTTCAATAAAAGGTGCAAATTGATACATAAGACCTGTAAAAAGCATGTATTCGCCCTTGTCCGGAAGATTTTGCCCTTTATGCCATTTGTTCACCATTGATTTTGGTATGCCAAAGGGGCTTTTTGTCTGCTTTACATTGGCGGCAAGGATTTCAATTATATCTTTGGGATTAAACATGGTGACTACCTCCAGTTTGCAACAACAAATCGTTTCAGACCAAGAATGATTTCTCCCGGGTCTGCTTCTCTCGGACAGGTATGAGTACAAAGCCCGCAATGAAGACATCGCCAGAGTTCATCTGAATGTTCAAGAATTTTCTCCCTTGCTCCAACCTGAATATATCTGATCATTCTTCTTGGAAAATTATCGTGCACAAGAGGGCAGATGGCAGCACATGTCCCGCAGTTAAAGCATTCAAGAGCCTTATCTTCTGAATATTGTTTCAGCTCTTCTGCAAAATCTAAGCTTATGGAATTCATAATAAATAAACCTCTGATTATGGTTAATTGGATTCATTCAGAGAGTAATTAAAAAAGGCTCCCTCTTTTTCGGCCTCCACTATCTGACCGTATTTTTTCATGGTTGCAATATACCAAAGGGTTTTGTCAGTGGTCAGGCCGGTTTTCCCGGCAATTTCGGGAATTGTTGCATCCCTGTCTTTTAAAAATTCCTTAATTGCCCTGATATCTTTTTTTTGTTCCTTCATCATGGCCGAAGCTTTGGCAATGGTCTCTCTGCGGCTGGCGCGAAGTTGTTTCATTGCTTCTTTTCTGGCCTCTTTATTCTGATTATTATCAGTCATTTTATTTTTCCTATTCAACCGGTAAATTCATCATGCACTGAAACCGTCTGAAACAATGGCATCAACCATATCTTCATATTGCTTCAATGCCCACCCGTTAATATCAATGGCTTTTTCAGGACATACTGCTGCACAGGCACCGCAGCCCAGGCACATGGCAGGAGTTACCTCGGCCTTTTTAAGGGTTTGGCCGTCTATCTGCATTTCAACCAGTTTCAGGGCTCCTTCATTAAGACAGGCCTGCACACAGGCTCCATGGCCTTTGCACTTATCCAGATTCACTTGTGCGACAAATGGATCAAGTTCAATATAGCCTTTCTTGAGAAGGGCAGATGCCTTGACTGCAGCAGCTCCGGCAGCATTGCATGCTTCTGATGAATCCATTGGAGCCTGGCATGTGCCTGCAAGGAAAATCCCTGCAACCGGCAGCTCAACAGGCCTGAGTTTGGGATGGACTTCCAGCAGGAATCTGTCATTTCCAATGGGAAGTTTCATCATGGAAGCCAGCTCGCTGATATCCTCAGGCTCAATCCCGGTTGCAAGAACCACAAGGTCTGCAGGAACTTCAAATTCCTCATTAAAAGTCAGGGTATCCTTAATTTTTACCTGCAGGGGGTAGTCAGATATGCTGCTTTTAACAACTTCGGGCACAGAATCCGGTTCAAAGCGCATGAAAACCACTTTATTGGCAGCAGCCCTGTTATATAATTCCTCCTGGCCCCTGCCATATGTTCTGATATCCCTGTACATTTCATAGATGCCTGTTTCAGGAAATTGTTCACGTATCATATTTGATGCATTAAGCATGGCAGCGCAGCAGGTTCTGGAACAATATTCATTTAAGGACCCATCTTCTCCGGGTTGATGGATTCCAGGTATCTGACGGCTTCCCACACAATGGATCATCACAATATTGCGGACAGGCCTGCCGTTAAATTCAAAAACAGATCCTGAAGCCTTGTTCTCCTTTAATGATAAAATCAGATCCTGAAGCGTGATTACCTGATCATGTATTCCAAAACCAAATTCACCTTTAAACGGAACATATGAAACAGATCCGGTTGCCATAATCACTGCGCCTGTATCAATATTGAATTTTACCTTATTTGCGTTTTTCTGCCTTTCTGCTTCCAGGGAAAAATTGCCGACATATCCTGTTACCCCTTTGATAACAGTATCAGTGTAAACACTTATATTCTTGTTGTTTTTAAGTGCGTCAAGAAGCTCATTCAGAACATCTGATGCTTTTTCTCCTGAAGGTGCAAGCCGGTCAAGCCTGTTCAGACGGCCGCCAAGCACAGGTGATTTTTCCACAAGCGCAACTTTAATGCCTTTGCTGGCAACATCCAGGGCAGCCTTGATACCGGCAATTCCTCCGCCAATAATTGTTGTGTGTTTTTTTGCGTCAACACGGATGGGATCCAGGGGAGTAAGTTTTTTTGATTTGGCAACGGCAGATGCAATCAGAACAGTGGCCTTGTCAGTTGCCTCTTCTCCATGATGTACCCATGAAACCTGTTCCCTGATATTGGCATGATCATAAATAAAAGGATTTGCACCGGCTCTTTCAATGGCCCCGCGGAAAGTGGTTTCATGCAGGCTTGGGGCACAGGAAGCCACAACAACACGGTTGATTTTACCGCTTTTTAAATCCTCTATGATCATTGCCTGGCCAGGGTCTGAACACATGAACATATTGGTTCTGGCAATGGTGACTCCAGGCATTTTTTCCGCCCTGTTACGGACTTCTTCCACATCCACATGATCAGAAATATTGCCCCCGCAATAGCAAATATAGACACCGACTCTTTTATCATTTTCGCTCATTTTTTAGTTCTCCATATTGCTGTTGGACATGAATTTGGCAGCCTCCATTGCAGCTGATCCCGATTCTGTAATGGTATCCACGATATCCTTGGGGCCGGCTGCAGCACCTGCGGTAAAAAAACCGTCCATGTCAGTCAGTACAGGGGATATTTTAGGTTTAACAGAATATATGAACTGATCATTGTCCTTTGAAACAGGACAGACTGATTCGGGATTCCATCCTGGAACCATTCCCATGGAAAGCACCACCAGATCATGCTCTGCCGTTGCAATGCCTGAACCGTCCTGATTCTCAAATCTGACTGTGACGCTTCCATTCTCACCCTGATCGATCCGGGCAACCTTGGCTTTCACAAATTCAATTCCCATTGCTTTGGCATTTTGATAAAATTGTTCATATCCTTTTCCAAAAGCCCGTATATCCATATAATAAATTGTGATATCAGCAAGGGGCAGAGACCCTGAAAGGAGCATGGCCTGTTTGATGGCATACATGCAGCATACTCTGGAGCAATATGGGACACCCATGCTTTTGTCCCTTGAGCCTGCGCATTGCACATAGGCAATGGAATCAGGCTCCATGCCGTCTGAAGGCCTTAAAACTCTGCTATAAGGCCCGTGTGGAGCCAAAAGCCTTTCCATCTGCAGGGAATCAATTACATTGGCAATTTTGCCATTTCCATACTGAACATTATCTTTTACCTGAAGCAGCTCAAATCCAGTGGTCAATACAGCGGTCTTTGCTGTTATTGTAAAAGTCTCAGGCTGCTGAAAATAATCAATGGCATTGGTCGGGCAGGTTTTTTCACATTGCCCGCAGACCATGCAATGTTCAGTATCCATTACAGGAAGTTGAGGAATTGCATT
>CAYUOB010000154.1:0-5308 GCA_964446145.1 uncultured Desulfobacula sp.
AGGCAGGAAAATTATGAAAATTTTTGTAACAGGTGTGGCAGGGTTTATCGGATTCAATCTGAGTCTTCGCCTGCTTAAGGATGGATATGATGTATGCGGCATTGATAACCTGAATGATTATTATGATGTAAGCCTTAAAAAGAAAAGGCTTGCGATTATACAGGAAAACACCGGTTTTGAATTTATTGAAGGCGATATTGCAGATCGTGAAAAAATTAAAACACTTTTTGAAACCCATGAATTTGATTATGTGATAAATCTTGCTGCCCAGGCAGGGGTGCGTTACAGCATTGAAAATCCCCACTCATACATTGACAGCAATCTTGTGGGATTTGCCAATATTCTTGAAGGCTGCCGCCATTCAAAGGTCAGGCATCTTGTTTATGCATCCAGCAGTTCCGTGTACGGGCTTAATACCAATATGCCGTTTTCAGTGCGGCATAATGTTGATCACCCCATAAGCCTTTATGCTGCTTCTAAAAAAGCCAATGAACTGATGGCCCATACCTATAGCTACCTTTACGGGCTTCCTTCAACCGGGTTGAGGTTTTTTACTGTTTACGGGCCGTGGGGAAGACCTGATATGGCACTTTTCCTGTTCACAAAAGCCATTTTGAATGATGAGCCCATTAAAATTTTCAATAACGGAGAAATGCAGAGGGATTTCACCTATATTGACGATATTGTGGAAGGAGTGGTAAGGGTGATGGAGAAAATTCCTGGAGCCAACCCTGAATGGTCGTCTGACAGCCCTGATCCTTCAACAAGCTGTGTGCCGTATAAATTATACAATATAGGCAATAATCAGCCGGTTGCTCTGATGGAGTTCATTGAAGCCATTGAAAAAGCCCTTGGTAAAAAAGCCATAAAGGAATTTTTGCCTCTGCAACCGGGGGATGTGCCTGCAACCTATGCTGATGTAAGCGATCTTTCGGAAGATACAGGGTTCAAGCCATCGACTTCTGTGGAGACCGGCATAGGCAATTTTGTTGAATGGTATAAACTATATTATATGTAAAGAAAAATTTCTGGAGAATTGCTATAATGAATTCTGATGCGAAAATAGCTGTTATCGGGCTTGGTTATGTCGGCCTTCCCCTTGCTGTTCATTTCGGGGCAAAATTTCATACCATTGGCCTTGATCTGAAGGAAAAGATTATTGAGAACTGCAAAAAGCATGAAGACCCCACAGGCGAGGTGTCAAGGCAGGAATTTGAAAATGCGCGGTTTTTTCATCCCACTTCAGATCCTGCACAGATCAGTGATGCTGATTATATTGTGGTTGCAGTGCCTACCCCCATTGACCGGGCAAGGCGACCTGATCTCAAATACGTGATAAGCTCTTCTGAAACTGCCGGAAAATATATGAAAAAAGGGGCAGTGGTTATTTTTGAATCAACGGTTTATCCTGGTGTCACAGAAGAGGTGTGCGTGCCTGTATTGGAAAAGCAGTCAGGATATGAATGGAAAAAGGATTTCCATGTGGGATACTCGCCTGAACGCATTAACCCCGGAGATAAGGAACATACCCTGACAAGAATAGTCAAAGTGGTTTCAGGAGACGATCCTGAAACATGTGACAAAGTGGCGGAACTGTATGAAAGTATAGTCACAGCAGGTGTTCACAGAACCGAAACCATCAGGGAGGCAGAAGCTGCCAAGGTAATTGAAAATACTCAGCGTGACTTGAACATTGCCCTTATGAACGAGCTTGCCCTGATTTTTGACAAATTCGGGATTGATACCAAAAATGTGCTTGAAGCTGCAGGATCAAAGTGGAATTTTCTGCCGTTCACACCCGGGCTTGTGGGCGGGCATTGTATCGGAGTTGATCCGTATTATCTGACCTTCAAGGCCGAATCTGAAGGATATCATCCCCAGATTATACTTGCAGGCCGCAGAATCAATGATAATATGGGAAGGTTTGTGGTGGAAAAAACCGTTAAGCTCATGATCAATCAGGGCATAAATGTCAAGAATGCCAGGGTAGGGGTGCTTGGACTCACATTCAAGGAAAATTGTCCTGACCTGAGAAACACCCGTGTGATTGATATTGTTGATGAGCTTGGTTCGTACGGGATCAATGTGCTGGTGCATGATGCCATTTCAGACCCGGCTGAGGCCCTTGCATATTATAATGTAAACCTGTGTGCCTGGGATGATTTAAGGAATCTGTCAGCCCTTATACTTGCTGTTCCGCACAGGGCATATCTTGATCAGGATATTTCTGTTTTTAAAGATATGCTGATTGAAAACGGATGTCTCATTGATGTGAAATCAGTTCTTGACATGAATGAGGTTAAAAAATCCGGAATCAGTTTCTGGCGTCTTTAACTGACAGCCCTTGAAACAATTTCATGGACATTGCTGGAAAGGGTTTTGACTGCAAGAATCCTTTCCAGTTCTTTTTTCATCATTGATTGTCTTTTTACATCGTATTTTTTCCAGTGGTTGAATGCACCTGCAAGGCGTGCCGCAACCTGGTGATTGATATTGTCAAGTTCAATAATGTTTTTACTTACAAACCTGTATCCTGCACCGTCATGCCTGTGGAAATTAACATGATTGCCAAAGGCAAATGCGTGGATCAATGATCTGACCCTGTTGGGATTTTTCATGGAAAAATCAGGATGCATAATAAGGGCCCTGACCTCGTCCAGAGTATCTTCAAGGCATGAGCCTGCCTGGACTGCGAACCATTTATCCATCACAAGCCTGTCATGGCTCCATTTTTTGTAAAATCTGTCGGCAGCTTCTTTTTTCAGTTCAGGGCCAATATCGGAAAGAATTTTAAATGCGGCAATTTCGTCCGTCATATTTTTCGCCCCGGAATAATGGTGCATCACAAGCTCTGTTGTGTCTGCATGCTTTAATGATCCAAGGTATGACAATGACAGGTTTTTAAGGCTTCTTGCAGCCATTGATTCATGGGAGATACTTGATGGGTCGGTTTTTGAGCACAGCCCGATTATATCCATGAACACGGATTGCAGTTTCTGTGCGATATAATGGCGCAGGAACTGCCTTGATTCATGGATAGCTGTGACATCAACAAGATCAAAATGCTCCTTTATCTCGGCTTCATCAGGTAGACACAGCATCCTGGCAAGGAAGGCCATGTCTGTTTTTCTGTCTTTCAGTGCTTTTTCAAATGCCTTGACAAGGCCTGGTGAAACAGTCATGGTTTTTTTGTTTCTGAAGTCCTCCACCAGGGTGATGATCTGTTTCATGAACAGGGTCTGGGCACAGTCCCACCGGTTGAATTCGTCTGTATCGCAGGCCATGAGAAAGCAAAGTTCATCATCTGTCAGGTCGGTTTTGATTTTTACGGGTGCGGAAAACCGCCTGAAAAAGGAAGGCACGCTTCCGCCGGGGATATTGTCAAAGGTAAACCTGTGCTTTTCTGAGTTCAGTTCCAGCAGCCCTGTTTCTGCAGGAGAGATATCCTGGCCGTCAGGGCCGATGATTCCAAAACGCACAGGTATGTGAAAAGGCTTTTTCACGGATTGATTTATGTCAGGATCAGTATGCTGTTCCAATGTTATTTCAAGCTGTTGCAGGGCTGGATCATATTTCCTGGTTATTGTCACACAGGGAGTTCCTGACTGGCAGTACCACAGCCTGAACCGGCCCAGATCCCTGTTGCCGGCTTCTTCCATCACAGCAATGAAGTCTTCAATGGCCACAGCCATTCCGTCAAAGCGTTCAAAATAAAGACTCATACCTTTCTGGAAATTTTTTTCTCCAATGAGCTGATGGATCATTCTTACGATTTCTGCTCCTTTGTCATAAACGGTTGCAGTGTAAAAATTATCCATCTTAATATAGGATTCAGGTCTTACCGGATGTGCCATGGGCCCTGAATCCTCAGGAAACTGTGAATTTCGCAGGTTTTTTACCACACTTACCCTTTTGACTCCCCGTGAATTAAGATCAGATGAGAATTCCTGGTCACGGAATACGGTCAGGCCTTCTTTAAGACTCAGTTGAAACCAGTTTTTAACAGTTACCCTGTTGCCTGTCCAGTTGTGAAAATATTCATGGCCTATTACATTCTGAATGTTTAAAAAATCCTCGTCAGTTGCAGACTTGGGGTCTGCAAGAACATATCTGCTGTTGAAAATGTTAAGCCCTTTGTTTTCCATTGCGCCTGCATTGAAATCGCTGATTGCAACAATCTGGTACAGGTCAAGGTCATATTCCAGGCTGAAACGTTTTTCATCCCATTCCATTGCCTGTTTCAAAGATTTCATGGCATGGCGGCACTTATCTGTATTGCCTTTTTCACAATAAATTCTGAGCTCAACCGTCCGGCCTGATCCTGTTGTGTAAGTGTCCTTAAGGCAGGCCAGATCTCCTGCAACCATTGCAAAAAGGTAGCATGGCTTTTTAAAGGGATCTTCCCAGGTGACAAAATGCCGGTTATTGTCAAGGTCTCCTGATTTTACGGGATTGCCATTGGAAAGAAGAACAGGGTATTTATCCTTGTCGGCAATTATGGTGCATGTGTATACGCTCAGCACATCAGGACGGTCGGCAAACGGGGTGATTTTGCGAAAGCCCTGTGCTTCACATTGGGTGCAAAGAATATTGCCTGACTTATAAAGCCCTTCAAGGCTTGTATTCTCATGGGGTTTCAGTATGGTGGTTATTTCAAGCTCGAATTCATCCGGGGTGTTTGCAAGGATGAAATGTTTGTCATCTGCTCTGTATTCTCCCGGCAGCAGTATCATTCCGTCTGCAATGACTGATTCAATTTCAAACCCGCCTCTGTCCAGAACAAGGGGGTGTGCTTCTTTATTATAAATCGGATTTTTTTTTATTTTCAGGGTGGAGTTTACCTTTGTCAGGTTTTTTTGAATATCAAAAATAAGGCCTGCGCTTTCTATGAAAAATGCAGGCGGGGCATAATCCCTGAGATATATTTTTTTTGCAGTTTTCATGGCAGGAACATAAATCCGCTGATGTCAATTGTCAATTCCAAAGAATAAAGGAATCAGTGTTTTTTTCAGGGGAATTCCTTGCCTCATGTTATGCATATCTGCTAAAAAGATGCAGAAAATCAACAAAACAGGGGAAAATACCAGATGAAAAGGAAAATCTACTGTACAGGCATGTGCCTGATTGCTGCTGTGGTGATTTTTTCAGGCTGTTCAAAGAGCAGGAAAGACGAAGTATCAGCTTATATAAAAAATGCCAGAACTTTCATGTCACAAAACAAACCTGAAACTGCTGTAATAGAATACAGAAATGCAGTTCAGCTTGATCCGAAAAATGATGTGGCTTTGTTTGAGCTTGCCGAAGCATA
>CAYUOB010000155.1:0-5230 GCA_964446145.1 uncultured Desulfobacula sp.
TCGCCATCTTCAACAATATAATCCTTTCCTTCGACACATATTCTGCCGGCTTTTTTAAGCTCAGCCTCGCTGCCTGCTTCCAAAAGTTCGCCATACTTAAAAACTTCAGCCCTGATAAATCCCCTTTCAAGGTCTGAATGGATAACACCGGCGGCTTTTGGAGCGGTTGACCCCTTTCTTAAAAGCCATTGCCTTACCTCATCCTTTCCAACGGTAAAAAAGGAAATCAGGTCAAGGGATTCAAGGCATAACCCTGTCAGGGTTTCAAGCGCTGTATGCTGGATTCCAAGGTCTTCCAGAAACTCCTGTTTTTCCTCCTTTGTATCAAGCATGGCAATTTCAGATTCAAGCTTGGCAGACACCAGCATAACCTTTATATCATCTTTTTCACAAAGGGGTGCAAATTCACGCAGAATATTTTCATTGTCAATATCGTCCTCGCCCACATTGACGGCAGCAACAAGTTTTTTGCGCGTGATAAAGGGATAGCTTCTGATCATTTTTTCCTCGTCCTCTGTCAGAGCTGCAAGGCGAAGGGGTTTTTCCTGCTCAAGAAATTCCTTCAGCCTGTGCATCAGAGCAAGCTCCTTTTTCTGATCTTCATCCTTTATTTTCTTTATCATGGCTTCAAGGCGTTCAATCCTTTTTTCAACAAAAATCTGGTCATGCATTACAAGTTCTGAATTGACCATTTCAAAATCCCTTAAAGCATCAACCGAGCCCTGGGCATGATAGACTGAATCATCATCAAAAGCCCTGACAACATGACATACAGCGTCCATATCAGCAATATCCCTGAAAATATCGCCCTTTGCAATGGTCTCAGCCTCCATTTTCGGCAGAAGAACAAGATCAATCCTGGCTCTTACCTGCTTTTTGGGTTCATACATATCCACAAGGCGGTCAAACCTGGAATCCATGATATCTGCAGCACCGGGCACAGGCCCGGAAAACCTTGCCTGATCCTGAACATCATTTCCCGTTAAAATCTGAAACAGAGTTTTTTTGCCTGTCTGGGGCAGGCCTATGATTCCAATTTTCATTTAAGCATCATGTCCTTTATATAAATTTAAATTTTACATTACAAAAAAAATAATATATCAAATCTGTCAGCAATTAAACACCCCGGCAAAGAGAATATTTAGGAGAATATTCAAATGAATAATAATATATACACCCCCCCCTTCCTCATGGGAAACGGCCATATTCAGACCATATTTCCCACTATTTTCAGAAAAGTGGAAAATGTCTGCTATAAAAGAGAAAGAATCCAGACTCCTGATAATGATTTCCTTGATCTTGACTGGTCAGTAAAATCAAACACAAAGCTTGCTGTCATATCCCACGGGCTTGAAGGCAGTACCAGCAGAGCCTATGTAAAAGGAATGGTCAAGGCTGTCAATGATGCGGGCTGGGATGCCCTGGCATGGAATTACAGGTCATGCAGCGAAGAACCCAACAGGCTGCTGAGGTTTTACCATAACGGAGTTACAGATGACTTATCCCTTGTCATTGCCCATGCAAGAAAAAAACACCCATGCTCTGAAATCGCCCTTGTGGGGTTCAGCCTGGGCGGCAACCTGACCCTGCTTTACCTTGGCAGGGAAAAACACGATCCGAAAATCACAAAAGCTGTGGCAATATCCGTGCCCTGTGACCTTAAAGCAAGCTGTCATACCCTTGCAAAGCCTCTCAACAGAATTTACATGAAACGTTTTCTTAAAATGCTGCATGAAAAAATCAAAGTAAAAAAACGCCTTTTCCCCGGACAAATTGACGACAAGGGCTATGACAGAATCAAAACCTTCAGGGAATTTGACGACAGGTATACAGCACCGATCCACGGATTCAAAAATGCGGAGGACTACTGGGAAAAATGTTCAAGCAAACCTTATCTTGCCAATATCCGCATACCGGTGCTTATCATGAATGCGCTTAATGATCCGTTTCTGCCCCAAGCCTGTTTTCCGGTCAAAGAAGCTGAAAACAATTCCAATATCACCCTGTGCATGCCTGAATCAGGAGGGCATGTGGGCTTTATTGCATTTAACAGCCGCAATCTTTACTGGTCGGAAAAAAAAGCTGTGCAATTTTTGTCAGAATACTGATATTACCGGACAGGGCCTAAGATCAGGCCAGTGCCTGCTCTTAGGGCCTGTGCCGGCCTGATCAGGTTCCGGGTCATGCATTGAGATGCCTGTACTTCTCAAGAAAACGCACAGGCATATTAAGGGCATCCCTTCTGAAAGGCTCTGCAAGAACTTCTTCTCCTCCCTGGATAACAGCATTGATCACACATGGTTTTCCCGATTCAACAGCATCATGCACCACATCTGCCACCTGCCTGTAATCATCCACTTTATAACCATTTGCACCCATATCAATGGCAAGTTGTGCATAATCCGGGTTTTCCCCGAGATTTGAGCCCACAAAACGATTATCATAATAATCTATCTGATTTTTCTTTTCAGCCCCCCATTCAAAATTATTGGCAACAACAGCAATGACCGGAATATTTTCCCTGACAGCTGTCATAACCTCTGCAATTCCGCTGATACCATAGGCACCATCACCCTGAAATGCAAAAACAGGTTTGTCAGGGCAACCGATCTTTGCCCCCATTGCAGCACCAAAGGCAAATCCGCAATTTCCCCATGAAAGAGCTGAGATATGCTGCCTTATGCCGGAAAATTTAAGATATGCATTGCACATGGAAGAATTATTGCCTATGTCGGTTGCCACAATGGAGCCTTGGGGCATTGCCTTTGTCAATTCCTTTAAAAAACGCCTCGGATGCATGAGACGGTTTTCAGAACATGACCATGAATCAAGTTCCCTTTCCCATTTTTCCTTTTCTTCCGCCACATCTTCAAGCCTTTCAGTATCCGGCCCAGCATCAGGTTTTGCATGCTGAACAAGCTGCAACAGGCGCTGTGTATACTCTTTAACATCAGCAACACTTGCCACATCAACCTTTTTTGACAGGCCCAGCACCTTTGCATTGGCATCAACCTGAATTATCTTTGCATTTTCAGGCCAGTAATCAATATCATACTGGGGAAGGGTTCCAAACGGGCCCAGCCTTGAACCGAGTGCAAGCACCACATCTGCTTTGGCAAGGATTCTCATGGCAGCCTTGGATCCGCAGTATCCTATGGGGCCGCAGGCAAGCCTGTGGTCCGACGGAAAGCTGTCATTGTGAAGATATGAGTTCACCACAGGAGCAGTCAGAAACTGGGCAAGTGCCTTTACTTCCTCCAGAGCATTGCCCTGGCTTACGCCTCCGCCTGCCAAAATTACGGGATATCTGGCCTCTGTCAGCAATTTTGCTGCCTGTTTCAATGCAGTTTCAGACCCGGGCCCCCTTGAAATGGTCATGGTGGGATAAATTTCATCTTCACATATCCCGTAAAAATAATCCCTTGGAATATTAAGATGCGCAGGGCCGTTTTCGATTTTTGCCATGTAAAAACACCGGCGCGCAAGCTCAGCCATTCTTTCCGGCCTGTTCACCCTTACCTGGTAAACTGTCTGCTTTTCAAACATTGGCATCTGATCAAGTTCCTGAAATCCTCCTGTTCCAATCCCCATTGAGCCTGTTTCAGGAGCAATTGCCACAACAGGTGAATGTGCCCAGAAAGCCGCTGTCAATGCTGAAACAAAATTTGCAGCTCCAGGCCCGTTCTGCGCTATGCAGACCTGCGGTTTTCCGGTTATTCTTGCAAGGGCATCTGCTGCATGGCATGCTGCCTGTTCATGGGCAACAGGAATGAACCTTATACCTGCTGCCGGAAAAAGATCCAGCGCATCCATATAGGCTGAGCCCACAATTCCAAATACATTTTCTACCCCTTCCGCCACAAGGGTTTCCACAAGGGCCTCACTGGGGGTCATTTTTTGTTTTGCCATTTTCATATCTCCTTTTTAAAACGCCGGGTCATCAGATATTCATACAGGCCCGGTGAAATTCTCGATAAAATATATCCTGCCTTTCCCACAAGGGTCAGGACAAGCATTGATTTTTTCCGCGCAAGCCCTTTTACAATAAGTTCTGCTGCATGTTCAGGTGTATCCTCCCTTCCTGCAATTGTACGCTCATGAACAGCAATTTTTCCGTCCGGGCCAAGTGCCCTTTTCTGAAGGCCTGTTCTGATGAATCCAGGACATACAATCATCACATGGACACCTTTTTGCTTCAGTTCACATCTAAGCGAAGTAAAAAGCCCGTGCAGGGCGTGCTTGCTGGCGCTGTATCCTGTCCGCCCGAGAAGAGGAGCCACCCCTGCAATGGATTCGTTCACAATAATGCTGCCCCCAGATTCAATCAATGCGGGAAGAGCAGCCTTGGTACAATACAATGCCCCGTAAAAATTAACCTCCATGACCTTGCGAAACACAGAAATACCGGTTTGCTCAAATGCTCCCCTCTGGGTAATTCCGGCATTGTTAAACAGAATGTCAATCTTTCCGAATCGTTTAAGGATTCTGTCAACAGCCTGTGCACAATGGTTCTGATCTGTCACGTCACACAAAATGCAAAGATGATCAAATCCCGGGCCTGAAAATTCTCTTTCACAGGATTCCAGAGCCTTTTCATCCATATCCAGCATGGCCACAGAAGCTCCCTTTTGTGCAAGGCATCTGCAGAATGCAAGTCCGATCCCTGAAGCCGCACCTGTCACAACTGCAACTTTGCCTTTAAAAAACTTATTCATGGTAATACAGGTTTGTTTTTCAGGTTAAAAATCATTGCAGTCACAAGACCTGCAATAATATGCCAGATTCCCCACCACGCCACCACAATTGCCATTCCTCCAAGGCCCTTGAAAAAGCTGAAAACAAGTACAAGGCCCAAAGCTGAATTCTGTATGCCAACCTCAATGCACACAGCCCTGCAATCATCTTCATCAAGTCCTGCAAACCTGCCTGACCAGTAGCCGATATTCAGGGCAAGGGCATTGTGGATAAAAACCGCCAGCATGACAATTCCCACATATTCAATGAAATACCTGAAATTTGCAGCCAAAGCCCCGCATACAATAATTATGAAAAATATAAGTGAAAAAATCTTGAAGGGTTTTCTCACTTTTGCGGCAAGCTCCGGCATGTAGCGCCCTGCTGCCATTCCAATGACAAGGGGTATGCCAAGTATCAAAAAAACCGTTGCAAGAACATCAAATAAAGGATTAGTAGCCGTGCCGAGGCACGAGGCTCGGTACTAATCCATGGT
>CAYUOB010000156.1:0-5166 GCA_964446145.1 uncultured Desulfobacula sp.
GAAATATTTTTTCGCATCTTCAATAACAAGCTGTTAAAGATTGGTCCGTCTGTCATACATTGTCAGAAGAATACCTTTTATTTTCAATGCCGGGTTAAAAGAAGACTTTACCCGTTTTATGGTTTCCAGAAGCTGGCCCAGGCCCTCCAGGGCATAGAATTCGCTTTGAAGAGGAATAAGCACTGAATCTGAAGCAGTGAATGCGTTAAGCGTAAGCAGGCTTAATGCAGGCGGGCAGTCAATTATAATATAATCAAACCTGTCCTTTATCTGATCCAGCAGGGTTTTGAGTTTCTTTTCCCTGTCAGGATCAGACATCATTTCAACCTCAAATCCTATGAGATCCATGGTGGCAGGAATCATCACAAGTTTCGGCAGAACTGTGGAACACATGATAGCATCAATATCTGCCTCACCTATCAGGCCATGGTAAAGTGAAAATTCAAGGGAAGGCTTATCAATGCCCATTCCTGTAGTTGCATTTGCCTGGGAGTCACAGTCCACCAGCAGTATTTTTTTTCCTGTTTTTGCAAGTGCTGCAGAAAGATTCACTGCTGTTGTTGTTTTACCGACACCGCCCTTCTGATTTGCTATACTGATAATCTGAGTCATAATCCAGTTCTCATATCACAATTTATCCTTCCAGACAATTGGTGCGTCTGAGATGGTTCAGGCACAGGTTTTCCATAACAAAGCCCGGCATGATGTCATACAGCCATGCCGGGCTTTATATCAGGTCAGATATTAAAAAAATACAAATATATATAAATTACATGGCTGATTCAGGATGAAAAACATCCACATCCTTTAAATCATCTCCAAGATATTCCCTTTCATTGGGGCCTAAAATACCAAGAGAAAGGCACAGAAGAGTCCAAAGATGAACTGTATGCCATGCATGGTCATTTACTTCTGCCATATCATGCACCTGGGCATGGCAATTATGGCAGGGAGTTATGCAATAATCTGCCTTGGTTGCAAGGATCTGATTGGCCTTGGTCTGGCCATAGGCCCTTCTTTGTTCCTGAAAACCTGACTGCAGGTAACCGCCGCCGCCGCCGCAGCAGAAATTATTTGACCTGTTGGGTGTCATGTCAATGAAATTTTCCTCCCCGACAACTGCCTTCACGATAAATCTAAGGTCTTCTGCAACGGGGTCTCCAAGTGATTTTCTGACAAGCTGGCAGGGATCCTGAACTGTAAATTTTATCTTTCTGTCCTTGTTCCAGTCAGAGGAAGGTTTGAGCTTTCCTTCTCTTATCCATTGTGCATAAAGCTGGATAATGCTCTTGATCTCAAAATTGTAATCAATATTGAATTTTTTCAGTCCGGCCCGGACTGCAAAAAATTCATGACCTCATTCAGTGTTGAGCCAGACCTTGCAGCCCAGATCCTCCACTGCCTTCACCTTTGTCCTGACAATTTTTTCCCAGGTCTCATCTTCTGCCATGAACATGCAATAGTTTTCCGCTGCCCATCCTTTTGTACCATAGGTCCAGTCAGCACCTGCAAGATGCATGATTTTCCACAGAGGAACCATCTCATCGGGTTCTGTCACAGGTTCCCTTGAATTCTGGTTCAGAAAATAATATGCTCCCTGCCTGTTGACATCTGCTTTCATTTCGGCAAATTCAGGCTGGGCTTCCTGGTATTCTTCCAGAACATCTTCCACAACAAACTGAAAATCCTCTTCATTGGCGCCCATGGCAGAGCAGGTATCATGTTTCAGGGCCATGTCACAGGAGCCTTTGATCCCCTTTGGTTTTTCATCCCTGGGCCATTGTGCCCTTGCATAATAAACAAGCTGGGGAATATTAATTTCCATGGGACATACATAAATGCATCTCTGGCACATGGAACACATCCAGACCCAGTTTGTGGTCAAAATTTCCTCATCCATTCCAAGGGCAGCCATCCTGAGAAATTTTCTGGGATCCATGCCCTCAAGTCCGGTTGCAGGGCAGCCTGATGCACATGCTCCGCAGGTCAGGCATGCATTCAGGTTGCCTCCGTCCGGTAAAAGTTTCATTACCTTGTCTTTAAAGGCGCTTTTTCTTGCACCTCCGATTTTAACAGCTGAATCTGTCATACTATCTTCCCCCGATCTATTTAAATTAATCAAATTAAAGCATCGCTTCTTTGATCTTGTATGTCCCCCCATATTTTGGAACAACTTTCTTTGTCTCTTATTCCATCTTTTCTGTCAACCTTAAATTTAAAAACCAGGTTCTGAATTTGACTTTTCCCAAGTTTTGTTTAGTATTCAAAGGCAATATGAAAAATACAGGACAAATGAAATTTGAATCTGACCCAGATATTGAGATACCAGAATATCCTGATCTTCCCATAACCAGGAAACGCAGGCAGATTATAAAGGCAATAAAAAACAATAAAGTTGTTATTATTTCAGGCGAGACAGGTTCAGGAAAAACCACACAGATCCCCAAGTTCTGCATTGAAGCGGGAAGGGGCAGAAAAAAGACAATAGGGTGCACTCAGCCAAGGCGCATTGCTGCCATTAATGTGGCAAAAAGGATTGCACAAGAGCTCAATCAGCCCATAGGCAGGACAGTGGGCTATAAAATCAGGTTTGATGACAAAACCCGGCCCGGAACGAGAATCAAAATAATGACAGACGGGATTCTTCTGGCAGAGACCCGGGCTGACAGATTCCTTAATGACTATGACACCATTATAGTGGATGAAGCCCATGAAAGAAGCCTGAACATAGATTTTACACTTGGAATCCTGAGAACCCTGATAAAAAAAAGAAAAAACCTCAGGTTGATTATCACCTCTGCAACAATTGATACGCAAAAATTTTCACAGGCTTTTGACAATGCCCCTGTAATTGAGGTCTCAGGGCGCACATATCCTGTTGAAACCATTTATATGCCCGTTTCAGGGGAAAACGAAGAAACCAAAGCTGCCGAAGATCAGGATTATGTGGAAGCTGCTGCAAAAGCGGTTGATCTCATCGTATCAAAACCGGGGCCAGGCGATATCCTGGTTTTCATGCCAACAGAGCAGGACATATCAGATACAATTGAGTTAATACGGGGGCGGCAATATCCAGGGACAATTGCCCTGCCCCTTTTTGCAAGACTGTCTGCAAAGGACCAGTCAAAAATCTTTTCAAAATACCCGGGCCGTAAAATCATTGTTGCAACCAATGTAGCTGAAACTTCTCTCACCATACCGGGAATCAAATATGTTGTGGATACAGGCCTTGCCAGAATACCCAGATATTCTCCCAGAACAGGGACAACTGCCCTGCCTGTAACTGCTGTTTCCCAGTCCTCTGCAAACCAGCGCGCAGGCAGGTGCGGCAGGGTTGAAAACGGGGTGTGCATACGCCTGTTCGATGAAAAGGAGTTTATTGGCCGGCCTTTTTTCACAGATCCTGAAATTTTAAGGGCCAACCTTGCAGAAGTTATTTTAAGGATGATAAGCCTTAAACTCGGAGACATCTCAAAATTTGCATTTGTTGACCCCCCTGCTCCCAAAAGTGTAAGGGACGGATTCAACACCCTGACAGAACTTGGCGCCATAAAAAAAACAAAAAACAGAAAATATCACACCCTGACAAAAACCGGCAGAATCATGGCGGAACTGCCCATTGACCCCAGGTTGTCCCGCATACTGATCCAGGCTGACAAAAACGGATGTTTAAATGAAGCGGCAATCATAGTTTCCGGACTTGCCATACCTGATCCCCGGCAGCGCCCTGCTGAAAAACTTCAGGTTGCTGCCCAGAAGCATGCCCTTTTCAAGGCTCCTGATTCTGACTTCATTACCCTGCTCAACATCTGGAATGCCTTTAAAGGTTCCGGCAGAAAATCAAGAACCAGCCTGAAAAAATTTTGCCAGGATCATTTCCTGTCCTTTAAGCGTATGCAGGAATGGACAGATATACACAGGCAGATTTCAAGAATATTGAAAGATCACGGGATAAAGTGTGAAAAAAAGACCTGCCTGTCTGGAGATACCTTATATGAGGCCCTTCACAAGGCCCTTTTAACCGGATACATCTCCCACATTGCCCACAAAAAAGAAGGCAATATATTTACTGCCGCCAAAGGACAGCAGGCCATGATATTCCCAGGCTCAGGGCTTTTCAGGGAGGCAGGCAACTGGATTGTTGCTGCTGAATTTGTAAAAACCAGCAGGCTTTTTGCCAGAACCGCAGCCCGCATCAAACCCGAATGGATTGAAGAAATCGCTCCGGATCTGTGCACCCGCACCTATTTTGAGCCCCACTGGGAAAAAAAGAAGGGCTGTGTCATGGCAATGGAGCAGGTCAGCATTTTCGGACTCGTGATTGTAAGCCAAAGAAAGGTATTGTACGGCAGGATCAACCCCGGGGAATCATGTGAAATATTCATCCGTCATGCCCTTGTACGGGGGGAAATATTTCAGAAATTTGAATTCATGACACACAATATGAAATTGATTAACCAGGTTGAAACCCTCGAACATAAAACCCGCAAAAAAGACATTCTGGCTTCTGAAGATGATTTATGCCTTTTTTATAAAAAAAGACTGCCTGAACTCTTTTATGACATAAGAAGCTTTACAAAATTCATAAGGCAGCAGAAAAATCAGAATTTCCTTAAAATGACCCTTGATGATCTTCAAAAATCCACTGTCAATGACAATCACCTGGCCCTTTTCCCCGATTCCCTGTCAACTCCACAGGCCAGGTTCAAACTTGAATATAAATTCAGCCCTGGCTCCGAGTATGACGGAGTCACATTGAAAGTTCCTGCCGGCAGAGCATCTCTTGTTCCTGGCCATGCACTTGAAAAACTTGTTCCAGGGCTTTTTGAAGAAAAAATCACAGCCCTTATAAAGGCCCTGCCCAAAAAATACAGGATAAAACTTGTTCCTGCATCTGAAAAGGCAAAAATCATTGCACAGCATATGCCAAAGGATGACAGGCCGTTGTTTTCCATGCTGTCTTCATTCATAAAGCATCGTTTCAACCTCGTTATACCTGCAACTGCCTGGTCTGATAAAAACCTGCCGGATCATCTTAAAATGCGCATTTCCATAAGAGACCATAAAGACAAGGAAATAAAAGCAGCAAGGGATAAATCAGTCCTGGATGATTTCAGTTCAGATCATGAATATACTAAGGATATGGCATTTGAAGCCGCAAAACAA
>CAYUOB010000157.1:0-5130 GCA_964446145.1 uncultured Desulfobacula sp.
GTATGACGAGCATGCAGTGACAGAAGCAGTCAGGATAAGGGATCTTGTGCCTGGCTCTGAAGCTGTTGCCGTATGCCTTGGAAATGAGGATGCCGAGAAAACAGTCAGGTCTGCATTGGCAATGGGTGCTGACAGAGGGATTCTTGTAACGGGCGGTGAAGGCTGCGACAGCATTGCAACCGCCCGTGCTCTCAAAGCAGCCATTGAAAGTGACGGGAGTCCTTCACTGATTTTTACAGGAAGGCAGTCCATTGATGCTGAAGGATGGCAGACCATGTTTCGTCTCGGGGCATTGTTCGGGTTTCCAGCTGTAACCAATGCTGTTAAACTTGAACTTGAAAATGATAAGGTTGTTGTTGAATCAGAACTTGCAGGCGGGGTTTCAAATATATATGAAATGCATATGCCCTGTGTGATAGGAGCGGGAAGAAGGCTTAACACTCCGGGATATCCCACTTTTCCTGATATTGTCAGGTCCAAGAAAAAAATTGTGGAGAAAATAAGGCTTTCCGGCCTGGAAACCGCGAAAACCAGTTCCTGTGTGACAACCGTGGAGCTTGCTCCCATGATGCAGGCAAGGAATCCTTCTGAAATAAAGGGGAACCCTGCGGAGGCAGCACGGAAAATTGCAGACATACTTAAAAACGAAGCAAAGGTTATATGATGGACAATATCTGTGTTATTCCTGAATTTGACAACGGTAAAATCAAACAGACAAGTTTTGGAATGATTACCGGAGCCCGCAAGGATGAGTTTGAAATTTTTGCCCTTGTTTCAGGGGCAGATACTGATATTGAGGCAGCAAAAAATGAATTACAGGATTATGGTGTAACAAAGATTATTAATATCCGCGTTGAACCCTGCCATGAAAAAAATCCTGCTGTATTTGCAGCAGCAGCAAGTGAAATCATATCTGAATACAGTATAGCCAGGGTGTTCGGACTTTCCTCGGCACTTGGGAGGGAAATCCTGCCAAGAATCGCAGCTGCTCTGGATGCCCCGCTTGTCATGGACTGCTTTTATGTCGATCATGAAAATAATCGTGTAAAGACCTCAAAATATTCCGGCAAGGCCATTGCCACTCTTGAACTCAAAGGTGAGGTCAGCATCATGGGAATCAGGCCCAATGCTGTTGATCCGCAACCTGTTCCGGTGAAAATCTGTCCAGAAATCATTGCATATGATGCCGGTCATGTTTCAGACGGAGGGCTTAGGCTTGTCAGTGCCGGTGGCAGGGAACACAATAAAAAAATAAATCTTGCCGAAGCTGATGTGGTAATTTCAGGCGGAAGAGGGATGCAAAACAGTGAAAATTTTGATATCCTCTTCAGATGTGCTGAGAAACTCAATGCTGCCGTGGGGGCATCAAGGGTTGCTGTTGATTCCGGATGGGTTCCATATTCCATGCAGGTGGGTCAGACAGGGGAAAAGGTAAGCCCCAAGGTTTATATTGCCTGCGGAATTTCAGGCTCGATCCAGCATTTTGCAGGCATGAAGACATCTCAGATGATCATTGCGGTGAATACTGATGAAAATGCAGCCATAATGTCAAATTGTGATTATTTTATAAAAGGTGATGCCCTTGAAATAATACCTGAACTTACCAGATGTCTGGAAAAGGATGACCAATAGAAAAAGAGATAAAAGCAAAAAACCGGCAAAATTTTTGCACCATCTGGATGATTCGGATTATCTGTCCATCTTTGATAAATTCAGCGACGGAGTGATTGTCACAGATGCCAATGGCACGATTATCTACTACAATGATGCAATATCCCGAATTGATGAGCTTGACCGTGAAGATGTCATGATGCGCAAGGTAACAGATGTCTATGATCTTGACGATGATACCAGTATCATAATGCAATGCCTTAAACGTCAGCAGCCCATAATTGACGAGCCCATTTATTACCGTACCAGAATGGGTAAATTTGCCAATACCCTGCACAATGCAATACCTGTTTTCAAAAAATCCAGGCTGGTGGGATCCATATGCTTTGTCAGGGATTACCATGCCCTTGCAACCACCATTGCTTCAATGCCCCTTCCCGGCAAAGATCAGCTTTTTGATACATCATCCATTACCTTTGAAAGGATAATAGGTAAAGACCCTGCCTTTGTGGAAGCGCTTAATTCAGCAAAGATGGCTGCTGGCACCCCTTCTCCTGTCATGCTTTACGGAGAAACCGGCACGGGCAAGGAATTGTTTGCAAGGGCCATTCATAACCACAGCTCCAGAAGTGCCAAAAAATATACCCCTGTAAATTGTGCCGCCATTCCTGAAAATCTGCTTGAGGGTATTTTATTCGGAACTTCAAAAGGTGCATTCACAGGGGCTGTTGACAAGGCTGGCCTGTTTGAAAGAACAAACAAGGGCACTATTTTTCTTGATGAAGTCAATTCCATGCCTGTGGGGCTTCAGAGTAAAATACTCAGGAGTATCCAGGAAAGCAAGGTAAGACGGGTAGGGGCTTTAAAGGAGATTGAAACCGATCTTAAAATCATCAGTTCGGTCAATACAGACCCCCATGCTGCAATTGAGGACAGGACACTGAGATCGGATCTGTTTTACCGCCTTGCCGTTGTGTTTATTCATATAGTACCTTTAAGGGAGCGTATGGGGGATATTGACCTTCTTGTGGAACATTTCATTGAAAAACATAATGCAATGCTGTGCAAGAATGTCAAAAGAGTATCCAGCGGCGTGATGACCCTTTTTGAATCATATGACTGGCCCGGTAACGTAAGGGAGCTTGAGCATGTGATTGAAGGAGCCATGAATATCGTCGGCACAAACGAAGTCATAAGAGTCCGTCATCTTCAGGCCCATTTTTCCAGCTGGCATTTAAAAACAAAATCCCGGAAAAATAAATTTGCCGGGGAACCCGGCCTTATGATGAAAAAAACAGTGCATGAGGAAAGCATTATACGGCAGTCCCTTGCAGAGCACAAAGGCAATATAACAAAAACTGCCAAATCTCTTGGAATTTCCCGTCAACTCCTTTATTATAAGCTGAAAAAATTTAATATTCCGAGGTAAATTTTTCATGCTGGATTTTAAAAAAATACTGAAAATTTTTTTCTGTTTTCTGAAACTTGGGCTTACCGCCTTTGGCGGGCCTGCCATGGTGGCTTATATACGAGAACTTGCCGTAAAGAAAAACAGGTGGCTTTCAGAAGAGTCTTTCAAGCATGGAGTGGCAGTGTGCCAGTCCATACCAGGCGCTACCGCAATGCAGGCAGCTGCCTATGCAGGGCTTCGTGCGGCAGGGCCTGCAGGTGCTCTTGCAGCCTATACAGGGTTTGGCCTGCCTGCTTTTGTGCTCATGGTTGCAATGGCTGCTGTTTACGGCAATGCCCATGATCTTGCAGCAGTTGTGTCAGCATTCAGGGGGCTGCAGGTCGTTGTTGTGGCCCTGGTTGCAAATGCAACCATAAATTTTGGCAGATCCACCATAAAAAAATGGCAGGACTGGGTGCTTGCTCTATGTGCTGCAGCCTATCTTGCCGCCCATGGCAGCCCCATAATTGCAATTCTTGTTTCAGCTTTCCTGGGCCTTGTGCTTTATAAAAATACAGAAATTAAAAAACCGGCACAGGACAGATCAAACAATGGAACACTCATGCAGAATCTCGGAGCCCCGTTGGTACTGGTTCTTATGACTGCCGGCGGAATGGCTTTGCTGTATTTTTATGATCATAAACTTTTTGCACTTTCAGCCCTCATGCTCAAGGTTGACCTTTTTGCCTTTGGAGGCGGGTATGCTTCGGTTCCGCTCATGCTGCATGAAGTTGTTGGATCAATGCACTGGATGGACAGCAGGACATTCATGGACGGCATTGCCCTTGGCCAGGTAACCCCGGGCCCTATTGTAATTACAGCCACTTTTGTGGGATATCTCATTGCAGGGCTGCCCGGCGCTGTTGTGGGAACCATAAGCATATTTACCCCTTCATTTGTTATTCTTACAGGAGTTGTGCCCTATTTTGATCGTTTTCATGGTAATGAGCTTTTTCAGAGGGCACTGAGAGGTGTTCTGGTGTCATTTGTGGGGCTGCTCTTAGCTGTTACCATACAATTTTCCATGGCCCTTGACTGGACCTTGGCTCAAATTGTTATAGCCTGTGCTGCATTCACTGCATTCAGACTCAGGGTTGATATATTATGGGTTGTTCTTGCTGGAGCAGGCCTTGCAGCAATTATCCTCTGATTTTATGGGGGCGTGAAATTCTTTCTAGGGGAATCTGGTCGCATTGGAAAACCTGGTTGTAAAATCAGGCTCGCATGAAAGGTCAATGAATTTTACTTCAGGAGCAATATCCTGAATCTTGATTCTTGAAGACGGGCTGACCAGTGCCATTACAGCTCCTGCTCCTGCAAGATTCTGCTGAGTTTCAACCTGTCCCTTCAGAACGGAGGACGGCAGCATGCCGATATCTCTGGCGTTTTGCCAATTGAATTTTGCCCCGAATGCTCCTGTCAGAACAGTACGGTCAACCTTTCTGATCCCTGCCTTTTCAAGCAGCAGTTCAATACCGGTAAACAAGGCAGCTTTGGCAAGCTGAACCTGGCGTACATCAGAAAGCGTTATGTGAAGATCTGTTTCAGGAAACCGGTATTTTCTGCCAATACCGGTTTTATCACATATGACCCCCAAAGCTTTTGTATTGAACATGCCGTTTTCAAGGGTAATGCCTGCTTTTCTCATGGCTGCAAGAGCATCAATCATGCCAGAACCGCAGATGCCTGCAGGTTCTGTATTTCCTATTGTCTTAAAACAGATGGGATTTTCAGATTCAGGATTGAAGAAAACCTGGGATATGGCTCCTGATGAAGCTCTCATTCCGCATGAAATCTGCGCCCCTTCAAGGGCAGGGCCTGTTGCACAGCTGGTTGCCCAGATTCCCTGTTCCGTATAAAGTATGAGTTCTCCATTTGTCCCTATATCAATTATCAGGCTTGTTTTTTCCCCCCTGAAGGGCTGATCTGCAAGAAATGCCCCAAGAATATCTCCGCCAAGAAAGCCTGAAATAACCGGAAAAATATATACAGGTGTCCCAGGCTCCAGGTTGAGGCCGAGTTTGCTGGACTCAGTCCTGACAGCTGCATGGGTGACTGGCTTATATGGC
>CAYUOB010000158.1:0-5077 GCA_964446145.1 uncultured Desulfobacula sp.
ATTCTTTATGAATCCCTGTTATTTTTCCGTATCCTGCTCTAAATTTGCGGCAAGAAAAGAACCAAGGTCCATGATTTCAATATCCTGATCTGTATTTTTCTTTGCACATGTCAGATGAATCTGACATTTGGGACATGCTGTAACAAGAATCTGCGCTCCTGCTGCCTTTGCTTCATCAAGACGTTTTTTCTGCATGGCCTTGGAACAGGAAGAACATTCCATCCAGGCTGTTGTGCCGCAGCATACAGCGTTTTCCCTGTTATGCTCCATTTCTTCAAGCCTTGTCCCCTGTACAAGCTCAATCAGTTTTCTGGGCGCATCAAAAATCCCGGAACGCCTTCCAAGCCGGCATGGGTCCTGAAATGTTATTGTTCTGCCTTCCCGGTCACTGAAACTCATGTCCGAGTCTTCAAGTTTTTCAGCAAGAAACTGGGTTATATGCATTATTTCAAACGGGAGGGGCCCGAACTCCTCTGCATAGGCTTCCCTGAACATTGAATATCCTTCAGGGCATCCAAATATGACAGTTCTGGCGCCGGAAGCTGCAATCGCCTCAAGATTCTGTGCTGCAAGTTTTTTAAAGGTTTCCTCATCACCGCTCCAGAATGCATCATGCCCGCAACAGCATTCCTCATTGCTGACAACCGGGTCGATTCCAAGCTGATTAAGCAGGAAAAGGTTGTTTTTTGCAGAATCAATCATATTAAGATCAAGGTATTGAAAAGCTGCATTATAATATGCGATACACCCTGTAAAATAAAAATATTCCCCTTTTTCACTGATTCTGCCGGCCTGCTGCGCCCATTGTCTTCTGTTCTGCTTAATACCAGTGGCCTGAATACCTGTAATGGTGTGAAACATGCCGTGATGGCTCAACTGAGGCAGGTTGCCTGCCTGTAACGCCTTTTTGCGAAAAGTCCTGATAAAAGCCGGGAAATCGATTCCAACGGGACACCTGTCAGAGCATCTTGAGCATGAAAGGCATGCCCATATATCCTTTGACCGGATGAAACTGTCCTGGTCCTCGCTCAATGCCCGCTTGATCATAGCCCTGGGAGAAAAGCCTTCAAGATCCATGGCAACAGGACAACTTCCCGTGCAGACCCCGCATTCCATACAATAGTCAATCTGTTGTTTTGAAAGCTGCATATATCTTAGTCCAAATAATTAAAATACAAAATAATTTTAAATTTACAGCAGTAAAAAAAATTAAACTTAAAAATTAAAATTATTTTAGTCAAGGATATTTTTTTTATTTCATTCCATGCTGAGGTTCAGAAAAATGCCAAGGCAAAATTTGCTGAAATCAGAAAGCACAGAACAATCAATGAAAGGAGAACTGGGCCGTTCGTCAGATATGCAACAAGGCATTCAGAGGCATTGTGAAATGCAACAGATGCGGAACAATGCCTGACCTACGATCAACACCCGTGGTCAGGCAATTGATTTTGCAGCGTCTTTCCCGTCATGGGCAGGCAGAAAAACACTGAAACACAGCCTTTTGCCATCTTGAGTGCCAGCTGCAATATACCCGCCAAGTTTATGTATTATTTCAAGGACTTGTGTCAGTGCTGAACCCTTTGATTTCTCATGGGGTTTTGCGGTGAAACAGGGTTCAGATACTCCAGGCTCAGTTTCAGAACCCATATCAAAGCCGTCAGGTTTTACACTCAGTTTCACATACCGGGCCTGGTCAGCTTTTCCGGGTCTGCCCCGGACGGACAGATCTGTATATGTGTTTTCAAGGCATATTTCAATTCCGGAATCGCCTGCCTGTTCAAGCGCATATGCTGCCGCATTTTTACAGAGAGTCATGAATATCTGATAAATTTGTGCGGCATCGGCTCTTACAGAATACAATCCAGGCTCCATACGGATCAGAACCGTAATATTGTCAGGAAGGTCTGTTTTCAGCAATCTGACACTTTCCTTGATAAGAGGCGGCAGAGACAAAGGCACCATGCAATTGCCGTATTTATGCCCCCTTGTCATGGACAGAACCTGCTTTACAAGCTCTGTTGCCCTTAATCCTGACTCCAGTATCTGCCTGAATTCTTCCCTGCCGGGATGATTCTCCGGCAGTTCCATGAGTCCCAGTTCCGCATTGCCCATAATGGCGGCCAGAATATTGTTAAACTCATGTGCAATTCCTCCTGACAACACGCTTATGGCTTCCATGCGTTGAATATGCATAATATCGCCGGGCATTTTCACGGATCCGGCAATATCATGAAAAAAAACAATTACACCTGGCTTTCCGTTCCACAGCCCCCGGACAAATTTCATCACGCACCATGGGTTTTCGCCATCTTTACTGACCAGCCTTACCCTTTGAGTGCAATTGTTTATCGGATGCCTACAGATTTCAATTACAGAATCCAGATCATCACAATGTATGAAGGAAGCAAATTCCGGATTTCTGCCCGGATTGCAGGAAATTCCCAGAGCCATGCAGGCATGTTCAGAGGCAAAAACTATCTGGGAATCCTGAACTATCATGATGCAGTCTTCTGAATTATCCATCACATGTCCCTGTGGTTTGTTCTGAACCCATATAGATCCTTTTCACAAATTATATACGAACCTGCTGTGTAAAAAAGAACGGCAATGATATATACCGGAGATTATTTTTTTATTATATCATATTGCATGAAATTTAAAACCATTTAAAAATTTATTGCCAACGCATGATTTGAGTTGTAAACACAGACCATGAAAACTATCACATCCAGACCGCACTCTTTTACAGATGATCGGATTTCAATTGACCTTATCTGCCATGGAAACAGCGAATATACCAAGGTAAGCTATCCTGTGAAATACGGGCTTTTCTCAAAGCTTGAAACCAGAGATCATATTTTTGAATTCAACCTCAACCATGAGATACGCCATGCAAAATCAAAGAAAAAAAAATGGCTTCACCCTTCAGAATGGCTGAAAAGAACTACGGGCAACGACTGGATATATTATTCTTCAGGAGGCTATGCAGGAGTTTTTGAAGCCATTGGTGAATATTACCTGCCCAACCTGACATATGCCACAAATTCCCTGCTGGGCGGAACCCCGTTCAAAGAAGACGAAATCCTCAATATCACAGAGCACTGGCATGATATAATTTCAGCCCTGCCGGTGAATAACCTGCCTGAGCCCTTTGCACAATGGTTTGATTCTGTATGTTCCAATTCTCCTGAAAAGCTTAAAAAAAGAGCTGAAACCCTGTTTGAGATTTCAGGTTCCAGGGTATCTGTCATCCCGCCTGATGCAAGGCATGTGGATTATAATATAATCCCGGTTAATATCTGTGACGGATGCCTTTACAAATGCCGATTCTGCAAGGTGAAAAATAAAAAAAAATTTGCTGAACGATCCCATGAAAACATTGAACGCCAGATTTTACAGCTTAAAAAATTCTACGGAAAAGATATTATCAATTACAATGCTCTGTTCATAGGAGAACATGACGGGCTTGCCGCCTCCGGCAGCCTGATCCTGAAAACAATGCAAAGAGCCTGTGATGAGTTTGAGTTCGACAGATCAGTCATGAAACACAATTATGCCTTTATATTCGGCAGTGTCGACTCTTTTCTGGAAACAGGCATGTCTTTTTTCGAAAGACTTGACAAGCTTGATTTTCTGACCTTCATTAACATAGGAATCGAATCATATGATCAGGCCACCCTTGATATCCTTGGCAAACCATTGACACGAAAAAAGGTAAAGCTTGCCTTTGACAGGGCAATGCATGTAAATGACAGGTTTTCCCGAATTGAAATAACCTGCAATTTTGTCATGGATGATTCCCTGCCCTCTTCCCATCATGAAGCCCTTTTGTCTCTCATCAGTAAAGATACCGGCAGAACCAGGCCAAAAGGATGCATTTATCTTTCTCCACTGCAATTTGGCAGCCCTTCACGCAAGGTATTGTATGATTTTTACAGAATCAAGGCTGCAAGCAGATTTCCCACTTTTCTATATCTTATCCAGCGTCTGTAGCCTGAATATTGCACAAAATTTTAAAAAAAAGAGGCAAAACCTTCGGAAACATTATATAATTTAAGTTAGTTAAACAAAAGGCTTCATAATAAATCCAGGGGACTTTTAACGGAATTAATATCTTTTTTCATAACATGGGTATAAATTTCAGTTGTTTTTACATCATTATGTCCCATGAGCTCCTGCACGATTCTGATGTTGGTTCCGTTCTCAAGTAAATGTGTTGCAAAACTGTGGCGCAGGGTATGGCAGCTTGCTTTTTTGTAAATCCTCGTTATGCAATTCAATGACGTAGTCAATCTGTTTTTCAAGTTCCCCGCGCAGAGACTCAGGCAAAATAACAATTCTATCCTTTCCGCCCTTGGCATTGCGTATAAAAATTTTTCCCTGACCAAAATCCACATCCTTCACCCGCAGCCGAATACACTCCATCAGCCTGAGACCGCAGCCATACAGCAGTTTTGCCATAAGTGCATGTATATTTTTCATATTTTCAAACAGTTTTGCAACTTCTTCCTGCGTCAAGACCGTTGGCAGGTTTATCCTGCGTTTTGACCGCGTCGGGGCTATGCCATCTCCAAGATCAATATCAAGCACTTTTTTGTACAGAAACACCAATGCATTTAAAGCCTGCTTCTGGGTTGCAGCGGAGACATCCATTTTCTCCGTCAGATAGCTTAAAAACCGCTCCACTTGATCCTTACCCATATCTTTTGGATGTGTTTTGCTGCCATAAAATTTTATATAGCGTAATATCCACGAAGAGTAGGTCCTTTCGGTCTTATATGAATAGTGATAATACCGTAAAACTTCACGGACCTGATCCATCAAACGATATTCTGGATTTGGTTTAAACTTCTTCTTGACTTCCATAATTTTACTGTATTATAGGTTAGCATAGAAAATTTAATGGTACAGAAAAAGTTTACAAAGTTCAATGGAATTTGATACAATTTTTTACTTAATTCAACTTTAATATGCCGATAGGTGGAAAATTTCTTCCATATACATGCTCTGATATCATGGAAAAATTTTCCACCTATTGACACTGTTATGCACTTATAGCACTTGTAGAGTATAACCA
>CAYUOB010000159.1:0-5055 GCA_964446145.1 uncultured Desulfobacula sp.
TGAAAGAAAAGAGCTTGATGTCGCCTGCTGCAGACTGATTATGCTTTTCCATGCTGTTTCACTTGCTTTGACATCTTCTTTAAGTTTAACAAAGGATCTTATGTTACCGAGAGCTTCAAGCTGGTCTGACAGCCGTTTAATTTCTATGCCGCCATCGGTTTTTGTCTTAATATTTATTTGCAGATCATTATTCATTTGTTTTGTTGACAAACCCTTTAAATTTATTTAATAATTTTGTTATGGAACCAGTTGAAAAAAAAGAAAAATTATCACATATTCTTGCTGCAGGAAGTTTTGCGCTGTTGATGGGGATATTGGTAATCTGCTCAATAATGTCAGAAATGCCGCCTCCTTTTCCCGCCCTGGCTAAAAAAATATGTGATTTTATATCAAATATTGTTGCATATTCTTTTGTGACGGCTTTATTAGTGTTCTTAATTTCTGGACCCATCATGTTTATTGCTGCTCTTCTTTCGGACAGGCACTGACTGCCTCTTCCACAGCGGTTAAAAATAAACTCCAGCCATAATCAAAAACTTTTGCATGCCCAAGCATAATCAGTCTGCAGCAGGCGACATCAAGCTCTTTTCTTTCATAACCTGCTTCCCAATTTTGGACAGCCGCACTATCATGTTTACAAAAAAAGGGTTAAGGCTTTCAACTCCGTCAATAATCTGCTTTAATTCGGAAGGGTTAAAACTGCTTTCAAGCGTTTTAACTGAAATCCCTGTGCTTTGCTCAATTGCCAGGTCAGGTACAGTTTCAGGAAAAAGCAGATTGATAACACTGAAATCTTCCCCGGCCTCGGCATTATCTAACAGCACCTTGATCTGAGCCACAGAAAGTTCTTTGATTGTAATTTCTCTATCATCTATTGTTATTCTTTTTGTTCTCTGCATGGTTCCTCTTTAAATTGAAAAATAGAATGCTGCTAATTTGCATTCTATTTCATATAAAATTATCCGATTATTTCGGTTTTAAAATATTCCTGTCCGGGAAGCTGTGAAGTATCGGCAAGAACAGTTGCGCTTACGTTTAAAACTGCAACTCCGTCACCAATTAACGGGAACTCCCCTGACAAGTTGATCTGCACCTTATGGAAAGTCCAGCGCTGGCGTGGTCCCTGATCATTTTTATCAGACACGAAGATCATTTTTTTCTGAACGCTGCCTGCGGCCATAGACCAGATATAACTTGTTGCAACTGCTTCATAATCATAAGACACAACATCTGTATCGGTTATACCGCCGCTTGACAGTTTGCGCAGATACCCATAATCAGAATCAAAAGAATAATCCGTGCCCTGGACACGCCTTGTTGCACCTGTTGAATCTGTGATTACAACATCCTGTAATTTTTCAACTCCAGTAGGTGTAATATAATTTGCGCCCTGGGTTTCATAGACCTCTTCACCTGCCTGAAACGTACCGGATACATTTACAAGTTCTATAAATCCTGAACCCACGAATGCAATTTTACCCGTTGCGCTTGACGTATCGCCGGTAACAGTATCGCCGACAGCGAGGCTGCCCGTGATTACACCGGTAAGCTTGGTTACAAACACATTGAGATGACCAAGATCAATATACAGATCATCTGCAAACACAGGAACCGTCTGATACACATAGCTTGCCGTCTGATTTAATGTATTAAAATCATCTGCAAGCAGCGCCATTTTCAAATTATTATTGGTCATTTCACGCAAACCAAAGCTTAAGGATGCTTCACGTTCTTTTTCCACTTCAAGTATTGTTGCTTTAGCAGCGTTTCTGTTTGTTTTGAGCTTATCTGTTGATACGGTCAAATTAAAGCCAAACTTATCGAGATCACCTAACTCATCAAAAGATGATCCGCCCACAGCACCTGCATACACCCTGCCGGTTCCATTGTATCTGATATTTTCTGCATTTGATGATAACCTGTTCATAATTTTTTCCTTTTTTTTAGAGGTCACGGTAACCCGTGCCGATTTGTTTTTAATGTTTTAACTGTGAGTACAGAACCTGAAACAAACAAAGGATAACGGCTTATATAACTCGTCTCACCTTTTGCAGATACATCTGCTACATCTGCAATGTGCGCCCGGTATAAAGCATTTTCCGAATATTCTAACAGGCTCTGCACCTGAAGCATCCCTGTCATTATTCTACTGTTGTCTTCCGTGAGAATTTCTTCCTGAATAATTCCAACTCCAAGTTCAATTTCTCTTGATATTTCCCTTAGAGAACCTCCTCTTACCTGTCTAATCGATGTAATCGCAATAATCGGATAATCTTCTGCAGGGTCAGGCGGGTTTTCCTCATCAATATCAATAAAAACTGTATGCTGCCGGCCAAAAGTCTTTAAAGACCAGGAGGTAAGCTCCTGATCAGTTTTTAAAATATCTTTGATTTGGAGAAGCAATTCCGCAGTTGTCATTCTTTTTGCCCTTCGTTCCAGTATCGATCCATGGCCTTGAAAAATTTAATTTCAATATTACGCATTATATTGTCTTTTTCACTTTCAAAAACAGGCTCAATTACCGGCCTTGCAGGTGTTTTTAATACGGTCGTTGATTTCTTCACAGGAAAGCCCAGGGCAAACAACATTTTGCGCATATGTGGAGTAATATTTGTTTCAAATCCTTTTGCATGCATACCCGCAAGTTTGACCATATTTTCCGATACTCCAGGAGACTGAAAAAATCCGATTGATACAAGGGCCATATCCTGATAATATTTGTAGCGGACAGCCCCGGCAAGCTTTAAGAGGGGATTCTTTCTCGTCGAAAACATCTGCTGCTTGTACTGTCTGGCTCTGCGTTTACTGCCTTTTTCACCTTTCCAGACAAGCCGGAAATTTTTAACAAAACCTTTTTTTGCCCTGGACAATACTCCGGTATGAGGATTCAGTTTAGCCCAGGAGGAATTGACTCCGCCTTTTTTAATGGCTGCTGCAATCAGTTGTTTAAGGCGGAATCCTTCTGATTTCAGAGCAGATTCCGCAGCCTTTTTGGCATATTCAGGATAAAGCTTAAGCAGGTCATCAATATTTTCAATGGCAGCTTCACCCCGGTCATCAATATAAAACTCAAGCATGATCAAACACCCTGGCAACACGCCAGACAGAGCCGGCAATTTCAACCCTGTCCCTGTACGCCGGCTCAGGCACGTCCATGACTTTTACAACTACCCGAGCCATCAATCTTGCAACTACACGTCCAAAATCAGACCGCAGGTCACGCTCACACACGAGAATTACAGTACCGTCATCAAATTTGGACCCTGTATCCGGTACCTCACCGCCAAAATCAACAATTGCCATAATGGGTTTTGGTACGCCTGTGGCAGCAGGTGTATAAACAACCTCTCTGGCAAATTCATCAGCATTGAAAAACACGGTATCAAGATCGGCTTTCATCAAGTCTTTCAAATTCATTTTCGTGAATGAAGCTCCTGTATTTTACCTTCAGGCACAGGCTCCAGACAAATCCTGGAAGCCTTGTCAGGTTTCAGATAAATAATTTCGCCCGGCTTAAACTGTACCTGCCCTGCGATTTCATAAAGGCCTGTTTTACCTTTGATCTTTTTCAAACGAACCTGCCTTTTTTCTGCCTGTGATGCGCTGAGTTTTATCTGTCCACAAAACAAATTCAATGGTTTTATAACACGGTATTTTTTCATTTGATTTGCCTCCTGTCAGGATCAGACCATGTGTATCAGGCACGAATTCTGCCAGTATCCGTAGCCAACATTGCGCCAGGAATCAACGCCATACTGATGCGCATCATTATCGAATTCATATTCTGAACCTTCTGCTTTTGCCTTCATGATTGCACCGGTTTCCTCCTGCCTGATAAACGATTTGATAAAACTGTCTGTACGAAAAACAGTAAATTTGTCACTCCAGGCAGACAACCTTGCGTTACCTGTAACACTGATTGAAAAATTCTGTTTCAAACCTTCCAACGCGGTCTGAGAAGCAGCAACCTGAGAAGGGGTTGCAACAGCATTCAATGCAGTATTCATCAAAGAAATCGGAGTCATCACAAGGAACTGGGTTGCGTCCTCATTCATGGGTTCACCTGCATTGTCCCTGAAACTGACAATCTGAGCAACTGCCCTGGCAATAGCAAGCTGCATTTCTTCGACACTGGGGTTTGCAGGTTCGCCATGAGTGCTGGCCGGAAGAGATGAAATATCAACGGAAACAAGATTTGATTGAGTCCCTGAATCACCTTCTTTATGATCTGAATCAAAAAAATACTGGCCGTCATAACAAAGCTGGGATTCTCCCAGCAAAATCAGCTGGGACAAAAGAGATGCCCAGTGCGTGTTGGCTCTTTTGGCAAGTTCCTGTATTCTGACCTTAATTTGTCCTGATTTGTCACGGCGCATATGTTTTACCAGGAATTCCAACGTGCCTTCAAAATGCCTGTTTTTGATCTGAATACCCTGTTCTTTCAAGCCTTTTGCCTGCCTGCCGCCTATCCATTCACGCATGGCAGGAACCATGCCCAGCCAGTAATATTCTTCTATATCCTGATCACTGGTAAAATAATTTGATACCTGATTGATCCATGGAGCGCCCTGAGCAGAATTCAGCGTCTGGTAAAACCAGCCTATAACCTGTCTTGAAGTAATCTTATCCATTATTTTTTTCTCCTGTATTAAACGTATTATTCTAACGTATTATTATGCAGAGCTGCCCTGGCAAGATCAGCATCAAAAGCCACAACGAAACTGTCTGTTGAAACAAACCTGTCAACATACCCTATCAGGCTGTTTCCTTCTGGTACCGGGGTAAAGGTATCATCATCTGACATATAAACCGGTGGTTTGCTGTTTACAGCAATGGACAGCCCGGGAGTAAGGTTATTAACCAGCACCCTGCCTTTTCTACGCACACGCACATTTACGGCCCCTCCTGAACCTGCTCTATTGTCAGCCCTTGCCTCTGCAAAACCCAAAAAAACATCTCCTGCCTGCAGCGGTCTCGCATATCCTGTTCCGTTATCACCCACAGCCGCCCCCTCATAAATAATTACAGAAGAGGTGACAGGATATTCAGAACGTT
>CAYUOB010000160.1:0-5049 GCA_964446145.1 uncultured Desulfobacula sp.
CATTTTGGCTCTTCTTTCATGATAAGACCATAATCTGCAACAAATTTGCGGACAGCATTTTCCGGGCCGTAAACGCACAGGACAAATCCTGCCTGTATGGAAGTGTCTGGAAGAGGCGCTATTTCACATTTGCCGTTGGCCTTTGTTGATGCAACAATATTGACAAGAAATTTTCTGCGTATATCAGTAACTTTCTGGGGTTTTGAGTCCGGCAGATAATTATGGGGTACTTCAATTTCATATGGGCCTGATATCTGCGGATATGCATCAAGAAGCCCGTCCCCTGAGCCTGTGTTACAGACTTCCTCCTGACTTGCAGGCAGTTTAGCAAGCATACGCATGCCACCGGTGGAAAGAAATGCAATACCGCCTATTGTAAGTGCCAACCCTATGGGTGTCAGTTCAAGAAATCCGAATTTAGGCATGCCTTGGGGCAGGATATCATTGAGCAGGATCAGAGGGCTTGTCCCTATCATTGTAATTGTGCCGCCTAAAATTGCTGCCATTCCAATTGGCATCAGCACGCGGGAAATGGGGATTTTGAGCCTGTATGATGTGGCAAGGCGGATACCTGGCAGAAACAGCACGGCTGCACCTGTATTCTGCATTACACTTGAAATAAGCGCTATAAGGCTTGAAAAAATTATTGTCAGCCGTCTGGGGCTTTTGCCCACCATTTTCAGCATGGGCTGAATCAGCCGGCTGACAAGCCCTGCTCTGTTCAGTCCATAGCTTATGATCATCACACCTATGATGGCAACCACGGCATTGCTGCTCAATCCCCTGAATGTATCCTGGGCGTTTAGCAGGTTGAGTTCAGGCAAAAGAACCATCATCACTATGGCCACAACATCCACCCTTACCCATTCCACAATAAACAGAAATACCGCTACAATCACAACAAGCAGCATCAGAAGTTTGGTTTTCAGGTGAGTGTCAACACTGACAGGTACAATCGCAAAACCATCATCCTGAATTTTGTTGCCGTCAGGTGTGATGACATCGGACATGATATCCATCCAGAGTTTATGTCTGCCGGTTTTTGTCCTTGAATCAATGGTATAATTTATTTTTATTGTCAGGGGCTGGTTGACATTGTCCTTCTGCCTGACAAATTTTGCAAGGAAATGGTGAGTTGGTCTGCCGGGATGGGCTTTATCAATAAATGCGATTCCGCTTTTAACAGGTGTTGCAATTCCTACCACAACAGGGACTTGAACATCAGGGTCCCATCTGGCAGCGGATTTGTCTGAATTTTTTGTGCTGACAAGCTTTGCTGTGAGCTCAAAACTGCCGGCCTGCCCTGCAATCAGGGTTGTGGGAGGCCTGCTCATCGTGACTGCAACATATTTTGGCATCTGTGATATTCCTGAAACTGCCGGCCCTGCCGATTCGCCGTGTGGATTTCCTGAACCGGTATTCTTCTGGCCTGCCCATGCCGGCAAAGCCGTCATAACCATAAGAACAATCGTAAAAATAAAGGTCCACTTTGAATTTTTCATAAATACCACCTCAATATATTCAGTTAAACACGACGTGGTTACACCTATACCTGAAAAAACTCTGTGTCAATAGAAGCCCGTAAAAAATGATGTTTTGTGATCATGCTTGACTATTTGGTCTGTAACCGATATTTTCCCCCTGAAATGAAAAAAGTGAACATCATAACATGGTATATTTTCAGGCAGTTTCTGTCACCATTTGCAATTACCCTGTTTTTTCTGACATTTGTGTTTCTGATGATGCGCATTCCCGCCATCACCAACATGGTTGTTAATTACAATGCAGGGCTTTCATCAATTGGAATGATGCTTGTTTATTCCATGCCTGTATTTTTGAAATATACTTTTCCAATGTCCGTGATGATAGCTGTACTCATAACCTTTATGCGCATGTCGCAGGAAAATGAAATCATTGCTTTAAAAGGTGCGGGGGTCTCCCTTTACAGGCTTTTACCGCCTGTGCTTGTATTCTGCACGGCTGGGGTGGCCCTTACCTTGTTTTTTACTGTTTTTGCAGAGCCCTGGGCCAAGTTCTCAATTAAGAAAAAAAGTATTGAACTGGCAAAGCAAAGTATTGATGCAGCTCTTCAGGAGAGGAGATTCAATAACGGACTTGCCGGTATAATGGTATATGTTTCCCATGTGGACATGAAAACAAAGGAACTGACAAATGTATTTATTGAGGACAGAAGAACAAAGGGGGTTGTCAGTATTTCAGCGGCTCCGTCCGGCAGGCTGATTCAGCACAAAGGTGGCCATATATATACCATACGGCTGTATAATGGAGAGATAAATCAGGTGAATATGGACGATAATTCCGTTAATAATATCCAGTTCGGCAATTATGATATCAATATTGATCTTGATGAGGCAGGAAAAGGTAATAACAGTGTTGCAAGGGAACTTGACGAAAGAAATATAAAAGACCTGATAGATTATATCCGTTCCAGCCATCGTGACAGGGCTGCGCTGAATGCTGCTGTCATGCTCATGCATGAAAAATTATCCATCCCTTTTGCCTGCCTGTTTCTGGGATTTCTGGCCTTTCCCCTTGGTGTACAATCTGTTTCCCTTAGAAAATCTTCAGGCTTTGGGCTGGGAGTTTCCTTTTTTCTTGTATATTATTGTCTTCTGGCTCTGGGATGGTCTCTGGGGGAAACGGGAAAATACCCTCCGGTTCTGGGAATGTGGCTTCCCAATCTTGTAATCGGGTGCACTGGAATTGTTTTTCTTGTGAGAAACGCCAATGAAAAACCTGTCCCTGTTCCTTTGTTTGTACGTAATTTATTGAAAACAATTAAAAAGATATTCATAAAAAAGAAAATATAAAAGATGTCCTGTCTGCATAAATACTGGCTGAGGGAATTTGTGAAAATTTTTTTCATTATCCAGCTTGTGATTCTGGTTCTGTTCGTTGCCATTGATTATCTTTCAAAAATAGACAGGTTCCTTCATGCAGAGCTTTCACTTATCGGGGCTTTTGGTTATGTGCTTTTAAAAGTGCCTTTCATGTTTGTTCAACTGACACCGGCATGTGTTCTGCTCGCAACCATTATAGTCTTCGGAATCATGAACAGGAATAATGAGCTTCTTGCAGTAAGGTCAAGCGGGATCAGTGTGTATTATCTGGTGCGGCCCGCTGTTCTGGCCGGTATTGTTCTGGCTGTTTTAATATATCTGCTCGGGGAGACAATAATTCCTGTTTTTATGTCAAAAACCAATTATATCCATGATAATATAATAAAAAAACAGCACAGATACCTGTCTGCACGCAGGGATATATGGATGAAATCCGACAGCAGGTTTATTCACATAAATTATTTTGACCCCGTGACCAGGTCCCTTGCAGGGATCACCATCACAGGGCTTGGAAAAAATTTTGTCATTGATTCCCGTATTGATGCCGCAAAAGGGCGTTATCACCGTGGAACCTGGGTGTTTGAAAATATTGTGGAACAGACAAGGCTGCCTGATTCAATGGAATATCGTGTTAAAATTTATCCTGAAAAAAGGATTGACCTTGATTTAAAGCCAGATGACCTGGGTGAAATTGTAAAAAGATCTGATGAAATGAGTATAATAGCATTGAGAAAATATATATCCAAGGTGGAGCATGAAGGGTATGATGCCACAATATACAAGGTTGACATGAACGGCAAAATCGCATTCCCGTTTGTATGCATCATCATGGCACTGACAGGGGCTGCAACCGGTATGAAAGCCTTTGTAAGGAATAATATGCCTCTTGGTATAGCCGTTGGCATATTGATTGCTCTTGTATACTGGATCATGTATGGATTCTGCCTTTCCCTGGGATATGGCAGCATACTGCCGCCTGTGATAAGTGCCTGGATAACCAATATCTTTTTCTTAAGTTGCAGTATTCTGTATCTTATGCACACTGAGTAGCGCCAGGAGTATGGTACTGATGATTTTTTTTTATGAGCTTGCAGCATATATTGTTTTTATTCTCATGCTGCCGTTCATACCATTTATCTGGGTATTTTCGCCAAAAAGAAGGGCCAACCTTGTGCAGCGCCTCGGGTTCAATTCTGGTCTGTCTCCTGACAGGGCCTTCAGAAAAAGAATCTGGGTTCATGCCTTGTCCGTTGGTGAAGTCAAATCAGCCCTGCCCCTTGTCATTGGCCTGAAAAATCATTTTAATGATTTGGAAATAATTTTTACCGCTTCCACAAAGACCGGATATGATATGGCTTCCAGCATCTTTATGGGAGACAATCCCGGTATTGTGGCGCAGCTTGGATATTTTCCCTTTGATATTGGATTTTGTGTCACAAGGATACTGAACAGGATAAGCCCTGATATGGTAATTCTTGTGGAAACAGACCTGTGGCCGGGATTTCTCTGGAAAATGAAGCGTAACAATATTCCTGTTGTCCTTGTAAATGCAAGGCTTTCCAACAGATCCCTGAAACGCTGCCTGATGCTGCCGGGGCTTTGCAGAATGTTCTATTCCGGGCTGTCTGCTGTATTGACACAGGGAGAACATGACAGACGCAGGTTCCGCAGGCTCGGCCTTGATGAATCCAAAGTGGTGGCTGCGGGCAATATCAAGTTTGACCAGCCCGCCATTATTGTGGAAAAGGATGAGATTGAACAGATTGCCGGAGATTTTGGAATTGATCTTAATACAGATTTTGTTTTTGTTGCAGGGAGTACCCATGAAGGCGAAGAAAAAATTCTGGCACAGGTATTCCGTGAAATGATTTCAGACAATGGGAATTTTATCATGATTCTGGCTCCGAGGGATCCTGCAAGATGTAGTTTGATCAGGGCTGATTTTGAAAATTTAGGCATTAAAGCCAGGCTCATGTCGCAGACGCCGGCCAATTACGGGCAGCGAAGCAATGTAATTCTGGTGGATTCCATGGGTGTGCTTGCAAAATTATATGGTTTGTGCAATGCGGCATTTACAGGGGGATCGCTTGTAAACAGTGGGGGGCACAATCCTCAGGAGCCTGCTGCACTTGCAAAGCCTGTATTTTTTGGCCCAGACATGTCTGAATTTGCAGAAAGTCGTGAACTG
>CAYUOB010000161.1:0-4865 GCA_964446145.1 uncultured Desulfobacula sp.
CTGATTTTTTATGGTTTACGCAAAGGGTTTCCTATGATGATCCTTGTGAAAAATTCAGGCATAAGCTTAAAAAAATGAAAAAACAGGAGGTTGAACATCAATGAGAGCATTTATTAAAATTCTTATTGCATCAATTACACCTGTCATGGCTGTTGCCTGTATTGTATCCCATGTTATGGCAGCACAGGCAGGCCAGGATAAAAAAATCACCCTTGAACGTTTTATACCCCATGAAGTCTGCACAGACTGCCATTCTCAGATCGGCGGACAATGGGAAAATTCCCTGCATCACCTTGCACATGAAGATCCTTTATACAACAGCATTGCCCTTGCCCTGAGAAAAGGGTTAAAAAATGCAGGAGAAATAAAGGAAGCAGACTCATGTGTCAAATGCCACACACCAATAGGATTTATATCGGGATTTCCCATGAAATTGTCAGACGACCTGTCAAAGACACCTGAAATTGCAACAAAGGGCATCCAGTGCGATTACTGCCATTCTGCCGTTGACATTACCCGCATGTACAACAATGGCCTTGTTATTGAACCCGGATCAGGAGAAGATGACCCTGGAATCAAACACGGCCCGTTTAAGGATTGTGAACCTGACTACCATGAAACACAATTTTCAAGGATGCACACAGATTCAACAATATGCGGGACATGCCATGATGTAAAACATGTTGTTTTCGGAACTGCCCTTGAAACAACCTACTCGGAATGGGAAAAAAGCCCCTACAACACAGATGACCCCCGGACAAGAGTCACCTGTCAGGGCTGCCACATGTTCCAGAGACCGGGCATACCAGCGACAGGTTCCACACCAAGGCCTGCCAATCCCGGATCCATCACAGAAGACAGCATATCAAGGCCGCATATTTTTACCCATTATTTTGTCGGAGCCAATACGATGATCCCCGGGCTGAAATCAGATGAGACAAGACTTGAAATGGCGCGTCAGCGTCTGAAACATGCGGCCAATGTTTCCATTGACACTTCAAAAGCTGGCAGTGGAAAACTGATTGTAAAAATATCCAATACAGGAGCAGGCCACAGCATACCCACAGGAGTGGCAGACCTGCGCCAGGTCTGGCTTGAAATCATTGTAAAAAACAAAGCAGGAAAAATTGAATTTTCCTTGGGCATTCCTGACAGCAGCAATATGCTTTCAAAGGGCACGGCAGTATTCAGAACGGTTTTCGGCGATGAAAATGCAAACAAAGTAATCAATGTATCCAAGGCAAGGCAGATAATAGAAGACACCCGCATAAAAGCCGGCCAGACTGTAACGCGCAGCTTTAATCTGGGATTTGTACCGGAAAAGGGATATTCCGCCACAGCAAGGCTGCTTTACTCAGGTATCTCACAAAAAGCACTGAACCTGACAAAAAAATACAGGAATACTGCCATGCCTGTGGTTGAAATGGCAAAGGCAGAAACAGAATTCTAAGCCCCGGCCATGCCATGCTTCCCTATCCTATCAGATAGGAAGCTGTCCCGGTTGCGATCCTGATATGTTTTTCATTTTCAAGGTCAATTTTTGACACGACAATCCTTGAGCCGGCCCGTATGAGCCGGCTTGTGCATGTAAAGCGTTTGCCCCTGCCGGGCCTGAGATAGTCCACGCGCATGTCAATGGTGGCAGAAGATGTAAGTTTTTTTTCAATCACCTCAACCGGCTCATCCATATTAAACCTTGCGCATGAAACAAGGGCTGAAAGCCCGCCTGTCAGGTCAATCACAGAAGCAGTCACTCCGCCGTGCAGAATACCGTGGGCAGAGTTCCCAATGAGCTCATGCTTCATGTCAAAACATGTTACAGCCTTGCCAGTTTCACAATCAAGGCTGATAATTTCAATGCCCAATACCCTGTTAAAGGGCAGAAGCTCAAGATAATATTCCTTTATTCTGTCAATTACGGATTCAATCATGGAAACATCCTTATGAACCATTTTCAATTATCTGCGTTTAAGAACACCGAGGGTATGTGTCATTTCAAGCACATGGAAGTTGCCGGAGTCAATTGCGGATTCATAAACCCTGCGGGGAGCCTGCCCTCCTTTTTCAGGGTCCCAAAAAATATCATGGAACACCAGAAAACCCCCATGCATCAGGTGTGAACTCCAGATGGAATAGTCATTTGCGACAGCCTCAAATGAATGCCCTCCATCAATAAACACCATGGCAAGCGGTGTTTTCCACATTTTTCCTGCAAGTTTTGAATCAGCAACAACAGGGACAATCGTATTTCCAAGCCCTGTTTTTTCAATGGTCTCAAGAAAAAACGGCAGAGTGTTGACACGTGACAGGACAGGGTCGAACAGATCAGGGTCAAAGAACTGCTCCCCTGGCTGCTGTTCCTCAGACCCTCTGTGATGGTCAATGGAAAACAGCACACTCCCATGCTGCATGCATGCCGACCCTATGACATAGCCTGATTTTCCGCAATAGCTTCCGATTTCAAGCACAGGGCCCATGGCAGCAGCTTCAAGGGAAACTTCATAAAGGCGATCGGCTTCGCTGCGATCCATGAAACCCCGGATCCTTTCCCATATCCCAAAATCAATCTTCATCATATGATTTTACCAGAATCTCCCTTGGCTTTGATCCGATCTGAGGGCCTATTATGCCCTCATGCTCCATCATCTCAATCAGTCTTGCCGAACGATTATAGCCTATGCGCAGCTTGCGCTGGACAAATGAAATTGAAGCCTGGCGCGTCTTGGTAACAAGAGCCACTGCTTCATCATATTTTTCATCATAGTCTGATTCATCAAACTGGGTTTCATCACCCTTGTCCGGGCCCATTGTAATATCTTCAATATATTCAGGAGGTTTTTGTTTCTTCAGAAATCCTGTGACCCTTGAAATCTCCTTTTCCGAAATAAAAGCCCCCTGAATTCTCACAAGTTTACCTGTTCCGGGAGGGCAGAAAAGCATATCCCCGTTTCCAAGAAGATTTTCGGAACCTCCGCCGTCAAAAATCGTTCTTGCATCAACCCTGGATGAAACCTGAAAGGAAATCCTTGTGGGAAAATTGGCCTTGATGCTCCCTGTCAGCACATCCACAGAAGGACGCTGGGTCGCAATGATAAGATGAATGCCGGCAGCCCTTGCCATCTGTGCAAGCCTTGTCAGGGCGAATTCAACATCCTTGGAAGCAACCATCATAAGGTCTGCAAGCTCATCCACGATCACCACAATATAGGGAAGCTTTTCAGCAGTCTCATTGTCAGTTTCACCATCATCAGAGTCAGGCTCCTTTGCATCAGGCAGAGATTCCACCATCCTGTTGTACTGGACAATATTTCTCAGGCCGCTGTGCTCAAGCAGTTCATACCTTCTTTCCATTTCCCGTACAGCCCAGAAAAGTGCATTGGTAGCCTTTTTCATGTCCGTGACCACAGGAGAAATAAGGTGTGGAATATCATTGTACACAGACAGTTCAATGCGTTTCGGGTCTATCATGATCATTTTAACCTCATCGGGTGTGCTTTTGTACAAAAGGCTTATGATCATGGAATTCAGACCGACACTTTTTCCGGTTCCTGTGGCGCCTGCAATCAGAAGATGGGGCATGGAATCCATGCTGGTCACAACCGGACGCCCGAGAATATCCTTTCCAAGGGCAAGGGTCAGAAGCGAATCAGATTGTACAAATTCCCTTGAACCAATCAATTCCCTTAAATTGACAATTTCCCTTTCTTCATTGGGAATCTCAATACCTACAACATCGCGGCCCGGAATGGGAGCCACGATCCTGATGCTTATGGCGCTGAGAGCCAGGGCAAGATCGTCTGAAAGTCCTGCGATCCTGCTTATCTTGACCCCTGGAGCGGGCCTGTATTCAAACGTGGTGATAACAGGGCCAGGTAAAATTTCAACAATTTCACCAAGCACGTTAAAATCATTGAGTTTTGTTTCCAGAACCTTTGCCTTTTCCTTTAAAAGTTCTGTATCAATATTTTTCCTGACTTTTTTCTTCTCATCCAGAAATGAAATATGGGGCAGGCTGAACTCTGTATGCTCACGAATGTCATCAAATTCCCGGCCAGGATCAAATTCATTGTCATTAAGATGCAGTTCCACAATCTCCGGGCTGGAACCTGAATCTTCAGCCAGCGCATGGCTTGGGGCAGGCTCAGGCAAATGCTCATGTGCATCCCTGGCAGATGGTATTACACATTGTTCCAACTCAGGTGCAGTATCACCGGCCTGCACGGGTTTCATCTGTTTCACCGCATTGATTATTGTCCGGCGGAAACCTTTGAACCGCTCAGCAGCAGAATCATATAACTGGCCTGTGGTCTCTTTTGTTTTTTTCAATGCCGCGAATATTTTTCTGTTAAACGCTGTAACAAGCCAGGTAACGGATATCCCTGTGGCAAAAATGAATCCCGCAAGAAAAAAACACACAAGTATGATGACACACCCAAAAGGATTGGCATATTTCAACAGGACAGAGGCTGTGAATATTCCTGCTGCTCCGCCTGATGATATCCTGGTCGAACCGAACTCATAGGTATCTTTCAGAAGAAACAGCAGCCCGCCCGAGGTTATCATCAGAATAAATCCCCCCAGCACCGTCAACCAGATTATGGTGGATGAGCGCTGTTTTAAAACACAAAAGCTTAAAAGGGTTATGATAACAGGAATCCAGAAAGCGCCGAGTCCGAATGCAGCAACTGCGGCTCCGGCAAAATGCGCTCCAACCAGGCCGAATGCATTATGGATATGGGCCGGAACAGTGTAAAAATGATTACCGGCACACGGATCGGAAGCATGATATGTAAAAAGGCTGACACCTGAAAATATAATCAGAAAACACAGGAGTATGCCGTATAATTCTTTTTTCATACTTCAAT
>CAYUOB010000162.1:0-4863 GCA_964446145.1 uncultured Desulfobacula sp.
GGTTATCATAGGCCTTGCCCTGTTCATGACTTTTTTTATTATACGGCCTGTGGCACAGCAGATTTACGACCAGGCACTGAACCCATACCTTGAACATGAACTTGCATATGACAAGGCATTTGAAAAGGCCCAGATTCCTATCCGCAAGTTTCTGCTGGCCAACACCAGGGAAAGTGACCTTGCGCTTTTTGTCAAAGGCGCTGACATGAAAAAACCCCGGACAAGGAATGATGTATCCCTGCTGGTGCTGATTCCTGCCTATGTCATCAGTGAACTTAAAACCGCCTTTATAATAGGATTCGTTCTTTATATACCTTTTCTTGTGATAGATATGGTGGTGGCTTCCGTGCTTCTTGCAATGGGGATGATGATGCTTCCGCCTGTAATGATTTCTTTACCCTTCAAACTCATGCTTTTCGTCCTTGTTGACGGCTGGCATCTGCTTTCAGGCTCTTTATTAAAAAGTTTTGGAGTATAACCATGACCCCTGAGTTCATAGTCGCATTTGCAAAACAGGCCATAATGCTTACAATTTATCTTTCCATGCCAATGCTGGGTCTTGGCCTTGTTGCAGGCCTTGTTGTCAGTGTGTTTCAGGCTGTTACCCAGGTACAGGAAATGACCTTGACTTTTGTTCCCAAGATAATTGCCGTATTTCTGGGACTTTTGTTTGCAGCTCCCTGGATGCTGGATCAGCTTACAACATTTACAGCCCATGTACTGAAGAATATTCCCATGTATATCCGCTGAAAGGTGCTGCCGTGGAAGTTCTCAACCTCATTGACCCTGACAGGATCAGGGTATATCTTCTTGTGCTGATGAGGGTCAGTGTAATCCTTTTCATGATGCCTGTCTTTTCCTCAAATGTTTTTCCCAACAGACTGAAGACCGGCCTTGCCCTTGTGGTTGCACTTCTTTTTTATCCAGTGGTTCATGTGGATATTTCAAGGTTTCCAATGAACGCGGGTGCAACAGGGCTTTTGATTGCTGGTGAGGCCATGACAGGGCTGACCCTGGGATTGTGTCTGCGCATTTTTTTTGCCTCTGTTCAGCTTGCAGGTCAGGTCATAGGGTTTCAGATGGGCTTTGCCATGATAAATGTGATAGATCCCCAGACCGGGGCAAATGTCTCAATTATGGATCAGCTTGGTTATTGGGTATGTGTGCTTGTGTTTCTTCTTCTCAATGGCCACCACATAATGTTTCTTGCCATGATCGACAGCTTCAGGCTGGTGCCTGTCGGTTTTTTTGCAATGCACAAGGTCATGATGGCAAAAATAGTTGAACTGGGCGGTCAGATGTTTTTGCTGGCAGTTAAAATAGGTGCGCCCGTTATTGCCTCTCTTTTGTTCGTCAGTGTGGGATTCGGGCTTATAGCCAAATTTTCTCCGCAGATGAATGTCATGATTGTGGCTTTTCCTCTGAAGATTGTTGCAGGCCTGATCCTTTTCGGGCTGACTCTTCAGATTGTTGTAATCATAACAAGGGAATATGTCACAGGATTCAAGGAACTGCTGACATATTTTCTTTATTTTGCAGGCAGGGGATAAGGGATTAGGCTATGGCTGAAGATCCGGAAAGTGGCGGAGAGAAAACCGAAGACCCGACGTCGCGGAAGCTTTCCAAGGCAAGGGAGGAAGGTCAGGTTGCAAAAAGCATTGAGATTCCTTCTGTGTTTGTGCTTCTTGCAGGAGCTGTAACACTTTATGCCTCTGCCTGGTATATTTATAATATTCTGCTGGGTGTGTTTCATTTCAATCTTGTTTTTACCCATGTTCCATTTTTTACAAAAAATGAAGTTGTCCGGATGCTTGCTTTTCATACTCAGCAGATAATCCTTGCTTTGATTCCTGTCATGGGTGCCATTTGTCTGATTGCCCTTGTGACAAATTTTGCCCAGGTCGGTTTTACGGTTTCATGGGAATCGCTTGAACCCAAACTGTCCAGGCTTGATCCCATAAACGGGTTTAAACAGAAATTTTCATCAAGGGCTGTGGTGGAATTTACAAAAACCCTTGTCAAGGTGGGGGTGGTTTCCATTGTGGCTTATTATGCCATAAAAGGGGAACTGACTGATATCTCCCATCTTCATGACCACAGCACAGGTTATATACTTTTATTTATTCTTAAGGTGTCTTTCTGGATTTTCATCAAATCATGCCTGATCATGATTATTGTGGCAATACTTGATTATGCATATCAGAAATGGAAATTTCTGGAAGATCAGAAAATGACCCAAAAGGAAGTCAAGGATGAAACAAAACAGACCGAAGGTGACCCCCAGGTAAAATCCAGAATCAGACAGCTTCAGCATGAAGCTGCAAGAAAGCGCATGATGGCTGATGTTCCCAAGGCAGATGTTGTTGTAACCAACCCCACTCGCCTTGCTGTGGCTCTGCAATATGATGGAGAAACAATGGATGCACCGGTTGTGCTGGCAAAGGGAGCAGGCCCTGTTGCAGCAAATATCAGAAAAATTGCAATGGAAAATAATGTTCCTCTTGTGGAGGACAAGGATCTGGCCCGGAATTTGTATAGTAATGTGGATATAGGTCAGCAGGTTCCGGCACAATTATATCAGGCAGTGGCGGAATTGCTGGCATATGTGTACAAGTTAAAGGGCAGAGCATGATTGTGTTTGTGACAATAATTTGGCACCTGTGTCAAATACTGGATAAAAATCAATCAGGAGTTTAAATGGCAGCAGACAGAACATCAATAATTGCAGGGATCAGAAAAGAATCTTCAGATATTCTGATGGTCATTGCCTTTATAGGGATTCTCATGGCCATGATCCTGCCTTTGCACCCCATGGTGCTTGATTTTTTTTTGGCTTTGAATATTTCATTTGCCGTTGTGGTGCTGATAACAACCATGTATACAACAGCACCCCTTGAATTTGCAATTTTTCCTTCCCTTCTGCTTGTGCTGACATTGTTCAGGCTTTCCCTCAATGTTGCATCCACCCGCCTTATCCTTCTGCACGGCAGTGAGGGCCCGCTTGCCGCAGGAGCCATCATCAAGTCTTTTGGAAGTTTTGTTGTGGGCGGCAATTATGTTGTGGGGCTTGTGGTGTTCATCATACTTGTTCTCATAAATTTTCTTGTAATCACCAAGGGTGCGGGCAGAATTGCAGAAGTTGCGGCAAGATTCACCCTTGATGCAATGCCCGGGAAACAGATGGCCATTGATGCAGACCTCAATGCAGGTATGATAGATGAAATAGAAGCAGGTGAAAGGCGCAAGGCCATTGCAAGGGAATCTGAGTTCCACGGAGCCATGGACGGTGCCTCAAAATTTGTGCGCGGTGATGCCATTGCAGGTATTGTCATAACTTTGATCAATATAATAGGAGGTTTTGTAATAGGGGTTCTCCAGCAGGGCATGGGAATAAAGGAAGCACTTGCAAATTACACTCTTCTGACTGTGGGAGACGGGCTTGTTTCACAAATTCCGGCTCTTTTGATTTCTGCAGCAGCAGGCCTGCTTGTATCAAGGGCAGGGTCTGAAATGAAAATGGGCAAGGAGTTTGCCAGTCATCTTCTTGCAAGTTCAACCCCTGTATTCATCGGTGCTGTCATTGTGTTCTGCATGGGCCTTATTCCGGGGCTGCCATCCATTCCTTTCATGACGCTTGGAGTGGCGCTTGGTACATTTGCCTGGTATTTTTTAAGAAAAGAGGAAACCACACGCAAGGCAGAAACCGCAGAAGCAGAAGCACAGGCAGAACAGGAAGCCTCTGGAAGCCCTGAGGATGTTGATCATCTTCTGAACCTTGATACAATTGAGCTTGAGGTGGGTTACGGCCTGATCCCGCTTGTTGACAAACAGCAGGACGGAACACTGCTTGGCCGGATCAGGGCCATAAGGCGGCAGTTTGCAACTGAAATGGGAATCATTATACCACCCATACATATAAGGGATAATCTTAACCTGAATCCTGCCCAATACCGTCTGCTCATCAAGGGGGTGGAAGTTGCAGGCGCAGAGCTTATGGTGAATCATTTTCTTGCAATGGATCCGGGGGGCACTGCCCAGGAAATTGAGGGTATAGACACAACAGAGCCTGCATTCAATCTTCCTGCCAAGTGGATACCCCAGGACATGGAGGAAGAAGCCAAGTTTGCAGGTTATACTGTTGTGGATAATTCAACTGTTATTGCCACTCATCTTACTGAAATTGTAAGAAATAATGCCCATGACCTGCTTGGCAGGCAGGATGTACAGCACCTGCTTGACAACCTTGCCAAGACAAATCCAAAGGCTGTTGAGGAACTTGTACCCAATCTGCTCAGCCTCGGTGCTGTGCAGAAAGTGCTTCAGAATCTTTTGCGGGAAAGAATTTCCATCAGGGATCTTCTTACCATTGTTGAAACACTTGCAGATTTCGCTCCCATGGGCAAGGATCCTGATCTGCTCACTGAATATGTCCGCCAGAGAATTGCCAAGGCCATGCTTGCACCGTATCTTCAGGACGGCAAGGTCTTGCAGGTCATCATGCTTGACAGGAATCTGGAGGAGATTCTGTCGAAAAACATCAAACACACGGAACATGGTTCATATCTTGCCCTTGATCCCAGGCTTGCTGAAGAGGTGATCAAGGCTGTGACAGAACAGGTGGAACAGCAGGTAAGCCTCAATACCCAGCCTGTTGTCATGACATCGCCCGGTATCAGAAGGCATTTCAGAAAATTGATTGAGCCTTCTCTGCCGTCTGTCTTTGTTGTGTCTCATGCGGAAATAGTCGATGATATTAATTTACAGGCAAATGGAAAGGTAAGTCTGAAGAATGAATAGAAAAGTTTTCAAAGCTGCCAATATCCAGCAGGCCATTGCTGATATCAAGGAGAAACTCGGCCCTGA
>CAYUOB010000163.1:0-4843 GCA_964446145.1 uncultured Desulfobacula sp.
GGCGTTCTTGCCGTTGACATAAAATACCATGCAGAAAAGCTTGGGCTTGACACGGAATTTCAGTTCATGCCGGCAGGCCTGCACAACAATCCTGAACGACTGAGAAAAAAACTGCAGGCCGCGATTGACAAAATCAGCGCAACTGGGCTTTACACAAGGATCATAATCGGGTATGGCATATGCGGCAAAGGCACGGTCTCGCTCAGGGCCCGCAATATTCCACTGGTACTTCCAAAGGTGCATGACTGCGTTTCCCTTTTTCTTGGCGGCGATGATGCCTATAAAAAAGAATTTAAAAAATATCCCGGCACCTACTATCTTTCCGCAGGATGGTGCGAAGCAGACACGGAAATCATGTCAGAAAACAGCCACTGGGCCTGGTTCGGAGACCAGAAACTGGAATTCGATGAAATTGCCAGAAAGCATGGGCAGAAAGCAGCCAGACAGACATTTGATTTTCTCAATTCATGGCAGAAAAATTATCAGCGTGCAGCATTTATTGATACAGGAATCAGAAAAAATTCCCTGCATGAAAAATCAGCCCGCAAAATGGCTGAACAATTCAACTGGGAATATCATAAAATCAAGGGAAACAGCAGGCTCATCGTGGAATTGCTCACCTGCAAACATTCAAATGACGATATATTGTTTGTGCCTGAAGGCCATGTCACGGGATTTGATGCTGTTCATTCAAGTCTCTGTACAGGAGCTCCGGTTACGGAACCGGCTGGAATACATCATGTTGAGACAGGAAAAACACAGGCTGGTTCCGGAGAAAACCATATTAAAACAGGCCTTGGCGTAGATGCCGGGGGCACTTATACAGACGCTGTCATCCATGATTTTGAAAAGGATATTATCTGCAGCAAAGCCAAGGCTCTGACCACAAGATGGGATTATACAAAGGGCATTGCCAATGCCCTGCAAAAACTTGACAATAAAAGGCTTGAACAGGTTGAACTTGTTTCTCTTTCAACAACACTTGCAACCAATGCCATTGTTGAAGGTGAAGGGCAGACCGTTGGCATGATCCTTATGCCGCCGCCAGGTTCCGGAGCTGAGCACGGTATTGACCATAATCCAAAAGCTGTCGTTGCAGGACAGATGGATATTTCAGGCAGACAGGTTCAGCCCCCTGATCCCGATGAAATCAAGACGGTTGCAGATACCATGATCAATACCTGTGGAGTAAATGCATTTGCAGTTTCAGGATATGCAGGGTCCATAAACCCGGAACATGAACTCAGGGTAAAGGATATTCTGACACACCATACCGGCTTGTTTGTATCATGCGGTCATGAGCTGTCAGACACATTGAATTTTCAGACAAGGGCAGTGACTGCCATGCTGAATGCCAGGATCATTCCAAGACTCACACATCTTCTGGACGATCTTGAAAAGGTACTGGCCCGCCAGGGCATAAAAGCACCGGTTGTCGTGGTCAAAGGAGACGGGACACTGATGAGTGCAGCCATGGCAAAAAAAAGGCCTGTTGAAACCATACTTTCAGGCCCGGCAGCAAGTGTGGCAGGCGCAAGACATCTCACAGGACTCAATGATGCCCTTGTTGTGGACATGGGAGGAACCACAACCGACACAGCAGCTCTGAGCAGGGGAAATGTAAGTCTCAACATGCAGGGCTCCAATGTGGGAGGTCACAGAACCCATGTCAAAGCCCTGGAAATCAGGACAGCCGGACTTGGCGGAGACAGCCTTATTGAACTTGAAAAAGGAACCTTTACCATAGGCCCTGCAAGGGTTGGCCCTGTTTCATGGCTGGGCCGTTCCAATTCAGGGATAAAAAAAGCAATTAAATACCTTGAAAACGATATATCGCGTTACTCTGGCTCTTCAGAAAAAATGCATATCATTGCCCTTACAGGATCCAGGCAGAATATTGGTGAATTGTCCGCATCTGAAAGCAGGATCATTTCCCTGCTTGAATCAAGGCCCATGTCCATTGATGAACTCAGTGAAAAAATGCAGACGCTGACCCATACCAGTCTTCCGCTCAAACGGCTTGAAGAGAATTGTCTGGTTCAAAGATGCGGGCTCACCATGACAGACCTTCTGCACATCACCGGCAGGTTCACCAGATGGAATGGCCAATCCGCCAGAGCCTATGCAGGTATTTTTGCCAAACTGACGAAAAAATCCGTGGCAGACCTTGCTGCAGAGCTGCTGAACATGGGCACAGATCTTTTAACAATGCAGATTCTCAAACGCCAGCTTGATGATGAAACAGACCCGGACTTCCTTGATTCCTGTCCTGTATGCAAAACATTCATAAAAAATATGTTTACAGGCGGCACCCCGCATTACAGTATCAGCATAAACCTTAAAAGGCCTGTCATCGGAATAGGAGCCCCTGTAAGATATTTTCTTTCAAAAGCTGTAAAACCATTGAATGCCAGGGCAGTGCTTCCTGAAAATGCTGAAGTGGCAAATGCGCTGGGCGCCATTGTAAGCAAAATACAAATAAGAAAACAGGCACGAATCGCACCAACAGATCAGGGTGATTTTATTGTGGAAGGCATTGCAGGGGCCCAGACCTTCAAATCAATTGGCCAAGCTGATAAATTTGCCAGGTCACAATTGAAAGCAATGATAATCCGGCAGGCCAGGTCTTCCGGTACGAGCAGTACAGATATCAGGTTTGAAACGAGAGACCAGACACCTGTAAGTGTCACAGGGGAACCGGTTTTCATGGGAAGAACAATTGTTGCCACTCTGACGGGCAGGCCTGACATGGTGGCAATGGAAGCAAGCCAGGAATGAAAGCCCGGGCATGAAATTTACCCGGGCCTGTCCATCAGGACATCATCTTCTTAAGTTCGCCAATGGTTTCATCTGACATGGAGAATGAATGTTCAGGCCCCGGAAACTGGCCTGATTCCACATCTGTCTTATATTCCCTGATGGCATCAATTATGGCGGGACGGATCTGCATATATTGTTTAACAAATTTGGGAACAAACTTATCAAACAGGCCTATCATATCGTGGGTTACCAATACCTGACCGTCAACATCAACTCCTGCTCCGATACCTATAACAGGAACTTTGACCGTTTCAGCAATGAGTTTTCCAAGCGGAGCCGGGACTGCCTCCAGAATCATTGAAAAAACGCCTGCATCTTCCAGTGCCTTTGCATCATCCACAATTTTCATGGCAGCTTTTGCATCTTTACCCTGCATTTTAAATCCCCCAAGCGCGCTTGCTGTCTGTGGAGTCAGTCCAATATGCCCCTGTACCGGAATCCCAGCCTTGACAATCGCCTCAATGGTGGGAGCAAAATCACGTCCGCCTTCCAGCTTGACAACATCGCATCCGCCTTCCTTCATCAGGCGGCCTGCATTGGTGATTGCATCGGAAATCGAAACATTATAGCTCATAAAGGGCATGTCTCCGACAATAAGCGGGGATTTACATCCTCTCACAACAGCCTTTATATGGTGGACCATCTGATCCATGGTTACAGCAACCGTGCCTTCAAGCCCCATAACAACCATGCCCAAAGAATCACCGACAAGCACTATGTCGACACCTGCCTGATCAGCCATAAGCCCGAATGGATAGTCATAGGCTGTAATCATTACAAGTTTTCTGTTTTCCTGCTTTGCTTTCTGGATATCCAGAACGCTTACCTTGGATTTTGCCATTTTTTTCTCCTTAAAATCTTAGAATCCTCCACATATACCACTCCCTAACTATCGTAATGGGCCTGAAGGGTTTCAACAAGCGCCATGAGAGTTGTGTTCACAGGCACAGAAATGCCCAGTTTTCCTGCAGCAGCCACAACAGCCCCGTTGATTGCGGCGATCTCTGTTATCCTGTGGTTATCAACATCCTGCCCCATGGAGGAACGGTTGCCTGCCGTGGCTTCAGCTATTTCAAGTGTATATTCCGCTGCATCTTCACGAACCTTTATTCCAAGAGCGCCGGCAACCTTCATGGCTTCCATGACAGCATTTTCTGAAAGTTTACGGGTAACTTCCATATCAAGGATCTGCCCGTTTCTGATTCCTGTCAGCGCGGTGATTGCATTGATTCCGACATTGACCAGCAGTTTTTCCCATATTATTTTTTTTATATCAGCATCATAAATGGTTGTGATTCCAGCCTTTGACATGGCTTCCACAATATGATCCACATATTTCGGGTCTCCCCCGCCCCACAGCCCAACAATGGTTTTTCCCACGCCTGCATGACGTATGCGTCCCGGCCCAAGTAAAGTGGCACCATGCGAGGTTGTTCCTGCAATCACTCTGTCTTTGCCTGCAATATCTCCAATTATATCAGCATTGCCCATCCCGTTCTGAAGCGTAAGAATAAAACCTTTGTCCGAAATAAGGGCAGGGGCTGTTTTTGCAGCCTCAGCCGTCTGTGGGGACTTGACAAAAAGAATCACCAGCTCTGATTCAGGGATATTATCCGGTCCGGCAAATGCCTTTACAGGGATATTTCTGGTTTTGCCTTCATATTCAATGGACAGGCCGTTTTCATTTATTGCATTCACATGTTCTTCCCAGATATCCAGCAGCCTGACATCATGGCCTGATTCAGCCATGATACCCCCGAAGAGGCTGCCCATGGCTCCTGCACCAATAACGGTGATATTCATTTATGCAACTCCTTTTATATCTACTATTATTGAAATTCCAGCATGCCACACAACGCCCGGGTTACACAATCTGAACCACCCCTGTATAGGCAATGACCTGTACGGATCCCGGCAATATTCTGGCAGGCGTCCTCCCTGGTAAATGGTTAATAATTCTGATATCTGCGCTTCATTGTCAAAACATGGCTGATATCATCATAGCATAATTTTACGAATATCG
>CAYUOB010000164.1:0-4685 GCA_964446145.1 uncultured Desulfobacula sp.
GCCTCTGTTTCGTTTCCGGCAGGAAGAGGAGAAGTCAGATGTGTTTTCGCAGCTTGAGCAGATAACCCAGGCGCATTACAAGGATATGGATATGGAAATATCCACGGCTGGTAATTCCTGGTATCTGCTGGAAAAAGGAGTAAAAAACATTGACATTCAAACTATCCTCACTTCTCCTGATTCTGTTTTCCGCTTAAAGCTTTTGCCCCGGAAAAATGATGTTACCCTCTCATTGAGCGGGGATAGTGTACCTTTATTTGTGGTGGAAAGATTTGACGGAAAAGTACTTGACCTGCCTCTTGATTTTTTTCTGCATGAAAAGCAGTTGATTCTGCCCGCCCAAAAGGAGATTGTTTTACGGCTGAACCCTGAGCCTGTGGACTCCGGGAATATGCCCGGTGTCCCTGGCAGCCAGTCAGAACAGGAGTTTGCTGTTCAGGACTGGAAGCTGACCATGAAGCTGAAGGGTGATGATACCTTTACTCCGCCAACACTTTTTAGCCCGGCAATACCGAATGGAGGGGTAATATGGCAAAATTCCACATCTCCTGTTGTTCGCGGCAAGCTGTGGGCCTATGTCCGGGCCGGAAAAAATCTGACTGGAAATATCATTGCAAAACAAGGTGGAAAGACCGTACGCTATCCTGTTGTCATTGATAAAAACAGCGCATTACTGGATATGATCCCATCTGGAACGCGGCTTGTCGGATTCGAACCGGATGTGTCCTGTCAGGGCGGGAAGTGCGCCCAGGGAATGGACATTGTCTTTTTTGATGTTGAAACACAGGATATATCTTCGCAATATACACTGGATGGCAGTGAGTGGTGGCATCGGAAAGGCGACGTGATTCTGCAGTCACAGGATTCCGGAGTGAAAATAGATAAAAAGTCTGGAGTCGCGTAGCTTTTTGTAAAGGTTCAGCCAGAGAGACAATGGCGGTTTTGTCTGCCGGCAGAGGTTGATTTTATCCAGCCTCTGCGTTTGAGTTTTCCTGAAGCGTTTCCTGCAGGGGTAAAGGCGACAGTTATCATTGGCAGGGAACGATTTCCCCTCAAAGAAAACCAGCGTTTGTTTCCGTTGCAGGATATTATGAATGGTAAGAATTTGCAGGTAGAAATTGAGTACTTCGGAAACGAGAAATGTGTTGCTGTGCCGCTTCCTGATTTGCAGGTCTTTGGGCTGCGACACGTTGGATCCGACGAGATGGATGGATTATCCGTTACTGTTGGATCAGAAAAATTTTCTGTCTCTTCAGCGGATTTATCTGTTTCCGGAGAAAGCATGATTGATCTTGGGCGGATCAAGCTTGAGCAGGGAGCTCATCCGATTACGTTTTCTGACAATATATATTTTCGTATTAAATCTGTTATACTGCATACTGAATCATGGATACCGTTCCGGGACAAGGCAGACAGGAACATTGTACAGGCGTCTTCTCTATGGACGAGGTTGGCTTTACTTGCAGTCAAACTGTTTGCCGTTGTTTTGTTGGTTTTCATAATGTACGTATGGCGCAGGAAAATAAACAGGTGCTTTCACAGGATTTTTGATCCTCCCTGGTGTTTGTTCAAAAAATGCTATTTTTTTGTGCCGGATGATGCCCTGGCTCTTTTCTGGCTTTTGGCTGGATGCGGGTTGTATGGAATCGGTTTTATCCAGAAAAGTGCAGGAGAGAATTATGGCGCTACCTTTGGCGGGTTGTGCATGGTTCTCTTTTTCTGGCATTTATGTCGCTGCCTGAAGGGAAGACTGGAACGGTCATTTCCGAAATTTTCTCAGATTCTGTATAGGAGCGCTTCTTCTCCATTTTTCAGTGGAGCAATCGGTTTCCTTGTCATGACGACAATACTGGTTGCGATCAAGTTGGAATCGATTGCGGAACAGTTTGCTGTTCTGGTATACTATTTTTTAGTGACAGGTGTTGCTGTTGAAATGATTCATTTGAAAAAGCATAGGGCTGAGGTTAAAGAATATCAGTAACCTTATTTTTCAAGGGCTGGCCACTTTCTATAATGCCCTTGTCTCTGCTGGCTTGACATTTTTTGTGGGCAGGGTTCTTGGTCCGGAAAAATTTGGTACCTACAGCTATATTTTGACCATTGCCTCCTTTTTCCTGATTCTCCAGGACGGCGGGTTCAAGACTCTGCTTTTTCGTGAAAAAACACGGACGAGTGGTTGCCTGAAATGTGGTGAGGGGACTCTCTTTGCTGTTGCCCTGGGGCATACCTTTATTGTAAGTACCCTTGGCTTTTTCCTTATTGCATTTCTGCCTTTCCCGGGTAAAAAGAGTCTGTTTGCCGCGTTCTTCTGCTTTGGGCTGCAGGCGGTAGTGAATTTTATAACTGCAGAGCTCCGGGGGAGTGGTATGTTTTCTCGTGACGCCCTGTGGCAGATTTCTGTCCGTACTGTAAGTGGTGTCTGCATCCTTGCGGCCCTTTATCTCCTCGTTCATGAGCCATGGGCTGTTTTCACCGGGTGGGCAGTTGGGAACCTGTTTGGGCTTTTTTGCTCTCCTGTGTCCTTTGCTCTGCCGCGATTTGAGGGGGAGGTCCTTCGAAAAGTCAGGAAGGCATGCATTTCTTTTATTGCCATTGATGCGGCAACAATTCTTTATTTCCGTGCCGATATTCTCCTCCTGGAACACCTGGCAAAGGACCCGGCTGAGGTTGGACAATATGCTGCAGCCTATCGGTTTCTGGAGGGGGTGATTTTACTGGCAGCACCAATCGGAGTTATCTGTTTCAGGGAATTGCGGCTTATATACGATAATCGGCCCTTGTTCCTGAGAAAAATTTTTCAGCTTGTTTTCCTCATGGGAGGGGCAGCAATATTTTTGCTGCTGACAGTGACCTTGGGTGGAGATAAAATTGTGCTATGGACCTTTGGAGCATCGTACTCTGGAGCAATAGTTCTTCTGCCCTGGTTATTTGCTTCACTGTTTTTTGTCCTGCCCAATACCATCCTGACGCAGGCAGCCATTGCGAACAATAATGAGCGTCTCTATGCGCTTGCCGCCGGTGCAGGAGCCGTGGTTAATGTTGGCTTGAATATGTTACTGATTCCATTGTACGGTGCCATTGGGGCAGCATGGGCGACCATCGTGACAGAAGGGGTTCTGGGAGCCGGTTTGATACTGGCACTTAGGAAGTAAAATACGAGAGCTTTGCTAGATCGGGATACAATTCGGAGTAAAGCATTTTGAAAATTTTTTTCAGATTCCTGGCTCAGGTATCATCATGATCCATAGAATTTAATCCTTTTTCAAAGATATCCGGTGGAGAAGCCGCCATAGTTTGCCTCTGGTTGAGGCCCTTTGCCCGAATTTTAGTATTCGGGCGCACCTATCTACCTAAGCTGGGAGAGTTTCAAGGATTTTAGCCCCTTTCTTCAAATTGAAAGCAAACTGCCTGAGCATGATATCAACCGTATTTTTTATTAATTTCGGAAACCGTGCTGATGGAATTGTTTGAGAAGGGCACTGTTGACTTGGATCATGGCGTCTTCAGAAAGTGAGAAGTTCTTGTATAGGCTGCCAATTGATGGTGTTTCCAAATTGACATATTCTGGATTTGAAATTATAAATATCTGGATATTTTTGTAAAGGAATGAAAAGTTGAAGATTGGTATTACTGCTGAAATGTTATTGTATAGGCAATTTACAGGTATTGAGCATTATATATATAATATTTCAAAAATACTTTTACAGAACAAAGACCATGATATCAAGTTGATATTACCTTCAAATGTTTTAGGAGATCATTTCCCAGAATCAGTAATTTTTAACTATAATCCATCTTTTGCAAAGTTGAGCCGCTTTTTTTCATCCATTATCAATTATCCTAAAGATTTAAGTAAGTTTGATGTGATTCATTCTCCTACTGTAACTACTCCATTTTTTTTTCGACCGCCCGGAGTGAAGGTTATAATGACTGTTCATGATTTTATCCCTAATCTTTTTCCAGAATGGCAACCCTTGAAAAGGCGACTTTATTTTCGATATTTTTTGAAGTACAGATTCAAGCATGTGGATCGGTTTATTGCTGTGAGTAAAAATACAAAAAATGATCTGATAAAGCTGTTTGGTATACAAAAGGATAAAATTGATGTTGTTTATGAGGGGGTCTCAGAGAAATTCAAACCGAAAGCAGAGCCAGGCAGGGAAGATTTTATCCTTGGAGTCAGCACGCTTGAGCCAAGGAAGAATTTTTCACGGTTGATTGATGCCTATATCCGTTTGAAAAAAAAGTACAAAATTACCCATAAGCTTTACATCGTTGGTAAAAAAGGATGGTATTTTAAGAATATTTTTAATGTTCCTGAAGCCTTTCAGAATGATATTATTTTTACAGGATATGTTTCAAACAAAACGCTTGTTAAAATGTATCAGAAAGCTAAGCTGTTTGTCTATCCATCGATGTATGAAGGATTCGGCCTACCAGTACTCGAAGCTATGGCATGCGGATGTCCTGTAATTACTAGTAATGTTTCGAGTTTGCCTGAGATCGGTGGAAAGGCAGTTGTTTTCTTTAATCCATATGAAATTGATGATTTGTGTGAAAAGATGTTTAATATTCTGTCAGACAATAACCAGTGGGAGCAAATGAGCAGAAATGGAATAAGGCAAGCTGAGAAATTTACTTGGAAAAGTTGTTGTGACAGAACCATTGAAGTCTATGAAAAGGTT
>CAYUOB010000165.1:0-4674 GCA_964446145.1 uncultured Desulfobacula sp.
GGAATAAAACAAAAAAAATATTTGAATTTTTTGTTTTATTTTATTCAATTAATGCTTATATGTTTTATCTGGTAAGCTTAAACATTCATATTTTAAGAAAAGAACAGGTAAACAATTAAATGGTTTTTAATTTCTTCACAAAAATCTTCGGTTCCAGCAACGACAGAAAAATCAAAAAACTTCAGCCTATTATTGATCAGATAAACAATTTTGAATCTGACATAAAAAAAATGTCAGACGAACAGTTCAGGCAGAAAACCTGTGAACTGCAGCAGAAAGTTCAGAACGGCCAGCCGCTGGATGAACTTCTGCCCCAGGCTTTTGCACTTGTAAGGGAAGCATCTGTAAGAACGCTTGGCCTGCGTCATTTTGATGTTCAGCTCATAGGCGGCATAGCACTTCACCAAGGATGCATCGCAGAAATGAAAACAGGAGAGGGAAAAACTCTTATGTCCACTCTGCCCGCCTACCTGAATGCCCTGTCCGGCAAAGGTGTTCATATTGTTACAGTAAATGACTATCTTGCCAAACGTGACGCAGAATGGATGGGACAGGTTTATGAATTTTTGGGTTTAAGTGTGGGCACAATCCTGCACGACATGGATGATCATGAAAGAAAGATTGCTTATGGAGCAGACATAACTTACGGCACTAACAATGAATTCGGATTTGATTACCTAAGGGATAACATGAAGTTTGACAAAGAATCCCTTGCCCAGCGCGAACTTAATTTTGCCATAGTGGATGAGGTTGACAGCATACTCATTGACGAGGCCAGAACCCCTTTGATAATTTCCGGGCCAGGTGAAAAATCCACTCATTTCTACACCCATGTCAACAGTATCATTCCGGCATTTAAAAAGGATATTGATTATACAATTGATGAAGAATCCAAGACAGTATCCTTAACTGAAGACGGAATTGCAAAAGGCGAAAAACTGCTCAAGGTGGATAATTTATATGACCCTGCAAATATTGAGATCCTCCATCATCTCAACCAGGCACTCAAGGCGCATACTCTTTTCAAACGTGATACAGATTATATTGTAAAAAACAACCAGGTAATCATTGTGGATGAATTCACAGGACGCCTCATGGAGGGAAGAAGGTTCAGTGAAGGACTCCATCAGGCCCTTGAAGCAAAGGAAAATGTCAAAATTGAAAATGAAAACCAGACCCTTGCATCCATCACATTCCAGAATTATTTCAGGATGTATGAAAAATTGTCTGGCATGACTGGTACTGCAGAAACCGAAGCCCCTGAATTTAAAAAAATCTATGACCTTGATGTGCTTGTGATTCCAACCCACAGAAAAATGATCAGAAAAGATTATCCTGATCTCATCTACAAGACCCAGAAGGAAAAATATGATGCAGCCATAAAAGAGATTATAAGGCTGTCAAAAAAAGGTCAGCCCGTGCTTGTGGGTACCATATCAATTGATGTGTCAGAGGAACTGAGCAGAAAATTGAAGAAAAAAGGAATCAAACATAATGTTTTAAACGCCAAACATCATAAAGCAGAGGCTGAAATTGTTGCAAATGCCGGTCAGAAAGGCGCTGTCACCATATCCACCAACATGGCGGGCCGCGGTACTGACATTGTTCTCGGCGAAGGAGTAAAAGAACTGGGAGGGCTGCATATTCTGGGTACTTCACGCCATGAATCAAGGCGTATTGACAATCAGTTGCGGGGCCGTGCAGGCCGCCAGGGAGATCCCGGTTCATCAAGATTCTACCTATCCCTTGAAGATGATATTCTAAGAATTTTCGGAGGCGACAGAATCCAGGCTGTAATGAATAAACTTGGCATTGAAGAAGGAGAACACATAGAGCACCCTCTCATAAGCAAAGCCATAGAAAATGCCCAGTCAAAGGTTGAAGGCCATAATTTTGAAATCAGGAAACATCTTCTGGAATACGATGATGTAATGAACCAGCAAAGGGAAATAATCTATCGGCAGAGGCGTCAGGCTCTTCTCGAAGACAACCTGAAACCTGTTGTGCTTGGTATGATTGAAGACAAGGTATATGGCATTGTGGAAGAGTTTGCCGTGGAAAAAACCCCAATCAGGCAATGGGATCTGGAAGGCCTTGCAAACCGAATCCTGCAATTATTTGATTTTAAGATTGACCTGACGTCTGCTGTTGAAGCCAATTATGACACAACAAAATTATCTGAATATATTTTCAGAAAATTAAGCGATCTGTATGATCAGAGAGAAAAAAACATCGGTGTTGAAATCATGAGGCAGATAGAACACCACCTTATTCTCCAGACAGTTGACAGCAGATGGAAAGAGCATCTTCTTGCAATGGATCATCTCAAGGAAGGAATAGGTCTCAGGGGATATGCCCAACAGGATCCTCTTCAGATATATAAAAAAGAAGGATTTGAAATGTTCCATGAGTTAATGGAACGCATCAAGGAGGAAGTTGTTGAAATTCTTTTCAAGCTCAGAATCACAGCACCGCCTCAGATGGATGAAATGAAGGCAAAGGAACACAAGAACCTGACATTTTCCCATTCAGACAATTCAGGCGTGAAACAGCCTGTCAGGCGGTCCAGCAAAAAAATCAGGCGTAATGACCCCTGCCCGTGCGGAAGCGGTAAAAAATACAAAAAATGCTGTGGAAAATAGCAGGAGGACAAGGATCATGACCTCAACTGATTCCAAAACAAAACAATCTGTTTCATCCCGGGCTAAAAAGGATTATCCACCCATGTATAAAGTCATTCTGCATAATGACGATTATACTACCATGGAATTTGTTGTTGAGATTCTTATCACAGTTTTTGGGAAATCACTTGAAAAAGCAACGCAAATAATGCTTAATGTACATAATAAGGGAAAAGAAATATGCGGAATTTATCCAAGGCAGATAGCAGAGACCAAGGTGGAAACAGTGCATAACCTGGCAGCCGGGAAAGGCTTTCCTTTAAAAAGTACAATGGAAAAGGAGTAAGTGGTATGATAAGCAAAGAACTCAGTACAGCTCTCGGTTTTGCCGTATGTGAGGCAAAAAGAAGACGGCATGAGTATGTATGTGTGGAACATGTTCTTTATGCAATCCTTAACCATGAATCCGGAGCCCAGACCATAGAACAATGTGGCGGAAATCCAGAACAGATCAAAGAAGAACTGGAAAAATTCTTTGACGAGAAATTAACCAAAATAGATACCAAGGAAGAATATGTACTCCAGCAGACCATAGGATTCCAGCGTATGATACAGCGCGCCATCAACCAGGCCAGGTCTGCTGAAAAAAACGAAGTCAACCTAGGTGACATTCTTGCATCAATTTTCCAGGAAAAGGATTCCCATGCTGCCTTTTATCTTGAATCTGAGGGAATTACACGCCTTGATGTTCTAAGGTACATCTCTCATAATGCCGAACCTGCCAAAAAAGCAGGTACACCATCAGAGCCTGCCAAAAAGGCTTTCAGGCATTCTGACATGAAATCCAAACCTCAGAAGAAAAAAGACCCTCTGGAGCTTTTCACGACAAATCTCATACAAAAAGCCAGGGACAGAAAAATTGATCCGCTTATAGGCCGTGCCGACGAAATGGACAGGGTGATGCAGGTACTTTGCCGCAGAAGAAAAAACAACCCCATTCTTGTTGGAGATCCAGGAGTGGGGAAGACTGCCATAGCAGAAGGGCTTGCCCTTAAAATAACCAACAGGGACGTGCCTGACCTGCTTGAGGATTGCGAATTATTTTCCCTTGACATGGGTGCACTTCTGGCAGGGACAAAATACCGCGGTGATTTTGAACAGCGGCTCAAGGATGTTATAGATTCCCTCAAATCAAAGAAAAATGCATTATTGATTATTGATGAAATACATACTGTCGTGGGTGCAGGGGCCACCACATCAGGATCCATGGATGCATCCAATATATTGAAACCTGCCCTTTCATCCGGTGAAATCAAATGCATAGGCACCACAACCTATGAAGAATATAAAAATCATTTTGAAAAGGACCGTGCCTTTTCCAGGCGCTTTGAAAAAATTGAGGTTTCAGAGCCTTCACTGGAAGAAGCAACCAAAATCCTGGAAGGCCTGAAACCACTGTATGAAGAGCATCATGGACTGAAATACTCAGCTGAAACCATTGAAGCTGCTGCATATCTGTCAAACAAATATATAAATGACCGGTATCTGCCGGACAAGGCCATTGATGTCATAGATGAAACAGGCGCATATCTCAGGCTTAAAGGAAACGGCAGAAGAAAGACCGTAAAGCCAGGTGACATTGAAAAAATTGTTGCCAAAATTGCCAAGGTTCCTGTTACAAGCGTCACTTCAACTGATAAAGCCAACCTTGAATCTCTGCCTAAAAAGCTATTCAAGGTGATTTTCGGACAGGATGATGCCATAAACACTCTTACCACAGCCATAAAACGTTCACGCGCAGGGCTTGCTGCCCCTGACCGCCCCATTGGCTCTTTCCTTTTCATGGGCCCGACTGGTGTAGGCAAGACAGAAGTGGCTAAACAGCTTGCACTTCATCTTGGAATCGAATTTTTAAGATTTGATATGAGCGAATACATGGAAAAACATTCCATTTCCAGGCTTATAGGAGCACCTCCCGGATATGTGGGTTTTGACCAGGGCGGTATTTTAACAGATGGAATAAGAAAACATCCCCATTGTGTGCTTTTGCTGG
>CAYUOB010000166.1:0-4659 GCA_964446145.1 uncultured Desulfobacula sp.
ATTATTTTCATGCTTCAGGGAACCTCCCTTGCTAGTGTAATTACAATTGTGGATATCACAGGAGCTGCCAGAATCGTGAATTCAAGGTATTACAGCCCATATGAGGCTTTTCTTACGGCAGCGGCTTTTTATATGGCCATTACCTTCATGATCCTGTGGCTGATCAAGAAACTTGAATTCAGATGGTATGCTCATCTGAGGCGGGAATAACCGTCAAAGTATCCATAATGCACTCAGGATCGAAAATTCTTGCTGTTTCTGACTTTGAAGATAAAACCCTGATACGGCGGGTTGAGGATAAAACCCTTGACCTGCCTGATTTCATTATTTCATGCGGAGATCTTGCACCTGAATACCTGTCCTTTCTCAGGGATCGTCTGGACAGGCCGCTTTTCTATGTCAAAGGCAACCATGATATACGTTACTCACCTTCAAACCCTGTGGGGTGTGATAATATACACGCCAGAATAATCAGATTCAACAACCTGAATATTCTGGGACTTGAGGGCTCCATATGGTACAATGGAGGAATGAACCAGTACACGGAACAACAGATGAGAAAAATCATATCACATCTGAGGTTTTCCATGTGGCTCAGGCGCGGGATCGATATTGTTGTGACCCATGCTCCTCCAAGGCATATACATGATGCTGAAGATCGTTGCCACATGGGATTTGAATCCTTTGTCTCCCTTATTAACAGACAAAAACCCAAACTATTCATACACGGTCATATCCACAGAGAATTTCATAACCGGGAAGACAGGATTACCATGGTAGGTGAAACCAGGGTTGTAAATACCTGCGGATATACTTTTTTAGAGGTCTAGGCATGGCAGGTTTTTTCAAGAGGTTTTTTACATCAGTTCAGGATGAAGCAGATGATCATGTCAGTTCATTCAATGAGCAGCAGGAAAAAGAAGATGCAGTGCAGTTCATTGATCACGGCATACAGACCGTGAACCTTGAAAAGATCATCGGAAGTGTTGGAAAATATTATGATTTTGATTCCCAGTTCAGGCCCAAGAAACATGTTGCAGATAAAAGGTTTTCCAGCATAAAAAAAGCAATGCGGGAGGGAAGATCATTGCCGCCTGTAAAATTGTACCAGATCAGAAATGATTATTATGTGCTGGATGGCAATCACAGAGTGGCTGCTGCCAAGGAACTTGGGCGTTTTGATATTCAGGCAAGGGTTATTGAGCTGATTTCTGGCAGAAATACAATGGAAAATCTTCTCTATATTGAAAAGAAAAGATTTTTTGAAAAAACCGGACTGCCTGAAAAAATTGAACTTACTGAAGTTGGTAAATATAATTTTCTGGAAAAACAGATTAAAAGGCATAAAAATCACCTGACAAATATTTCGGGCCGGGAAACCGATTTTAAAAAAGCTGCCCAGGACTGGTACAATACCATTTATATCCCTTTGACCACCATCATTGAAAACGGTGACCTCATCAAATATTTTCCAAAGAGAACCGTGGCTGACCTTTATACATATATTGCCTATCACCACTGGGAAAGAAGCTGTCACAGGCGCTACGGCATCGGCATTGACCGGCTGATTCCAAGGAGCATGGAAGGGTTCAGGACAGCCATGCTTGAAAAAAACACTCCTGATTATCCTGAAATGAAAAGAACCATTACAGCCTTTATCATGATCAATATTGATACTTCAACCGAAATCAAGGTGATAGACCGGCTGTTTGCTCTTGAGGAGGTTCAGGAAGTGCATTCGGTTCACGGAATAATTGATATACTCGCAAAGATTGTATTGAAAAGGGATTTTCTTGCATCAGATGCAGAAATTATTGCTGAATTTGTTGATCAGCGGGTAAGGCGAATTACCGGCATCAACAGAACCCAGACCATAATTCCTGGTATTTCAAAGGTAAAAAAAGTATTTTCCTGATCAATTCCCGGTACTGGTTCCGTTATATCTGATACACAGCATTGTCATGTCATCTGAAGGCGCAGCTTCATCAACAAAATTCTGGATATCAGCCAGGATATGCCTGGTTATGGATTCAGGCGAACCTGAAGATTTTTCAAAACATTCACGGAGGCGCCTGGACGAGAATTGTTCCATGGCAGTGTTAAAGGCCTCGTTTGTTCCGTCTGTATACAATAGCAGGTAATCGTTTTCAGCCATGCAGACCTGTTCTGTCCTGTATGAAACCTCCGGGAATACACCAAGGGCAGGCTGATTATTTGTGCAGATCCACATGCATTTGCCGCAGGTTTTGAAAAGCGGGGGATTATGGCCAGCATTGCAGTATTTCACAGACCCTGTTTCAAGATTTAAAACTGCCAGAAAAACAGTTACAAACATGCAGGCTTCATTGGCTTCAGCCAGTTCATTGTTGACCTTTGATAAAATATCTGCAGGTGAAATGCCCGGCATGGCACCGGCCTTTAAAAGAGTTTTGGCAACAGCCTTTAATAATGATGCAGGAATTCCTTTTCCGGAAACATCTCCTATGACAAAGCAGAAATGTTTTTCATCAATGAAAAAGAAATCATAGAAATCTCCGCCCACTTCCCTGGCAGGCCGTATAACAGCGTGGATATCAATCTCAGGCTGGTCTGGAAACGGGGGGAAAATTTTGGGCAATATGCTCATCTGGATTTCACGTGCAATTCCAAGCTCGCTTTCAATCCGCTGTCTGGCTGCAATTGCGGTTTCAAGATCATCCATATAAGATTTAAGTGACTGCTGCATATGTTTAAATGACCGGGAAAGTTTGCCAAGTTCATCAGTGCTGGTATCTTCCGGCAGGGGTGAAGTAAAATCTCCCTTTGCAATTATATCTGATATCTTTGATAATCTTGATATTCTCGCGGTTATTTTTCCGGCTGCCCATGCCACTGCCAGAATCAGGAGCGCAAGCCCTGGAATGCTGACGAACAGCATCTTGCGGGTGAGCTGTTTCAGGGGGGCAAAAAGTTCATCATCGGGAAAGACAACCCCGATAGTCCAGCCGGTGGATCTGATCGGATGATAGTATACCTGAAATTTTTTCTTGTTAAGGGTAAAGCCGCTGAATCCGGTTTTCCCCTTTTCAATATCAGATGCAATTTTCATAAGCTGTTTGTTGCTGGATTTACTCGCATATTCTCCCAGAGTTTTGCGCATGACAAGCCTGGAATCAGGATGGCTTATGAAACTGCCCCTTGCCGTGACCAGAAAGGCATATCCTGAGTTGAGAACATGAATGCCTGATACAATCTTATGGAGATGGCTCATGGCAAGATCTGCGGTTATAACTCCCATAAATTGTCTGTTTCGGATAACAGGATATGAAAAAGTGGACATGAGAACATTTCCGCCTCCACGGTCAAAATATGGCTCAGACCATTCAGGGCTCATTGACAATTTCGGTATGCGGTACCAGTCCTGTTTCATGTAATCGTATGAAGGGTCTGCAAGGGTTGTGGTATTAATCTGTCCTTTGCTGCGGTAAACATAGGGACACATCTGCCTGACAGAAGGATCAAACCTGTAAGGTTCAAAAGCAGCAGCCATGCCGAAGATATTTTCATTTGATTCAAGGCTGATTTTCAGGATTTTTACTATGTCATGGGAGCCGGGTATCAATGAATCCGCTATATGACGGGGAATTTTTTCAATGGGCTCCGTGATGAGCAGTATGCGTTCCACAGCAGCCTGCACAATTGTTTCAGCCTGTTTTTCTGTCTGTTCCAGAATAATGTCAGATGCGATTTTGTGGCTGAACCAGGCAAGAACAATCACAACCGGAATCACAAATGCAAGTATGAGCAGAACGGATTTGAATGCAATGCTGTTTTTATTCATCAGGTTTGATTTCCATAAAAACTGTGATGATATTTTTCTGGTCATGGAATTGATAATCTATCCGGGAAGCAAGGGAGTGCGCCATCATTATGCCAAGGCCGCCGGGCTGCCTTTCGTCCAAGGGAGCATTGGTATCAGGCAGGGCAGCTTCAAGGGGATTAAACCGGATACCTGTATTTATGATGACCATTTTTATTCTGGTATTGTCCTGCATATCAAGCTCAAGATACACATTTCCTTCAGTGTCAGGATATGCATAATGAATAATGTTCACAATAAGTTCCTCTGCAACAAGGCGAAGGCGGTGCTGCCATTTTCCGGCAATTTTGTGGGCTGCTGAAAACTTGTCTATGTCCGCCATGATGGCCTTCAGCTGCGGCAGTACGGCTTTATATGTGCTTTTCATGGGGCAAGTTTCAATAATGCTTTGTCCACTGATTCATAGATATTCAGAAAAGAGCTGAATCCGGCAATATCCAGTACCTCCATTACTTCCGGAGCTATTTTTACAAGTGCCAGAAATCCATTCAGGGAAGCTGTTTTCTTTGCTGCCTGCAGCAGTATCTGAAGCCCTGCACTGCTGATATATTCCAGTTTTTCAAGATCCAGAATCATCCTTGTGTCTCCGTTATCAATGAAGCTGCGGATCTGTTCTCCAATTTCAGCGGAGGTAAGTGCATCCAGATGCCCGCTGAGCGATATTATGACTGCATCTCCCCTGTCATGTCTTTCAAGTGTCATTCTCCGGTATTCTCCTTGTCAATGTTTTTTTTGGGTATTGTCAACAATGCAATATATACAATTGCCAGGGATAATTTCGCAAGAAAAACCGGAATTGA
>CAYUOB010000167.1:0-4509 GCA_964446145.1 uncultured Desulfobacula sp.
GTTTGTTGAATATATGGAAAAACGCGGAAAAACAGGCGATATTCCTGTAATTGTCATAGGTGACAGGTCTGGTTGCAATACACAGCTTGCTGATGTTTTTCTTGAAAGGCCGGTGTCAAGATCCAGACTGCTTTCAGCGCTTACCAGTTTTCTGGCCCATGACAAGATCAGACCTGAAAATTTATCAAGCCATGAACCCGATACAATGGGTGAGGGATTGTCATCGCACACAAAAGAACAGCTTAACCTTCTGTACAATGAATTAAAAAAGCTTGAAACCACAATATGGGAAGACCTGAAACAGGCCATGATTATAGATGAAATTAAAAAATTCGGCGGGCAGCTCAGGCAGCTCGGCATGAAATATGATTACCCGTATCTTTGCAGGTATGGGCAGAAACTTGAAACCCAGGCTGGAAAATTTGACATGGAGCAATTACCGGACAGCCTGAACTATTTTTCCAGCATAGTGCAGACAGTGTCACAGATACTCTCAGGGAGTTGAGGTTTAGGCCAGCCCCTGTCAGCAGGAGATAATATCATGAAAAAATCATTGATTCTGGTTGTGGATGACAAACCGCAGAACCTTCAGTTTCTGGGTAAGTTATTGTCTGATAATGAGTATGAGGTGGGTATGGCGCAGAACGGAAAGCAGGCTCTTAATTTTGTCGGCAGAAACGAGCCTGATCTTATCCTTCTGGACATCATGATGCCTGATATGGACGGAATAGAAGTGTGCAGGCAGCTGAAGGCTGATTTCAGCGTCCGCCATATTCCTGTTATTTTTCTTACGGCAAAAACAGAACCGGAAGACATTGTCAGGGGATTTGAGGCCGGTGGGGTTGACTATGTTACAAAACCGTTCAATTCAGCTGAACTTCTGGCAAGGATAAAAACACATATTGAACTTAAAACATTGCGCGGCCTTCTTCCCATGTGCTCAAAATGTAAAAAAATCAGGGATGACGAGGGTTTTTGGAAGCGTGTTGATTCATATATTGAGGAACATTCCCAGCTTACTTTCACGCATGGTATATGTCCTGACTGCCTTAATGAACTTTATGGAGAAAAAGAGTGGTTCAAAAAGAAAAATTAAACCTGTAAATTGATTTTCTTAAAGACATACTTATGTTATGAAACGTCTTGAAAATAAAAATTACAGGTCTGGAGTTAATATGAGCAAAGTGATTGCAATGGCAGGCAAGGGCGGAGTCGGGAAAACAACGGTATCAGCCCTTTTGATTCGTTATTTCACAAAACAGGAAAAGGGGCCTTTACTGGCAATAGATGCAGATCCCAACAGCAACCTGGGGGAAACCCTTGGTCTTGAAATTGAAAAAACCGTGGGAGATATAAGAGAGGATTTCATGCGGGATCCCCAGGCTGTACCTTCTGGCATGGATAAAATGCTGTATCTTGAAATGCTGATGAATCAGGTTCTTATTGAGCACAAAGCCTTTGATCTTCTTGTCATGGGAAGGCAGGAGGGCCAGGGATGTTATTGTATGGTCAATAATATTCTGAACAGGTTTGCCGATGAACTTGAGAAAAATTATAAATATCTGCTTGTGGACAATGAAGCCGGCATGGAACATTTGAGCAGGAGAACAAGCGGAAGGGTTGACGTGCTTCTCATGGTTACTGATTATGCCTTGAGAGGGCTCAGGGCTGTGGGAAGAATAAATGAGATGCTTGACGGCCTTAAACTGGATGTAAAACACAAGGGACTTATTGTGAACAGAGCGCCTGAAACCCTGGGGAAGGCTTTTCTGGATGAGGCGGAAAATATAGGTGTGCCGATATTGTGCACCATACCGGATGATGCCAGCCTGCTTGAATTTGACATGGAAAGAAAATCCCTGTTTGATCTTGCTGATGACTCTCCTGCAGTTGTTGCCGTTGATCGGCTTATGGAAAAAGTCCTGGAACTTGCAGGCTGAAAAAGGATCTGCGGTGATCACTAATGGGATATGTATTTGATTTCAAGGATGCAACTTTATACGATGCATGGTTTGACAAACCAGGGAACAGGTATCGTCTGGAGCTTGAAATCAGGCTGCTGCTTGGGCTTTTGTCTCCTGAAAAGGGCGAAAGGGTGCTTGATATCGGGTGCGGAACCGGAATAAGCCTTGCCCCTTTGCTTGATAGGGGGCTTAATCTTACAGGAGTTGACCCTTCGCCTTATATGCTGGATTTTGCATCAAAACGGTTTGGCGACAGGGTTGATGTCCATAAATGCCATGCAGAGGATCTGCCATTTGATGACAATACCTTTGATTCTGCTTTTTTTTTCACAAGCCTTGAATTTGCCGAACGCCCTGCCAAAGCCATTGAAGAAGCATGCAGGGTTGCAAAAAATACTGTGGTGCTTTGTGTGCTCAACCGGTATGCTCCTTTGAACATGATGAGGCGGTTTAAAAGTTTTTTTGTGCCTGGATTGTTTTCTCATGCGCATTTTTTCAGTATATGGGAGCTTAAGCGGATTGTATCTGCAATGCTTGGGGATGTGCCGGTGCAATGGAAAACCACCCTTCAGTTTCCCTTTGCCCATGGCAGAATTGCAGGAGCTGTTGAAACTTTCCCCATTGTGCAGAAATCCTTTGCCGGTACTTTGATTGGAATGAAGATCAATCCGGTTCCAAAATTCAGAACCAGGCCCCTTGCCCTGAAACTGAAGCCCAAAAAGCATCGTAAACCTGCTCCCGGCCTTGCAAGGCGCATTGGCTCCTGATGATCATGGAAACCTTGATTTATGAAAAATTGGGTAAAGGACGGGTAAGATGCGGAATATGCCGTCATTTCTGTGTAATATCCGAGGGGGAACGCGGGCTGTGCATGGTGCGGAAAAATATAAAAGGCAGGCTTTTGTGTCTTTCATATCCAAAACTTGTTGCCGCAGGCGTTGACCCAATAGAAAAAAAACCTGTGTTTCATTTCAGGCCTGGATCGTTATCCTATTCCATTGCATCAGTGGGATGCAATTTCCAGTGTGATTTCTGTCAGAATTCAGATATAGCCCAGATGCCGAGGGATTGCGGCGGCATGATTCAGGGCAGAGATATAACTCCGGAATCAATAGTCAGCAACGCCCTGGGATCAGGCTGCGACAGCATAGCATATACCTATACGGAACCAACGGTGTTTTTTGAGCTTGCCTTTGAAACTGCAAAGCTTGCAAAGCAAAGAGGCCTGTTCAATATTTTTGTCACAAACGGGTATATGAGCGGGCCTGCCCTTGAAATGATCCGCCCCTATCTTGATATTGCCAATGTGGACCTTAAGGCATTTAATGACAGGTTTTATCAAAAATACTGCAGGGCCCGGCTTGAACCTGTAAAAAAAAGCATAAGAAAAATGAAGGACTCAGGCATGCTTGTGGAGATTACAACTCTTCTTGTTCCGGGGCTGAATGACAATGAAGATGATCTGGCTGCCATGGCAGAATTTATTGCCTCGGACCTGGGCCCTGAAACTCCATGGCATATTTCCAGGTTTCATCCCTGCTATAGAATGCAGGACAGGCCTGCAACTGATATTAAATCTTTGAAAAAAGCCTTTGAAACCGGAAAAAAAGCAGGGCTGCATTATGTTTATACAGGAAATGCCCCGGGCCTTGCTTCGGAAAACACTTTCTGCCAAAACTGCGGTACCCTGGTCGTTGAAAGAACAGGTTATCACATAAAAAATTATTTTGTTCATCCGGGAAGGTGCCCTTCCTGCAATACTGAAATTTACGGAATATATTAATTGAACTGGTATGGATTCTGTTTTGAAAAGTAAAATACAAACCTATGGTGAGATGATTAAATTTTCCCACACTGTTTTTGCCCTTCCATTTGCATTGTCAGCCGTTGTCATGGCATGGGAGATAAGGCCTGTAACTGCCTGGCAGTTTGTATGGATTCTTGTGGCAATGGTTGGTGCAAGATCCGCTGCAATGGGGTTCAACAGAATAGTGGATGCAGGTATTGATGCCAGAAACAAAAGAACCGCATCAAGGCAGATTCCTTCGGGCAAATTGTCAGTCAGGGAATCTGCTGTTTTTGTTGCTGTTTCATCCATGGTTTTCATATTTTCAGCGGCAATGCTTTCATCTTTGTGTTTTGTTCTTTCATGGCCGGTACTTGGGCTTTTGCTGGGATATTCCTATACAAAACGATTTACACAATATTGTCATTTATATCTTGGTTTTGCCATCAGCCTTGCGCCTGTCGGCGCCTGGCTTGCAATTACAGGAACCCTCTGTACGGGTATTGTTTTCCTGAGCCTTGCTTTGATGACGTATATTGCAGGGTTTGATATTCTCTATGCATGCCAGGACATTGAATTTGACCGGCAGGAGGGGCTTTTTTCCCTGCCTTCAAAACTAGGGGCAAAAAAAGCCATGCAGATATCGTGGATGCTTCATGGAGCTTTTTTTGTCTTTCTGGTTGCAATGCATATAAGTTTTGGCATGAGCTCTGTTTTTTTGATTTTTCTTGGCATAATTGCCGCCCTTCTTGTTGTGGA
>CAYUOB010000168.1:0-4462 GCA_964446145.1 uncultured Desulfobacula sp.
GTTCTTTTTGTTTGGCAAGGGCCTGTTTTCCAATGAAATCCTTATCCATTTTAACAGTCAAGGCAATATTGGTTTCTAAGGGAGAATGATGAACATTCATCTCGCTTTTCCATGCCATATAGCCCTTTTCAAGACGCATGGAATCCATTGCATGCATTCCGATCAGGCGGATATCATGATCCTTTCCTGCCTGCATCAAGGCATTGTAGACAGCAATCTGCTGCTCAATGGGATGAAATATCTCAAACCCCAGTTCGCCTACATAATTCATGCGGTTAACCCTGCATTTTGTACGCCCCACGTAAAGGGACCTGCTTGTTGAAAACCTGAAATTTTCATCCGACACATCACCATACACTGCCTTTGCAAGTAAATCGCGACTTTCAGGGCCGACCAGCACAAGGCACCCTTCATTGTATGTAATATCTTCCATTTTAACAGAGCCGTCGTCCGGAAGATTTACAAGCATCCAGTGCTGGTCATGTCTTTTGCCCACGCTGGCTGTTATGCAGATAAATTCTTCACCATTGATTCTTGTAATTGTCATGTCAGATTTAAAATTGCCATTGTGATCAAGCATTGGCGCCAATGCAATGGCTCCGTCCTTTTCAGGAACCTTCTGGCATGTCATTTTATTGAGCCATTCCTTTGCTCCGGAGCCTGTGATTCTGGTTTTGGCAAATCTTGTAAGATCAATTATGCCTGCATGATTCATGACATGCTCGCATTCCTCAGCCACATGTTCAAAGGCATTGGAGCGCCTCCAGCTTGGGATTTCATATTTTTCTTCTCCGTCAGAAGCAAACCAGTTGGGGCATTCCCAGCCGTAATAGTCGCCGAATACGGCATTGGCAGCTTTCTGATATTCATAAATGGGGCTTGTTCTGTTGGGCCTTGCAGCATCCCTGAATTCATTGGGAAAAAATATGGAATAAAGCCTTGGATATGTATCTGCTATTTTTTCATGGTTATAAGCCCAGTTTGCATAGGAACCATAACGCCTTGAATCAACATGCCACAGATCAATTTCAGGTTCGCCTTCCATTATCCAGCCGGCAAGATAATGACCAATGCCCCCTGCCTGGGTTATACCAAAACTATACCCGCATGCCTGGTAAAAATTCTTGAGCGGATAGGCAGGGCCCACCAGGGGGTCGCCATTTGGAGTATATGTTATGGGCCCTGCTGTGACATGCTTGAACCCTGTATCGCCAAGAATCGGAAACCTTTCAATTCCAGCCTCAATGCGTGCGGCAATATTGTCAATATCAGGGTTGAGCTCCTGCTGGGCGTAATCCCAGGGTACGCCTTCCTTGTACCATTGCTGGCCTTTTTCCTCATACATGCCGAGGATAAGCGAATCCATCTCCTGTCTTAAATAAATGGATTTATCAGGATCGCGGACAAGGGGAAGCATTTTTTCGCTTTGTTCAACTGCATTGATTTTTTCATAAAGAATATGGGTATGAGCAATGGAAATGGATGGAATCTCAAGTCCCACCATTCTGGAGACCTCAGGAGCCCACAGACCGGCTGCATTGATAACAGCCTCACAGAGTATATCTCCTTTGTCGGTTCTGACAAGCCATTCTCCGGAAGATTTCTGTTCAATATTTGTAACAAGGGTATGAAGATAAAATTCAGCTCCGTAATTTCTTGCTCCCTTTGCCATGGCCTGGGTTACGGAAGCAGGATCGACATCACCGTCATCAGGCCAGTAAAGACCGCTTAAAAGCCCTTTTGTATCCATAAGAGGATGGAGTTCCTTCATTTCTTCAGGGCTTACAAAACTTACATCAAGTCCCAGGCACCTGTTCATGGAATAATAATAGCCAAGTTCATCCAGCCTGTCCTGGTTGTCGGCTGTTCTTATGGAGCCTGTTGTGTGCCAGCCTGTGGATTGCCCGGTTTCAGATTCAAGCTGCTTGTATATTTCTATACTTTTCATATTGATCTGGGTGCAATAATAGCTTGGGTGGTAAAAGGAAATATTTCCCGCTGCCATCCAGGTTGAGCCGGAAGTCAGTTCATGCTTTTCAACAAGCACAACATCCTTCCAACCGTATTTGGCCAGATGATATGCAACACTGACGCCTATTGCTCCGCCGCCTATGACGACTGCTCTTGCATTGTTTTTCATTGTCCGCCACTCTCCTTTCATTCCGTTTTTTTGTATGAATTCATGCCCTTCCGTTAAAGAAATAACGTAAAACACTGTTTCTGGATTTTCTTACCGTGGTATTATAGAAATGGGAGAACCCGCCAGGATAGTAAATCATGACCAGAATCAGAACCAGCGCATAAACTATCAGATTAAGGCCCGGCAGATTTGACAGGGAAGACCTTATGATCTCCATGATAAAAATAAAGGGAAATGCAATTACAGCACCGCCCCACAGGCTTCCCCTTCCTCCGATATAGGCGATGGCCAGAACTTCCACAGTTTTTGATGTATGCATTACATCAGGAGTTAAGATACCGTAAAAATGGGCATAGAACCCCCCTAAAACCCCTGCCAGGGCACAGGATATGGTAAAATTGAACACCCTGTAGAAAACAGGGTTTATACCTGATGTCCTGGCAGCATCCATATTCTGGCCAATAGCCTGAAAAGCCAGTCCTATATTGGATCTGACTATCCATTTACAGATAAGATAAGTTATGAATAATAAAATTATTATGGTAAAATAAAACACCAGATTTGAGTCCGTGTTAAAAAGACGGGGAGTGCGAAGCCCCAGAGGGCCGCGGGTAAGCCATACCATCTTTGTCGCCAATCCCATAACGGCAAGACCGAAGAACCATGAAAGACATGCCGCAAATATTCCCCTCAGCCTCAATGAAATCATGCCGATTATAAAGCCCATAAACCCGGAGGCAATACCTCCTGCCACCATGGCAATCCAGGGTGAAAACCCTGCATTTATCACAAGAAGAGCAGAGGTATACCCGCCAAATCCTGCAACTGCCGCATATCCGAAATTAACTATGTTGATGTATCCTGCAGTAAAATCAAAGCCCACGCTCATTGCAGCGATAAGCCCGCTGTATATAAGCCATCTGAGCATATATTCTTCGTTAAAGGGCGGAATGAAAGGAAGAACGAACAATAAAATAAGCCCCGCAAACCCTGCCGGTGTAAGGCATAATTTATCCAGAATAATATCAAAAGGATTCAATTGTCGGCTTGTCTTGGTCATAATCAATAAAATCTCCTGTTTACCCGATGTTATTTATCAAGGGCTCCGCGGACATCAGAACCAAAGATGCCGCTGGGTTTAAAAATCAGAATCAGCATGATCAAAGCTGAGGGGACAACAAAATCCCATCCTGCTCCAATATATTCGACTGTCACAGCCTTGAGCAGAGCCACCATGAAGGCCCCTGCCACAGACCCCAGAATATTGCCAAGCCCTGCCAGTATCACTACAAACCATGCAAGGTAAAGCGGCTCCAGCCCGACAGTGGGATAGGACGGATACATGAACAGCAGGCTTCCTCCTGCAACGGCAGAAAGCGCACATGCAAGGGAAATGGTCAGAAGAACAATTTTTTCAATATCAATTCCCACGATCTGGGCTCCGGTTATATCCTGGGATACGGCGCGTATTGACATGCCTGTTCTTGTATATGTCATAAAAAACCAGAATGCTGCCACAACCACTGCAGCAATTATGAAAGCCATGACTCTGTCCCTTGAAATAAAAACATCTGCAATGGATACAGGCATGCCCTTCCAATAGCCCACGATTCCCTTGAAATCTGCTCCGAATATGAGCTGATGCATATTGACAAGAAGCACACTTAATCCAACAGTAAGAAGAAATGAGTTCATCACCCAGTTGTCGGTGGAGCGCCTTCTCAGGGGGCCGAACACCAGTTTTTCAGCGATGACACCGCTTACGGCGCCCATGGCAGCTGCCCCTGTTATGGCGATGAGAGGGCCGATCATTGCCATGAATGAGCCGGGATGATTATTGATATAATTGCTTATGGGCGTAAACACATAATAGGCAGTCAAAGACCCTATCATGAAAAATTCCCCATGTGCAAACATGGCAATATTCAATACCCCGAGCATGAGAGCCAGGCCCGTGGCAACCAGGGCCAGCATTCCACCTGTAACAATTGTATTGACAATGATATAGGGGCCGGATACAGCAGCAGAAGCCACAGCAATAATAATGGTAATGACAATGGATATACCGGCTGCTGATTTCATCCAGGCAAAAAATTTAAAAACAAAATTGGACATGGGTTTATTTCTCCAAATTCCGGTTAGACACCGAGGAACACCTTTCTGACATGGGGATCATCTGCAAGATCACAGCTTTTGCCCTGCATGCTGATTTTCCCGTTCTCAAGTATATATCCACGGTCTGTTACAGCCAGAGTCTTGCTCACGTTCTGCTCCACAAGAAGTATTGTGACACCATTATTTTTAAGAATATCCAGAGATTCA
>CAYUOB010000169.1:0-4391 GCA_964446145.1 uncultured Desulfobacula sp.
GATGCTCATACATGCATTGACAATCCTGATCTTTCAGGTATTATGGAAGCCGATTGCTGGGCACGTGGCAAAGCACAATCTCTGATATAAAAAGTGAGGAAATATGGGGCAATCTGCTGTCGCCTTTATTGTTGTCATAGGTATTCTGGTTTTTATTCATGAATTCGGCCATTTTATTGTTGCAAGGCTGAGCGGAGTGGGGGTTGAGACTTTTTCCCTTGGATTCGGCCCCAAGATTTTAAAAAAACGTTTTGGCAGAACCCTTTATTGCATCTGCGCCATTCCCCTTGGCGGATATGTCAAAATGGTGGGAGAAGAGGCCGGAACCAGTATAGATCCGGAAGATTTCAATATTTCGTTTACCCATAAACCTCTGTGGAAAAAAAGCCTGATTGTTGCAGCCGGCCCGTTTTTTAATTTTTTTCTGGCTGTTTTCATCTTTTATATTATTTATCAGGTTGCAGGTGTGTTTTTTATCGAACCTGTGGTGGGCAGGGTTGTGAAAGACAGCCCTGCAATGAAGGCGGGACTGAAACCGGGAGATGTGATAGAGCAGATAAACGGGAAAAAGATTTATTCCTTTGAACAGGTTTCGAAAATCGTGAAAAACAGCAGGGGAGAGCGCCTTGAAACCATCGTGCGCCGTGGGACACGCCGTGTGCCTCTGGTTGTGGTTCCTTCCCTTTCTCCTGCAAAAAATGTATTTGGGGAAAAAATAAAAAAATATGTCATAGGTATTGTGGGAACAGGTAAGTCCTATCATAAAAAACTCAATCCGTTTCAGGCATTTATCAGGTCTGTGGGCGATACTTACGGGCTCGTCAAGCTGACCATTGTTTCCATTGCCAAAATGGCGGACGGAACAGTATCTGCAAAAAATATGGGCGGGCCGATCATGATCGCCCAGATGGCAGGGCAGCAGGCAAAGGCAGGCATGGCAAATTTTGCATGGTTTATTGCACTTCTTTCTGTCAACCTTGGAATTATTAATCTGTTTCCCATCCCTGTGCTGGATGGAGGGCATCTTCTGTTTTTCGGTATTGAAGCTGCAACCGGCAGACCTTTGAGTGACAGCCTTAGGGAAAAATTGATTCAGGCAGGAGCTGCAATCCTTGTCATGCTTATGGTGTTTGTTTTCTATAATGATATTATGAGAATGTTCAATGGTGGGTAAAATGATTTGCTGTATTGAAACCGCTCTTAAAAAGGAGCTGAGGGATGCTGAAGGAAGTTCCCTTGTAAAAAAGGCACACTCTTATTTTGGAATACAGATTGAAGATGCAAGGTGCGTTCATATTGTCACCATTGAATCGGAACTGGACAGGCACCAGCTTGAACTTGTAAAGGATGATATATTCACCAATCCTGTAACCCAGGTTTCAAGCCTTGGTGTTCCCCTTGACCTTGATTTTGACTGGTGTATCTGGATCGGATTCAGGCCCGGCGTCAGGGATAATCCAGGCGCAACTGCAATGGAGGCGATAAAAGATCATCTTGGAAGGCAATTTGGCCCTGGCGAGGGAATTTACACCTCGAAACGCTATTGCCTCAAAGGGAAAAATCTTACCCGCAATGATGCTGAAACCATTGCATCCCAGCTTCTGTCCAATCCAATTATCCAGCAATACAGGATCTTTGATGCATCGTCCTGGGATAAAAATATCGGTGCCGATGTAAAACCTGCAAAAGTGATTCTGGATCATGAGCCATGTTTTGATGTGTTGGATATTGATTCAGATGAACAGCTTGCACATATTTCCGATATAAGGAATCTTGCGCTCAATCCAAGGGATATTCCTGTGATCCGCCGGTATTTCCTGGATCCTGATGTTCTGGAGGCGAGAAAATCACAAGGGCTTTCCAAGCCAACTGACATTGAACTTGAGTACATTTCCCAGGCCAGAAGTGACCATTGCAACCATAATACTTTCAGGGGTATCTTCAGATACAGTGAAGGGCCGGGAAAGGAAACAATCATTGAGGACAATCTTTTCAAAACATATATTCAGGCCCCCACTCTGGCGCTCAGAGATGAGAAGGACTGGGTTGTTTCAGTGCTGTGGGACAATGCCGGAGTAGGCAGGTTTGATGATTCCCACAATTATGTTGTTACAGGCGAAACCCATAATTCTCCCTCCAATATGGAAGCATATGGAGGGGCAATCACAGGTATTGTAGGGGTTTACCGTGACCCAATGGGAACGGGGCTTGGCTCAAAGCTTTTCATGGGAAGTTTTGGATTCTGTGTGGGAGATATCAATTATGACGGGCCGCTTAAGCCGCCTTTGCATCCAAGACGCCTGCTTGACGGTGTGATTGAGGGTGTCAGGGATGGCGGTAATAAAAGCGGTGTTCCAACCACATTCGGTCAGACGCTTTTTCATCCAGGATATATGGGAAAAAGCCTTGTATTTGTAACCGCACTTGGCATAATGCCGCAAAAGGTTGCGGGAAAACCAAGCCATGAAAAGAAAACTTCTCCAGGCGAGCTGATCATCATGAGCGGGGGCAGGGTTGGAAAAGACGGCATTCATGGGGTTACTGCCTCATCTGAAAGTTATTCAGAACATACTCCTGCAGGCCATGTCCAGATCGGCGATCCCTATACCCAGAAGAAAATGCATGATTTTCTTCTCATCTGCCGAGATGAAGGCCTTATTTCCTTTATCACGGACAACGGAGGCGGAGGCCTTTCATCTTCCGTAGGAGAATCTGCCATGATTTCAAACGGATGTGTTGTGTGGCTTGATAAAGTACCCTTGAAATACGAAGGCCTTGATATGTGGGAGATATGGGTGTCTGAATCCCAGGAGCGCATGACAATTGCGGTAAAGCCGGAAAATCTTGACAGGTTCATGGAACTTTCTGCCGAACATGAGGTTGAAAGCACGGTAATAGGTAAATACACAGATTCAGGCAAACTTCATATCAAATACAATGATACGACCTGTGCATACATTGATATGGATCTCCTTGACAAGGGCTTTCCTTCATGGGAATTTGATGCGGTATGGCTGCCGCCTGAAACAAGGGGACTTGCCGAGCCTGTGATCAGTTCTCCTTCTGATTTTAATGCAGTGCTTTTAAAAATGCTTGAAAGGCCCAATATAGCCTCAAAGGAATGGATTATCCGCCAGTATGACCATGAAGTTCAGGGCGGTTCAGTCATAAAACCCCTTGTCGGAGTGAACCGTAATATTCCGTCTGATGCCAGTGTTACAAGGCCTGTGCTGGATTCAGAAAAAGGGCTTGCATTTTCCCAGAGCCTTTTGCCCTGGTATTCAAAAATTGATGCATTTCATATGATGACATGCACCATTGATGAAGCTGTAAGGCGCCTGATAGCGGTGGGCGGTGATTTTGATCATATAGGCGGGGTTGATAATTTCTGCTGGCCCGATATTCAGTTTGATCCTGTAAAGAATCCTGATGGAAAATTCAAGGCAGCTCAGCTTGTAAGGGCGTGCAGAGCTTTGAAACAGAGCTGTGAACAATATCGTATCCCGCTTTTATCAGGCAAGGACAGCATGTATGTGGACGGGTATCTTGAAGGAGAATTCGGAGAAAGAATCAAGGTGTCTGCACTGGAAACTGTCCAGTTTTCAGCAACGTCTGTCATTGAAGATGTATCAAGGTGCATGACCCTTGACCCCAAGGCAGGGGAAGACCTTGTTTATATACTCGGAACCACGGCAGATGAACTTGGAGCATCTGAATATTATGAAATGTTCGGCCAGACCGGCCTTAATGTCCCCAGGGTTAATTTCAGTGCTTCAACAGTGCTTTACAGGGCATTGCAGACTGCCATTGAAAATGAGCTTACTGCTTCCTGTCATGCCGTTGCAAGGGGTGGGATTGCAGTGCATCTGGCCCTCATGACCATGGCAGGGGGGCTGGGCCTTGATATCTGCCTTGCAGATGTTCCGCTTGCTGAAACCTGCACCTGTCCTGCTTTTGAAACCATATTGTTTTCCGAGTCGCCCGGAAGGTTTATAGTAACCATTGCACGGAAAAACAGGGAAAAATTTGAAAGCCTGTTTGCGGGAATGGCTGCATCCTGTGTCGGCAGTGTTTCAGACAGGCATGATCATCTCAAAATTTTCAATGGAGATGACCAGGTAATTGTGGATCTTTCAGTGGCAGAACTTGACAATGCATTTAATACAACCTTTGGAGACAGGATATGAAAAAGGTTAGCGCTCTCGTATTAACAGGATTCGGACTTAATTGTGATTATGAAACAGCCCATGTACTGGAGCTTGCAGGCGCCACCGCACACAAGGTTCACATCAATACTCTTATTTCGGGCAGGGTCAGGCTTCAGGATTTCCATATTCTTGTGTTCGGCGGCGGTTTTTCCTGGGGCGATGACCATGGGGCAGGCGTGATTC
>CAYUOB010000170.1:0-4310 GCA_964446145.1 uncultured Desulfobacula sp.
TTTAAAAAAAGCAAAATATGAAAAATATATTGCCTTGCATTTCATTGCCCTGTCCACAAATGCGGAAAAAGTCAGTTCATTTGGAATCAACAGGGAAAACATGTTTGAGTTCTGGGACTGGGTTGGAGGCAGATATTCCCTGTGGTCTGCCATAGGGCTTTCCATTGCCTGTTATGTTGGATTTGATAATTTTCAGGAGCTTCTGCAGGGGGCATTTGAAATGGACTGCCATTTCAGGCAGGCTCCTTTTAACAGGAATATCCCTGTAATTCTGGGGCTTATCGGAATATGGTACAATAATTTTTTCGGAGCTGAAACTGAAGCTGTCCTGCCCTATGACCAGTATATGCACAGATTTCCCGCATATCTTCAGCAGGCTTCCATGGAAAGTAATGGCAAGTCTGTGGACAGGGCAGGCAGAAATACAGGGTATAACACAGGACAGATATTGTGGGGAGAGCCTGGTACAAACGGTCAGCATGCATTTTATCAGTTGATTCACCAGGGCACAAGGCTTGTTCCCTGTGATTTTCTTGCCCCTGCTGTCAGTCATAATCCAGTGGGCGAACATCATGATATCCTTTTGTCCAATTTTTTTGCCCAGACCCAGGCTCTTCTGAACGGGAAATCCGGAAAAGAGGTTGAAGAAGAGCTTCAGAATTGCGGCATTGCCCCTGAGCAGATAAGGAAACTTGTCCCCCATAAGATGTTTTCCGGAAACCGGCCTTCAAATTCAATTTTATTCAGAAAACTTACTCCCCGTGTACTGGGCAGCCTCATTGCCATGTATGAACACAAAATTTTTGTCCAGGGGGTGATATGGAATATTTTCAGCTTTGACCAGTGGGGGGTTGAGCTTGGAAAACAGCTTGCAGGCAGGATTCTTCCTGTGCTCAGGCATGAAGGCCCTGCAGATGGATTTGATTCTTCCACCAACGGCCTGATTAATACATTCAAGGAGTGGGCCGGTTAAATTCTTCAGGCCTGTATCCATGAATTCCTTTAATCCTGCATGCAATGCCCCGGAAATTTACCGATCCTGTCTCCGGACTGAAAGGGGGACTGTCACTGGTCAGGATATTAAGATTGGAATTTTTCCATGTTTCATACTTTTTTTCATCTTCAGGAAACCACCAGCCAAAATCAGCAAACACCACACCGGGCATGACATTTTCCGTGATGTCTGCCTTTTGTATAATTGCTCCGTTAACCGTTTCAATGCAGACCTTGTCATTATGTTTAATATGAAAACTTTGGGCGGTCACAGGATTAATTTTCACAACCGGTTCAGGATGCGCTTTTCTAAGGGATGGCAGCTGCCGGTTATCTGCATGCCTGAAAAATCCGGATTTCCCACTGGTAAGCAGAAGCGGGTACTGGCCGGATAATTCATTATCCTCCATATAGGAAGGCAGCGGTGAAAACCCATTATCCTTTAGCTGGGTGGAATATATCTCCACCTTGCCGCTGGGTGTTTGAAATTCTTTATCTAAATATTTTTTTTCTTTTCTTTTTCCCTGAAGCGTACCCAGTTTTTTGAATTTTTCAAATGTTAAATTCGAGGGCTCCAATACAAGATTGAAAAAATCTGTTATGTCAGGAAAAAAATCATCCCCAAGGCCCAGTTTTTCTGCCAGACGGGTGGTTATGTCATAATCGGAAAGTGTTCCTTTGGTATCAACAGCTTTGCACTGAATCCCGGCATAGGAATAATAAGGAGGAGCAATAATGCTGTCATATTCAAGAAAAGTGGCCGGCGGCAGAATTATATCTGCAAAATGTGCAGTGGGGGTCATAAACCGATCTGAAACCGCTATAAAATCAGCTTTTTTCAAAGCTTTTTCTGCATTTTTAACATTACTGAAGGTCATCAGGGGGTTGGCTCCCATAATATAAAGGCAGGAAATCCGGTAAGGATCTGCCGTGTTAAGGGAGTGAATGATATCTGCCGGAAGAACCCGGCGAAACCACGGAAGCATAGGTTTGTTCCGGCAGAGCCGCTTTTCCCAGATATCGGGAGTGATCCTGTCACTCAGGATAATATCTGCCGTTCCTGCACCTGTCACAGGATATAAAGGTTGAATGTCACATCCAGTTTTATCCAGCTTGCCGGTTATAGCTCTCAGTATGGAAATTGCTCTTGCTGTCCCAAAGCTGTTGATCCCATGTTCGACAGCATTTCCCCACTGAATTACAGCTCGTTCTGCAAGTGCATAACTGCGCGCTATATTTTCAATTTGGTCTGGTGGAATACGGGTTATCCCGGATACTTTTTCCAGAGTGTAATCTTTCACATGAATTTTAAGTCTATTAAAACCAATGCAGTATTTATCGATAAACTCACTGTCGTATAATTGATCTTTTATAATGACATGAATCATTCCCAAGGCAAGGACAATATCAGTTCCAGGGCAGATTTGTGCATGCAGCACAGCCTTTCGGGCTGCCATGGATGTTACCGGATCAATGACAATCAGACGGGTTCCTTTTTTTTGTAACTGAAGTATTTTTTTATGTTCCCCGATCCTTGTTTTTAAAAAATCAGCGCCCCATAAAATAATATATTCCGGATTCCCTTCATAATCCGGTACTGGATAAAATCCATTGGTTGCTTTTGAAGCAAACAATCTTGGCAGAAAACAGACATGGCCTGAAGTGGCTATATTGGGAGATCCAAAAGCATTGACAAGCCTTTCCAGGTAAACATCAATCAATCCCTTTGTTGTTCCCTGTATAAATGCCACACTCTCAGCACCCAGTTTCTGCTTTGAACGCAAAAGTTTTTGTGCCGTTGTCTCCAGGGCTTCGTCCCATGATATTTTTTTCCATTTTCCCTGCCCCCGTGCCCCCGCCCTTTTGAGAGGAGATATCAGCCGCTGGGGATGATAAAGCATTTCAAGAGCAGATTTTCCCTTCAGACAGATCGTTCCCGAATTTACCGGGCTGTCCGGATCTCCTGTTATTTTTACGATTTTATTGTTTTCAACGTGGGCAAGAATGCCACAACAGGAAAAGCACATTCCACAAATGGTTCTCACAATTTTTTTATCATGTTTCCCGGCCGCTGCCTTCATAATTAAATCCCTTGTATTCTGTGTCTCCCCACTGAGTTTTCATAAAAAATGCTTTTCAAGCTCCAGTAAATACTGCTTTGCTGTCAGTCCGGCACCAAAACCTGTCAGGCTCCCATTTTCACCGATAACCCGACGGCAGAGAACAATAATGGACATGGAATTTTTGCCAGCTGCGTCCACACCTTTTTCTGAAATACTATTCCTTTCAAATTCCGTTCAGGATCAAACAATGTTCTTTTCCCTGTAAAGAATTCCTTTGGCTGACATTGAGCATCTAAAAATCTACCCGGGTCCAGAATCCAGTCCTCTGCAGGTTTCGCCCGATACCCAACCAGAGTATAGGGGATCTGAATATCTGAGTTCAATGAAAAAATATCAATTACATAAGAAGGGCGCAATAAAACAAGAAAAAAGCCCGAAAGGGTCATATTTTTTTCAGACCTCAAATAATATCTGCCCTGATTTCTTTCTGTGGCATGGTTGCATGGGAATTTGAAATTCTGACTTCAAGGCCCTGGCACAGCAAAAAAATTCCACAGACCCCATCATTTCATGGCCAAGCCGTATTGCCCGGGTTTACCCGTATCTCATCATGGTTGTACTTGGCAGTTACATAGAATTATTTACAGAGTCGGGTCTCAGGGACGCTTTTGCGTGTCTTGTCAGTACAAGGCGATCTTCCTCTTCTCTGTAGTAACCTTTCACATAAATCTGATCAGTAAATCCCCATTTATTGTACATGGCTATTGCAATGGTATTGGTTGGATCCACAGTGAGAAAAGCATCAGTCATTTTTTTATCCATTTCTTGCAATAGCGCTGAGAAGAGATTGCTTCCAATACCTTTACTCCGGTGTTCAAAAGATACAAATACCTTATGTATACAATAGATATTCTTGATACTTGGAAATGCTAAGATAACCCCTGCAATTTTATCATCTATCTTTGTGCAAAATACCAACGCATGCTCAACCCACAAACGCCAGGCATGTTCGCCATCAGGTATGAATTCTGATTTTTTATTGTTTTTCCATACTTCTCTATCCAATGCCGCAATCTGTAGAAAATCTTTAGTTTCTGCTCTGCGTACTATCATAGATACCTTTTACCTGTAATTTTTAAACATATTGCCAATATTATATTCTGCAATTTTATGGTTGGCTTTATTTTTCTTATCATATTTTCTCTTACCTTGACAGAATATCCATCTGTATCTTCCCGATGCCTTTTTTTATTG
>CAYUOB010000171.1:0-4281 GCA_964446145.1 uncultured Desulfobacula sp.
AAGCCCAGGAGGAACTTGAGCTTCAGGACAGGGAACTTGCGGCACTTTATGAGAAATACAAGGCTTCTGAGGAAAAGTACAGGTCTCTTTTCAATAACAATCCCAATCCGATCTTTATAGTTGACCGCGAAACTTGGGAAATTCTGGATGTGAATCACAGGGTTGAGGAAGATTACGGGTATTCAAAATCAGAGTTATTCGGCATGTCTTTTCTGGATATCGGCGATAAAGACGATGAAACTGTCAGATCTGGACTTGAGAAACTTGGACAGGGCCAGTCAATTCTTTTCACAAAGAAAAAACACTATAAAAAAGACAGAACTTTCTTTTTTGTCAATCTGAAAGCTGCAGTGGCCACCTATCACAACAGGCAGATTTTTATTGCATCTGCAACTGATATAACAGAAAGTGTTGAAAAGGAAACCCAGCTGATTCAGACAGGCAAGCTTGCAACCCTTGGAACCATGGCAGCAGGCATGGCCCATGAAATCAATCAGCCTTTGAACGTTATCCAGATCTGCGCAGACCTTATACTGAAAATGATTAAAAAGGGGGTTGAAATTTCCCAGGAAGACCTTGCAGGCATGGCAACCGACATTATTGATAATGTGGCAAGGGCTGCGGGAGTGATAAAGCATGTACGTGATTTTGCAAGGCAGTCGGAAAGAGATCTTAAAAAGCTTGTTCTTAATGACCCCATTAATGATGTGTTCAAGGTGCTGGGGCATCAGCTGGCGGTTCATTCCATACAGGTCAGTCTGAACCTTGACCCTGAGCTGCCCGAAATAAGGGCTGAGCATAATCGCCTTGAACAGGTATTTATCAATCTTGTTACAAACGCAATTGATTCAATGGATGAAAAGGAAGAGAAAACAGAGGGCAAGGTGGAGAAGTTGCTTGAAATATCAACGTTTTCTGAAAATGGATGGGTTGTGGCAAAGGTGTCTGATACCGGTATGGGCATGACAGACGAGGTAAAAAGAAAAATATTTGAACCGTTTTTCACAACAAAGGAAACAGGCAAGGGAACAGGCCTTGGAACCAGCATCAGTTTCGGAATAATCAAGGACTACGGAGGGTCCATTGACATACAGAGCCAGTATGGTCATGGCGCCACTTTTATCGTAAAGTTCCCTGCCGCAGAATGAGGGAAATGATATGCCGGCAAACACAATATTAATTGTTGATGACGAGCAGGCGATTGTAAGACTGCTTTCCATGTCACTTAAAAGTGACGGGTATGAAACCCTTACTGCATGCAGCGGAGAAGAGGGCCTTGAAGTGTTCAGAACAAAATCTCCTGATATTGTTGTGACTGATATAAAAATGCCTGGAATGGACGGGCTTGAGCTTTTAAAAAAAATCAAGGAACTGGATTCTGACAAGGAAGTGATTATTGTTACAGGGCATGGTGACATAGATTCCACCATTACAGCTCTCCAGTACGGGGCAAGTGATTTTATCAACAAACCAGTAAGGGATGAAGCTCTTGCCATTGCCCTTGAGAGGGCAAAATCAAAGATTGCAATAAGAGAAAAACTTGCAGAATATACTGAAAATCTTGAACTGAAGATTGCCCAGGCAACAGAGGAAATCAGGAGAAAATCAAATTTTCAGCGCCTTTTGATTAAAAGTTCCACAGATGCCATAATTGCCTTTGACAGTGAATGGAAAGTTGTGGTGTATAACCCTGAAGCTGCCAGAATGTTCGGCAGAAAAGCAAAGGAGGTCAGAAATCAGCTGACCATTGATGAGCTTTATCCTCCGGAGATGGCGGAAAAATTTAAAAAGCAGGCCATGGAAACAAAAAGCGGCAGTACACTTCCATGGAATGAAATGCAGCTTGCCACAATTCAGGGAAAACAGATACCCGTGAGATACACTGCCAATATTCTTCATGAAAACGGTGAGTTTATGGGTACAGTGAATTTTTTTCAGGATCTGACAGAAATCAAGCGTCTTGAAAAGGAACTTGTGGAATCCGAACGCATGGCTGCCGTAGGGCAGACTGTCAGCGGGCTTGCACATTATGTGAAAAATATCCTCATAGGCCTTAAAGGCGGCAGTTATGTGGTTGATGTGGGAATTGCCAAAAATGATATGGAGAAATTCAAGACAGGCTGGGAAACCATAAAAAAGAATATCAAGAGGGTGGGGGATCTTACCCAGGACCTTCTGACATATTCAAAACCGAGGGAACCATCCATTGAAGCCTGCGCCCCCAATGAGATTGCAGAGGAGGTCATTGAGCTGGTACGTGATTCTGCAGGATCAAAGGGCATAAATATTTTAAAATTTCTGGATGAGGGCATAGGCCGTGCAAAGGTTGATCCCCATACTCTTCATCGGTCTCTTCTCAATCTTGTAACCAATGCCATGGATGCCTGTATTGAGGATGAAAATATTGATAAAGACCATGAAGTTATTATAAAAAGCTTTGTGGAAAATGCCAAAGGCCCTGGCCCATATCTTTGTTTCAGGGTTGAGGATAATGGATGCGGCATGGATGAAGAAACCAGGAAACATCTGTTTGACCCCATGTTCAGCTCCAAAGGAGGCAAGGGCACAGGCCTGGGGCTTCTTGTCACGGGCAAACTCATTGAGGAGCACAATGGTGTTATTGAGGTTGAAACCCGGAAAGGAAAAGGAAGTGCCTTTACAATTAAACTGCCCTATGAAAAAGTATCTGAAGAAAAAACGACCATGGAGGATGAAATATGAGTAAAAAGGTTCTTGTGGTGGATGATGATCCTGATGTCAGATCATTTGTAGTCACAGTTCTGGAGGAGAATCAGTATACGCCTCTGGTCGCCGGAGATGGAGTTGAAGGCCTGGAAATGATTGAAAAACATCAGCCCGATCTGGTGATCCTTGATGTCCTTATGCCAAGGGGCAGCGGTATCCGTCTGTATCGCAAACTGAAAATGGATGAAGATTTAAGGAAAATACCAATTATAATGTTTACAGGAATTGCCTTAAGATCTTTTTTGAAATCCCAGAAAGTGCTTGATGAATTTAAGGGGAACAAGGTTCCTGAGCCCGAAGTCTATCTTGAGAAACCGGTTGAACCCGAAGAACTGGCAGAAGCTGTGAGAAAACAGCTGGATCAATAGAACAACAGGTAAAATCCGGATTGGAGAGATTATGAAAATAAGAAAACTGCTTTTTGTGACAAAATTTGAAGACCTTTGCTATGACGCTTTAAATTCACTTCTGGTGCTGAGAAACGCAGCTCTGGAGCATGTTGTGTTTTTAAATGTCATTGAAAGGGACAAGGTTGCCATGAAAAGGGGAACCGGCTATTTAAAGGAAGAAGAAGTAAAATTAAAGGAAACAGCCAATATCCGTTTCATTGACTGGGCTGAAAACCTGTTTGAAATGGGCCTTGAAGTGGGTGCATACATTGAAGTGTCCACGCTTATTCCCGAGATTTTAAAGGTTGTAAAAAAAGAAACCCCGGACCTTATTGTCATAGGCCATTCCCATAAAGGGCCGCTTGAACAGCTTTATTCTGGTTCAGATGTTACAGAACTCATACGGCGTACAAGCATCCCCACCCTTGTGTTCAAACACATGCTTGAAGATAATATTGTGCCTGAAAAATTATTTGAACGCCCTCTTTTTGCCACAAACTGGTCAAAGACCGGTGAAAAGGCAGTTGCATACATAAAAGCCATGAAAAACGTGATCGGTGAAGTACATGTAATGCATGTGGTAAAGGAAAGTGCCCTGAAAAGCCCTGACAGCCATGAAGTTCAGAAAGTGCGCAAGGCAGAGAGAAAGCGCCTGGATAATCTTTGTGATGAACTTGAACAGGCGGGTATCAGGGCAAGGGCCCATGTTTATGTGGGAGACCCCCAAAGGGAAATTCAGAAGGCGGCAAAGGAATATCAGGCTAGCATGATTATTCTTGGATCAAGTGACAAGGCTGCCATTCTGGAACGCTGGATGGGTTCTGTATCAAAAAACATTGCCGTAAAAACCATTTTCCCCTGCCTTCTGATTCCTGGCATGAAAGAAATTTAATGCTTGCATTTTACTTCGGCAGGGTATAGAAATTTCGCTGAGTTAACAGCTTTTCTGGTGGATATATTAGTTGTTGACTCATTATTTTGGGTCTGTTATATGCAAAACTGGCTTGGAATAAAGCTTAAAGTACAGCTTAAATTGTTAAGGATATATTATGAAGCTTCTATTCATAGACGATGAGCAGACATTTTTAAAATGTCTTGCCAAACGCCTTGTGCTGGACGGATACGAAGTCAAAACAACTTTTTCGGG
>CAYUOB010000172.1:0-4209 GCA_964446145.1 uncultured Desulfobacula sp.
GATACCTGAAAGGTCATGGGTTGTTTTAACAATTTTTTTCAACCGTAAGTTAATCTGAGAAAGGTGAGTATTGGCATTTTCAAGCTTCTGCGTTCTCTCGCGGACCAATCTTTCAAGGCTTTGGTGATACATTTTATTTTCACGCATAAGGCTTGATTTTTCCAAAGATTTTTTAACAGCATGCTCCAGTATGGACATATCCTTGATGGGTTTTACCAGATAATCCCAGGCCCCGTACCTTAGAGCCCGTACCACATCATCGATGCGATTTGCTCCGGAAATCACTATGACAGGTATATCAGGAGCTATTTTTCTGCTGGTGTTCAATACCTCAAGCCCGTCTATCCCAGGCATTCGCAGGTCAACAAGTACGATATCAGGTGCTTCCTGCTCAATAAGTTCAAGGCCGATACTACCGTTTTCCGCTGTGATTACCGCAAAACCCTGATCTTCAAGAAAATCTGCCTTATTGCTTCTTCATCATCAATAACTATTATTTTTTTAACACCGCCAGTATCTGTCATTTTACGGCCAGCCTTCCTATTTCCTCAGGGGCAGATCTATTATAAATTTTGATCCTTTACCGGGTGAAGACACCACATCCATTGTTCCTCCGTGATTCTCCGTGATGATAAAATAGGAGACAGAAAGCCCGAGACCTGTTCCGACTCCTATGGGTTTTGTGGTAAAAAAAGGATCAAAGACCCTTCTTCTTGTCATTTCGTCCATACCAGGCCCATTATCTTCAATTTCAATACATAGCATATTGATTTCCGGCTTTGTGAAAATACGCAGTATAAATTCAGGCTGATATTTAATATCTGCGGTTTTTTCTTTAAATTCCTGCATGGCCTGGGCGCCATTCCGCAAGATATTCAGCATTACCTGCTGAATCTTGGCTCCTTCGCATGGAATCATTGGTAAATTATCTTCATACTCTTTTATGATTTTTATGGTTTTAAAATCATATTGCTTTTTCAGATCATAATCTGTTGCAGCAAGTTTCAGAATCCTATCAAGAAGCCTGGCAGGATCGTGGGAAGACATAATAGCATCACTTTTTCTTGCAAACCCCAGCATATTTTCCACAATCTCAGCCACCCTGTGTCCTGATTCATTAATAGTGTCAAGCATCCTGGGTATCTGCCTTATCTCCATATATTTTTCTATGGCTTCCATAGTTATTCCTGCTTTTTCCGCAGCCTTTTTGTTAGCCGGCATATCTGTTTTTGTCAGGCGGGAATGCAGAACATTTGCGGTCTGCATCAAACCGGCTATTGGATTGTTAATTTCATGGGCCATGCCTGCTGCAAGCCCTCCTACGGAAAGCATTTTTTCATTTTGAATCATCATCTCTTCCATGCGGATTTTTTCCGTTATGTCATCAATTCTGATGACAGCTCCTGTAGCCCCGTTGGAAATAAGAGGATAAATAGTGATATCTTCATAGCCGACACCATTTTCCAGCTGATATGGCTTTTTTCGTTCGTGCTTTGTCTTGCGGCTGCGAATGCTTTCTTTTATGGCCTCCATACGGGATTCCATATCCGGCAGCACTTCACTGAGCATCCTGCCCATTGCATCACGGGTAGATATGCCCGTAATCCTTGCTGCAGTTTTGTTCCATTGAGTCACTCTTCCGTCCAAATCCACACCGACCAGCATAGATGGCATGGAATCTATCATATTAGCAAGATAATTACGCAGATTCTTAACTTCTCTGTCCGCCTTTATCCAATCAGTCACATCACGGATAACGCCGATTATTCCACGAATTTCGCCATTATCACTTCTCAGGGGAAAATAGACCTCAGAAGTGAATATTTTATTTCCACTCGGCAGGACATGGGGTATATTATTTCTTTGCACGGTTTCTCCACGCATTGCACGGCGCATCATCCTGTCTATTCCTTCTTCAACCAGGCCCGGGAGAATCTCCCATGGAACCTTTTGACTGCCAATTAATCCGTCTTTGGGAATTTCCGATATCTTTGCCATTGCGCGGTTCCGATGAGTATAATGAAAATTTTTATCAAGAACGATAATCCCGTCATTCATGGATTCAAATATGCTGCTGTAAAGTTTCTGATCCTCCTTCAGCTTTTCATCCGCATGTTTTTGTTCTGTTATATCTCTGATATATTCTGCTGTGCAGGTTACATTTCCGTTTTTATCAAACAATGCAATTCCATGTATAAGATGAATACGCCCATCCGGTGTTGTAATCTCTTTTTGCTGCATATTGCCTGTACGCATGGCTTCCTCAACAGGGCAATTCTCACATACCCTGTTTCTGTTATGCCAGACTTCATAGCAATATCGACCGGCAAGTTCCTCCCCGATATCCCTGCCGGATCGTGCCCCCGGTTTTCTGGAATATTTATTGGTAAATAATATACGAAAATTTTTATCGTAAAGGCCAAATTGTTCCGGTATGGTGTCTAACAGCAGTTCTAAATGTTCTTCACTCTTTCTCAATTTAGCTACAAGGGCTTTATAATCTTCAAGTTCACGTTTCAGGCCCTTGATCTGCTCCACCATTTTTCTGGTGTCAGGTTCTGCCATGTTCAGGCCTCCTTGGCTTACCGGATTATTTGAATCTTACAATGATATTTCTATATGAAAAACTATGCTGATCAAAATGATATTACATGCCTATTGTAATACTAGATAAAATAGGTGCTCAGTCCTTATGTCCTGCAAACAGCTTTTCAATCAATTCATATTTTGAAAAGATCCACAGTCTGCTTGAGTTCACCTGCCAGATGGCTTAAATCATCAGAACAGGAGTGCACCTGGCTTGTTTTTTCTGTAATCTGCAATATGGTCTGATTCACTTCTGCAATATCAGAAGCGATTTCCTGTGCCACTCCTGAGCTCTGGGTTACATTTCCTGTAACCTCCTGAATGCCTTCAGCCGCCTGTCCCACATTTGTTGCGATTTCGCGCGTGGTAACCGATTGTTCTTCAACTGCTGCGGCGACACTGTCAACCATTTCATTAACACTATTAATCCCTTTGGTGACAGCTTCTATTTCAGCAATGGTGGCCTGGGTTGAAGCCTGAATATTCTCAATTTTTTCCTTTATTTCAAATGTCGCATCAGCAGTCTGCCTGGCAAGGTCTTTGATCTCATTTGCCACAACTGCAAACCCCTTACCTGCTTCACCGGCCCGTGCAGCTTCAATTGTTGCATTCAGTGCCAAAAGATTGGTCTGTTCTGAAATATCAGTGATGGTTTCAACCACATTCCCGATATCCTTTGCTGACTTGTTAAGAGTGTCAATATTTTCCGATGCAACTTTTGCTCTTGATACTGCCTCCTGGCTTGAAACCCTTGTTTTTTCAGTATTCTGGGCAATTTCATTAATAGTTGAGGTCATTTCCTCAGCCGCTGCTGATACCATGCTTATATTTGTTGACGATTCTTCAACAGCAGCAGCCACAGAAGACATATTGGAGCTCATTTTTTCTGCAGCCTCTGCAACAGTCTGAGATGTTGCAGCCATGGCGTCTGCGCCACGAGCCATTTCATTTGAAATATTGAGCACTTCAGAAGATGAGCCTTCAAGTTTCTCTGAGTTCCGTGCAATATTCCCAATAATTATCTTGAGCTTATCAACAAAAGTATTGAAAGATTCAGCAAGCCTGCCTATCTCATCATTTGATTTAACATCCAGCTTACGGGTCAGGTCTCCTTCGCCCTGTGCAATATCCATCATATTCTCAGTGATTCTTGACAAAGGAGCTGTGATATTTCTCGTCATGAACAAAATCCCTGCAAATACCAGCACAAGAGTAATTGTTCCGACAATAAGATTAAAATTTCGCAATGCAATTAAGGGCTGTTTGATTTCCGAATAATATGTCCCGCCCCCAATGGTCCAGCCGTATTCATCAAGCGTTCTGACAACTGAAAATTTCTTTCCCCCGAAATCATAGTCAAGCAGCCCGTTTTTCAGATCAAGCATCTGCCTGATAAAACTCAGTTTTTCCTTAAAATTTTTCCCTATCAGTTCAGGTTTTTTGTGAATCAGTGTCGTACCATCCTTGTACATGACAAAAATATAGCCTGTTTTTCCTATTCTTATATTTGTTATCTGTTTGGACAAAATGCCGAAATCAAGGTCTATGCCCACAACACCTATTTTTTTACAGTAGTGTCCGGTTAGGTTCTTGCATGTAAGAACCCATTAAATTTATTAAAAA
>CAYUOB010000173.1:0-4200 GCA_964446145.1 uncultured Desulfobacula sp.
CAGACCCTGCATCAGGCTCTGTGAGCAGCATGGATCCCCCCCACACACCAGTGTAAAGCTTTTCAAGAAAAAGTCTTTTCTGATCAGGCGTGCCGAAAAGATCAATCATTTTTCCTGCACCATGCCCAAGAATAGGATAGGTGACAAGAACATAGTTTGCACATATGAAATATTCCATTACAGCCTGTGAAACAGTAAAAGGCAGGCCCTGTCCACCATATTCCGGGTCTTCGGTAAGAGCACACCATTCGCCTTCCTGCAGAAGGCGGTGGGGTCTTCGCAGACATTCAGGAACCATGACAATTCCGTTCTCAAATTTCACTCCCTGTGTGTCACATTCAGTGTAAGTTGGGAAAATCTCCTTTACTGCAAGATTTTTTGCCTCTTTTATCAGAAGGTCAAACATCTTGCGGTTAAATCCGCTGTATTTATCCGTTTTCAAAAATTGTTCAACCTGAAATTGTTCATAAAGAACAAAATCAATGTCTCTTTGATCGGTAAGTCTGGGGGCCATAACACACCTCTTCATATAAGGTTACAAGGTAAGTAATATTTACTTATCAGTTTCTGTTCTGTCAAGAAAAAAATAATCACTGATCTTTTTTGTAAACACTGTTCAGTAATAATAATTGATATTGACAAAACAGCTACAACCCAGCTATGGCAGGCATATTGGAACCTGGGGCCTTAATTTTATGTTTTCTCCTTGATTTTATTAAATTTTTCAGGCTAATATTGTTTTTTTTATATAAAAGCATTAACTGAATTAATTATTTCAGCCAGATGCTGATTAAGATAGATTTAGACTTAGGAGGAAGTAATGGCAAAAATCGTTGCTCGTGAGGAAATGGCTCAGGGAACCATTATTCTTAACGAAATTGAAGCGCCAAGAATATCACGCAAGGCAAAACCGGGCCAGTTCGTGATACTTCAGGCAGATGAAAAAGGAGAACGTATCCCCCTGACAATGGCAGATACAGATCCTGACAAGGGAACCATCACAATCATATATATGGTCATCGGGAAATCCACCTCAAGATTCAGAGACCTTAAGGTCGGAGATGAATACTTTGCATTGATAGGCCCCCTTGGCAAACCAACTCACATTGAAAAGACCGGCAAGGTCGTATGTGTCGGCGGCGGCACAGGAATTGCCGTGCTCCACCCCATTACCCGCGCATTGAAAGCCGCTGGCAATGATGTTACCACCATACTGGGTGCAAGGTCCTATGATCTTCTTATAATGGAAGAAAAAATGAGGGCAGCCTCCCATCAGTTTCATATCTGCACAGATGACGGATCAAAAGGCCATCACGGATTTGTAACAGACGTGTTAAAGGATGTGCTTGAAAAAGAAGATATCAGTCTTGTTGTTGCAATCGGCCCGATTCCCATGATGAAATTCTGCAGCATGATAACCAAGGAAAAAAATGTAAAAACCCTTGTAAGCCTTAATCCGATCATGGTTGACGGAACAGGCATGTGCGGATGCTGTCGCGTTTCCATTGGAGATAAAACCAAATTTGCATGCGTTGACGGGCCTGAATTTGATGCCCATAAAGTTGATTTTGACGAACTTGGCAAGCGGCTGGCTTCCTATCTTGAAGATGAGAAGATAAGCCTTGAAGCATATGAACAATCAAAAGCAAAATAAAACCAGACCATCACGGTTGTATATACGGAGGAAGTAATGGCAGAAACCAAACCTAAAAAAATAAAGGTGCCGCGGGTGAAAATGCCTGAGCAGGATCCAGATGTCCGCAGGCGTAATTTTGATGAAGTTCCTTTAGGGCTTACCCCTGAAATGGCAATGCAAGAAGCATCAAGATGTCTTCAGTGCAAGAAACCTTCATGCATGGAAGGCTGTCCTGTCTCAGTCAAGATACCTGAATTCATAAAACTGATTGCAGACGGCGATTTTTCAGGCGCAGCAAAAAAACTGTGGGAAAGAAATGCCCTTCCTGCTGTGTGCGGACGGGTATGCCCACAGGAATCCCAGTGCGAAGGAAGCTGTATTCTGGGTAAAAAAGGCGAACCGGTTGCCATTGGCTATCTTGAAAAATTTGCCGCAGACTATGAACGTAAAAACGGTTCAGGCGAACTCCCTGTTATTCCTGAAAAAACCGGTAAAAAAGTGGCAGTCATAGGTTCCGGGCCTTCAGGGCTTACCGTTGCAGGCGACCTTTTGCTCAAGGGCCATGATGTGACAATTTTTGAAGCCTTTCACAAACCGGGCGGGGTTCTTGTCTATGGTATCCCTGAATTCAGGCTTCCAAAGGAAATCGTTGCAGCAGAAGTTGCCAACCTTGAAAAAATGGGTGCAGACATACAATGCAACACTGTTGTTGGCGCATCTGTCACCATTGACGAACTGTTCGAGGAAGGATATGATGCTGTCTACATCGGAGTGGGAGCAGGGCTTCCAAGGTTCATGAACCTTCCCGGAGAAAATCTGATCGGTATCTATTCTGCCAATGAATACCTGACACGCACAAACCTGATGAAAGGATATCTTTTTCCTGAATACGATACTCCCATTGCAAGGGGTAAAAATGTGGTTGTCCTTGGTGCCGGAAATGTTGCAATGGATGCCGCAAGAACCGCAATGAGGCTTGGGGCTGATTCAGTAAAAGTGGTTTACAGAAGATCGCGTGAAGAAATGCCTGCAAGGGCTGAAGAGCTTCATCATGCTGAAGAAGAAAAAATAGAATTTGTCCTTCTGACAAATCCGGTTCAGTTTTTCGGTGATGAAAACGGACGTCTAACAGGCATGGAGTGCCTTAAAATGGAACTTGGCGAGCCTGATGCTTCCGGCAGAAGAAGGCCAATTCCAATTGAAGGGTCTGAATTTACAATAGATTGTGACCTTGTTGTTGTGTCAGTGGGATCCAATGCCAATCCTCTTCTCACAAATTCCACACCTGACATTGCCCTGACAAAATGGGGAAATATTGTTGGAGATCCTGTCACAGGCAAAACTTCAAAAAAAGGGGTCTGGGCAGGCGGAGATATTGTCACAGGAATGGCAACCGTTATCCTTGCCATGGGAGCAGGAAGAGCTGCTGCCAATTCAATCCATGAATACCTGACCCTGGGCTGGTAATCTGTTTTTTTTACAGATAAATTATCCTTGCTGCAGGAGCCCACGCACTGCCATGAGCTCCTGCAGCATATAAAACATGCTATTGCTTGATAAAAACCTTATGATCCACAAGGGACAGGGCATGAATATGGCCCCTTACAAATTTTTGTTCTCCGAAAATGGAAACCAGGCGAATACCGTCCTCATCAGGTTCAACCTTGTCAACGGCCTCCATCAACAGTTTTTCTCCATCTTTTTCAATCAGATATGCATTTGCTTCACACATGGCATGTCTCTCCTAATTTATTTATGATAAAAAGCACAGATGTCTGTCCAGTAGTTCATCAACAAGCTGGGGCAGAGGCAGTCCGCTCACCCCGACTATTTCTAGGTTTTCCTGGGAAAGTGGCAGAAGTATTTTTTTTGCATCTGCTGTGCACACGGCTTCAGCCATTGCAGGAGTCACCTCTCCCATCATTGCCTGGGGCATTATGATTCCCACAGGCCCTATGATAATATCTGCCTTTTTAACCGTCTGGACAATGGCATTGGGCCCTGATGCACCTCTGTTTGCCCTTGCCTTGAGCATCTGGGCTGTGGCAATGGCATTGGTGCCAAGAGCCAGAACTTCAACGCTTTCCTCAAAACGGGCCTTGAGTTTCTTAATAATGGTGGAGCCTATTCCACCGCCCTGACCATCTATGACACAGATTTTTTTTCTGTCATCCATAATGATTGTCTGCCTTTTCAAGTCTGCACCTTTTCAGGCGCAACAAGGTGCATGACCGCATCAAAAACAGAGTCTTCAACCTGTTTTCCGGTACGGTTTCCGTCAATAATAATAATTTTCTCTTCATGCTTCAACATCTCAAACGCCTTGAAATAATTGGCTCTTACCGATTCCAGAATATCCTTTTTCTCATACATGTCAAAACTGGTGCGGTTTGTCATGATCCTGTCAAAACATACTTCAGGTTCAACATCAATAAATATGTTCAGATCCGGCCTTAAAAACTCGGCAATCAGTGAATTGGCATGAATCACCCAGCGCATATCCACGTGCCGGGCAAGATATGCATAAGAAGAAAAATAATATCTGTCACAAAGGACAAAGATGC
>CAYUOB010000174.1:0-4022 GCA_964446145.1 uncultured Desulfobacula sp.
TATGGCGGACAGATCCCTGCCCCCATTCACAGCCTGAAAAACTGATCCTGCAGATACCAAAAAACTTAAGGCCGTGCATTATATTTCTGACAGATCAAGAATCGTTCTGGTACAGCCTCCTGTGGAGGATTTTTACCTGACCCGCAAAAGAACCCAGCCCAGCGGGCTTGCTTTGATTGCAGCCTGTATAAGAGAAAAAGGGTTTAAGGTGGAAATTCTTGACTGCCTTGCCACAAAAAAATCAAAGATCATTGAATGGCCTGATGAATTTTCATATTTAAAACCCTTTTACGGCAGAAAAGATGTTTCATCTTTCTGCCTTTTCCATGAATTCAGGCATTTTGGGTATCAATATGACCATGCTGCAAACCTTGTAAAAAAAAGACAACCCTTTATTGTGGGAATCTCGTCCCTGTTTACCGCATACAGCAATGAAGCCCTGAAAACAGCAAAGGCAATAAAAAGGATCCATCCCGGATGCATAATTGTAATGGGCGGCCATCATCCAACCATATTCCCTGAACAGGTGCTTTCCTGCCCTGAGATTGATTTTGTATTGAGGGGAGAAGGCGAAACAAGCATGGCAGAACTCTGCACAGCCTTAAGAGACGGCACCGGCCTGAAACATATCCCCGGGATAGCATTCAGGGACAAAACCTCAACTTTCATATCACCACCCCACTGGACTGACAACCTGGATGCACTGCCTCTGCCTGCAATCGATCTGATTGATTCAGGATTCTATAGAAGAAGAAAGAAAAACTCAATCATGGTGATATCAAGCAGGGGCTGCCCCATGAAATGTTCATATTGTTCTGTTTCAGCCTCCTCTTTTCACGGGCCCTTCAGGCAAAGAAAAACTGAAAATGTCATTGATGAAATAAAACAGCAGATACACAACACAGGATTCATTGACTTTGAGGATGAAAACCTGTGCCTTAAAAAACAATGGTTCATATCCTTATTTACACAGATAAAAAAATTGTGCAGGGGCAGAAATATCGAGTTCCGCGCCATGAACGGGCTTTTCCCTCCCTCTGTTGATGAACAGGTAATCTGTCTGATGAAAGAAGCAGGATTTAAAACCCTTAACCTTTCACTTGGATCCATCTCAAAGGCCCAGCTTAAAAGGTTCAGGCGCCCTGATGTGAGGACAGCCTTTGAAAGGGCTGTTGAACTTGCCGCCCGATACAGGCTTGAGTGCGTGTCCTATATAATTGCAGCAGCCCCTGGCCAGTCAGCAGAATCGTCCCTGGACGACCTTTTATATCTTGCAGGCCGAAAAACCCTGGTCGGGCTTTCAGTTTATTATCCAGCACCTGGAAGCCCTGATTACAGGCGTTGCATGGCAGAAAACATCCTGCCGGACAATTTCAGCCTGATGCGTTCTTCCGTTTTTCCGCTTGACAATACCACCTCAAGGATTCAGGCAGTTACATTGACAAGATTGTCAAGAATCCTGAATTTCTTAAAGTCTGTCAGGGATAAAACAGGAAAAATTCCGGAACCAGAGCCTTTTTCAGGGCCTGTTTCCGATGTGCACTTTGATCGTTATGAAGTTTCCCGCAGGCTTGTGCAGGCATTTTTATATGACGGCAAAATAAGGGGAATAAGCCCGGAAGGGAAAATTTTTTTTCATCCGGCTGATGAAAAACTTACCAGAAAATTTATTGAAAAAATCAGGGATATCAGGATTAAAGGGATAAAATCAGGCTCATGAAAACTGATTTTCAGTATATCGTATTTTTCTGCTGTTCTGGTGATGCTCAATTTCAATGTTTTCCCTGACATGGGAAGAAATGACTTTACGCACCATCTGTGCAATCTGTTCCACCTCAAGATGGGAAAATTGTGAAAAAGGTATCTCGTCAAGAACCTTTATCTCCATTCTCTGCCGCCCTTTTATCACAAGGGAATGTTTTGGAAGGGCATCTTTTGTATTATTGATCACAAGGGGAAGAATGGGTTTTTTCATTTTTTTCGCAAGAATAAAAGCTCCGGGCTTGAACGGCTTTACAATTCCTGTTTTAGACCTTGTTCCTTCCGGAAATATAATAATGGATATATTGCGCTCAAGCAGGTTTTCACATTGTTCCATCATCTGTTTTACACTCTGTTTGTCGCCTCTTTTCAATTTGACATATCCGTTCAGAACCATGTTCCACCCGATAAAAGGCAGTTTGAAAACTTCTGCCTTTGAAACCCACCTGAACGGGAAAAACAGCCGGTAGGCAACAAGTATATCAAGCTGCGACTGGTGATTTGATACAACAACATAGCTTTTTTTCATATCCATTTTATCACGCCCACTGATTCTGACAGACCACAGGGGCATGCACCACAGATACAGGGAGGCCCAGAAAGATGAAAAAAGATTCAGAATAATAAGGCGGCGGTCAAACGGCCATGTAACAATACGTATCACACAGGCAACAGCAAAAAGAAAAGCTGAACTGATCCCGATAAAAGCAATATAGGCATATGACAATAAAATATATGCAGGGCCTTTAAATCTCATACGGGGTCAGACTCTCCCATCCTGTTTCAGTCACAAGCAGGGTCTGCTCAAACTGTGCTGACAATGATCCGTCATTTGTCACGGCAGTCCAGCGGTCTTCCAGGATATGCAGGTCTTTTTTGCCCAAATTTATCATGGGCTCAATTGTAAAGACCATGCCAGGAACAAGAGTAATACCCCTGCCCTTTTTACCGAAATGAAGCACCTGGGGCTGTTCATGGAAATTTATTCCGACACCGTGGCCCACAAACTCTCTGACAACAGAACATCCCTGGGATTCAGCATAGGTTTGTATTGCATGGCCTATGTCTCCCAATGTCGCACCCGGAGCCACGGCTTCCATTCCCCTTTTAAGGGACTGGGCAGCCACATTGACAATTTTTTCCCCGGCAGGAGTGGGTTTGCCCACGAAAAAAGTTTTGCTTGCATCTGCATAATATCCCTCAAGTATGGTGGTGATATCCACATTAACAATATCTCCTTCATTCAATACCCTGTCGCCGGGGATTCCGTGGCATATAACTTCATTGACAGAGACACATACACTTTTGGGAAAGCCCCTGTAATTCAGCGGAGCAGGGACAGCACCAGCCTTTATTGTTGATTCATGGACAAAGGTATTGATTTCCTCGGTCACAAGCCCGGGTTTTATCATTTTTTCCACACTATCAAGTATGGACATCAACAGCCTGCCTGATTTTCTTATTCCCTCTATCTGGTACGGCTCTTTTAAAATAATATCATATCTGGATTTATATTCTTCCTTCAGGCTGACCGGTTTTTTCCTGTTGCGGCAGCAATGCTTGTATTTTTTCCCGCTTCCGCACGGACACGGGGAATTAGGTCCTATTTTCACAGATTTCTTTTTCATCCGTTTTCAAGCTCCCTTCTGGGTTCCCCATAATGAATGTGGGTATGCCTCTTGTATCATGATATCAACCATATCACCTGTCCGGGCTGACTTTGACATGAAATGAACAATTTTATTTGATTCGGTTCTTCCTGTCATCTGAGATAAATTTTTTTCTTCGGAATTTTCAAAGCATTCCCTTTTTTTGCTGCTTTTGCCCTCCACAAGCACAGGAAATGTCTTTCCTGTCATCAGGGCATTTTTTTCTTCAGTATAGCCTTGCTGAACTTCAAGAAGAAGATTCAAACGATCCTTTTTTTCCTGCTCTCCAATCTGCCCGTCAAATTTTGAAGCAGGAGCGGAAGACCTGTTGGAATAGGCAAAGGCAAAAATTGAATCAAATTTTATTTCATGCAAAAGCTCAAGAGTCTGTTCAAAATCATCAGGGCTTTCATATGGGAACCCCACAATTATGTCCGTTGAAAGGGCAATATCAGGACATTTTTCCCTCAACCCTGATATTTTTTCAATATATTTTTCCCTTGTATATCCCCGGTTCATTTTCTTCAAAACAGAATTGGAGCCGGATTGAACCGGCAGGTGAAGATGATTGCAGACCTTGTCAAGCCCGGCAATTGCATCCATAAGTTCAGA
>CAYUOB010000175.1:0-3897 GCA_964446145.1 uncultured Desulfobacula sp.
TATGAAATATATCGGTTCTGAAAATTAAAATCTTGAAAATATATATGGATAGACAGATCTTAAATTCTGGGAGTAAAAATTGTTTTCAGGCATTTAAGGGTGCTCGGGAGAATGAAAGTTTTTTCTCCTGGTTAAAAGGAAAGGCGGTGAAAGTCCGCCACATGCCAGCCGGTGCCGTGATCGGGGACGAAAACTGCAATATGTCACTCTTTGAAAACCAGAAGGGGAAGGCGCAGTGATTAGGATGATCCGTCAGTCGGAAAGCCTGCCCTGATGCATGCAGCTTTAGGATTCTTTGCTGGAACAAGATCCTGTTGAATATATTGATGGATTTTATGAATATTCAGGAGGAGATTGTCATGTCCCTGGAATTGAACAAGGAATTCGGAGCCATTATCACCCGTCTTATATCAAAGGAAAATCTTACCCGCAGTGAAGCTGAATATGCTTTTACCGTGGTCTTGAACAATCAGGTAAACGATATGCAGCAGGGAGCATTTCTTGCCGCCTTGACTGCCAAGGGAGAAACAGATCAGGAAGTTGCAGGGGCCTGGGATGCCATCTATAATCTTGATACTGTTCATGTGTCCCTGGACAGCAGTATAAAAGCTGTTGACAACAGCGGCACGGGTATGGATACCTTCAAGACCTTTAATATCAGCACGGCAGCTTCCATTATCGCGGCAGCAGGCGGAATCCCAATGGCCCGGCATGGCGCACGTGCAATAACATCTGTATGCGGCACGGTTGATATGGCCCAGGAACTTGGTGTGGATGTGGAATGCCATGCAGACATTGTTGCTGCAAGCATTGAAAAATCAGGGATCGGCCTTTTTAACGGAATGAGCCCCAATATTCATCCAATGGCGCTTGGACGCATACTTTCCCTGATTCATTTCGGTTCAACCCTGAATATTGCGGCATCTCTTGCCAACCCTGCCCTGCCGTCCACAGGAGTCAGGGGGGTCTATTCGCAGGATATGATACTGCCCGTGGCCTGTGTAATGAAGGAGATAGGATATAAAAGCGCCATTGTGGTTCACGGCAGGATCAATGGATCTGATCTTGGCATGGATGAAGCTTCTGTATGCGGGATTACCCATTGTGCCAGGATTTTTGAGGATGGCAGGATAAAAGAGTTTATAATTGATCCTGAAGAGCTTGGGATCGGATTGAAAAACCCTGAAGAGCTTGTTCCTGAAAATGATATTGCCAGTGAGGCAAGGCGGTTCGCCGCCCTGATTTCCAACCGGGACAACACAGCCAGAAAGGATGCTGCCCTGCTGAATGCAGGGCTTATTTTTCTTGCAGCAGACAAGGTTGATTCCCTTGAATCCGGAATTGAAAAAGCCTGTAATCTTCTTGACAGCGGCCTTGCCCTGAAAACACTTGAAAAATGGGTGCGTTTTCAGAACTCAAATCCTGAGGCAGGTCTTAAAAAACTGAATTTTCTTCTGGCATGATTTTAAAAAGGAGAATTTTATGCATCTTTTTATTTTGAAATCAGGCAATGAATATATACGTGTAATGGAGGGCAGATATCAATGCGTGGGCCTTGACAAAGCAAGTGTTTTTCCTGAGGAACTGATGGAAAAGGTGAGACAGCATGAAACTGCACTTAAAAACCGGGGGTTTTCCGATGTACATATTAAAAAACTTGTTTTAACCGAAGAGGATATCTGAACATGAAAATGGTATTAACCGGCATAAGAAACCTTGAAATTTTTGATGATGGAGATCATCAGGCATCTTTTGAGTCCAGCATGGAGTATGCGCATGTCAGGGTTCTTTGCTGTGCTGTGTGCCGTACCGATGCCAAAATGTGGGAGCAGGGCCACAGGGACCTTGTTCTCCCAAGGGTGCTGGGCCATGAAATGGTTGTGGAGGACGACAAGGGAGCCAGGTTTGTTGTATGGCCCGGCAAAAGCTGTGGCAGGTGCTGTTTCTGCCGTCAGGGCCGTGAAAATTTGTGTGAAGATATGAAAATTACAGGATTCCATACGGACGGCGGCTTTGCAGACACAGCAGTGTTGCCGCACACAAGTCTTATACCTGTTTCAGATGATCTTGATATCCATGTTGCATGTTTTGCAGAACCGGTTAGCTGCGTGGTAAATGCATTTGAAAAATTCAATTTTGAGCCCAGGAACAGAATACTTATCCTGGGCGGTGGAACAATGGGTCTGATTACAGGACTTTATGCCCGTCATATGGGGCTTTCTCCCGTGATTCTGGAAAAAAATGCCGCCAAGATAGAACATATTGCTGAATTTGTGCATTCTGCTGGAATTGAATGCACAAGGCAGACCAATGAAAGTGAATTTAATCTGGTTATCAATGCATGCGCTGATTTCACTGCGTTCTGCCAGGCAATTGCCAAGGTGGGCAAGGGCGGCCAGATTTCCTTTTTCAGCGGTATATCCAAAAATGAAAATATAGAAACCAACCTTCTCAATCTTCTGCATTACAGAGAGGCCCGTGTCACGGGCGTGTACGGCATGACACGGGATCACATGAAAAAAGCTCTGCCGTTCATGCAGGAGCATGCAGGCCTTTTGAAACTGCTGATCGAAAAGGTCACACACCCAGGAGATCTGCCCGGTCTCATGGAAAAAGTATTGTCAGGGAAATATCTGAAGTTTATTCTTGATTTCACCCTTAGGTCTGCAGAACATGAAAATGTGATTTCAGAAAAGACTGAGCGCAGAAACCTGACATTGGGTGATCTGAATTCTTCAGGCATTGCAGCCGGAATCATTGAAAGCATAACTCCCCTTTCCGATGAACTTCTGGCAGCTGCCGTTGCAAAGATTGATGAAAAGACAAAACCCCTTGGGGCTCTGGGAAGAATTGAAGACCTTGGTGTGCGCATGAGCCTGATTTTAGGTACTCTTGATCCTGAAATACAAAGGAAGCATATTTTTGTGTTTGCAGGCGATCACGGAATTACAGAAGAAGGTGTGTCTGCATATCCTTCTGAAGTTACAGCACAGATGGTGGATAATTTTCTGGCTGGAGGGGCAGCCATAAATGTTTTGTGCCGCCATTATGGGATTGATATGAAGGTTGTGGATATGGGGGTTAAAAGCACAATACCTGCCAGGCCCGGTCTTATAATATGCAAGGCCGGCCCGGGAACAGGAAATTTTGCCATTGAAGATGCAATGAGTGAAGATCAGGTAATGACTGCCCTTGAAAACGGCATGAAGGTGTTTCTTGATGAATATGGCAGGAAACCGATTGATATTGTGGGCCTTGGCGAAATGGGGATAGGCAATACCACCTCTGCTTCTGCCATAATTTCTGCTGTTACGGGCATCACCCCGGCACAGGCTGCAGGGAGGGGAACGGGAATTGATGACAAAGGCCTTTCCCGCAAAATAGAAGTACTTGAAAAGGCCCTTGCTTTTCATTGTGTTGATCCTTTTAATGGTTTTGAAATATTGCGCAGGATAGGCGGTTTTGAGATTGCCGGTATTGCAGGCGCTGTGCTTGCTGCCGCCTCAAAAAAAACAGCTATTGTGCTGGATGGCCTGATTTCCACTGCTGCCGGCCTTGTGGCCTATGTAATCAACCCGGATATTAAAGGTTATCTTATCTCAGGGCATAAATCCGTGGAACAGGCTCAGAAAGCAGCCCTTGAATATATGGATCTTAAGCCTGTCATTGATTTTGATATGCGCCTGGGAGAGGGAACAGGAGCTGCCATTGCCATTGATATGGCAGATGCTGCCTGTAAAATAATGTCACAGATGGCTTCGTTTGACGAGGCAAAGATTGCCAGAGCTTCGTTGAAATCCTGAAAAATCAACCCGGAAATTTCATGAAGTGTCAGTTTGAGTTTTTTAATAAGGAATTTTTGTGAGTAAATTTTAAAATAACCTTTTTATCTCATCA
>CAYUOB010000176.1:0-3897 GCA_964446145.1 uncultured Desulfobacula sp.
AGGGTGGGGCTTTCGTTTGGCGGGGGCGGTACAGGGAAAAAGTTTTTCAGGAACGGCAGAACCGATGTCGAACATTCACACGGTATTATAAGAAACAATGTTGTCATGTACTGCCCTGATGTTGCAGTTTATCTCAACAAGGCAGCAGATACAAAAATTTATAATAACACCTTTTATAAAACCATGGGAATCGATGTCAGATTCAGGGCCAGCACCGCCGTCATAAAGAATAATCTTATGACCGGCAGAATAAAGGACCGCGATGGCGGAACAAGTGTCAGGGAAAACAATGTAGTTGTTTCCGGAAAATCATGGCTGAAAAAAGGATTCCAGAGCTGGTTTCAAAATCCTGATAAAGGTGATTTTTCCCTTAAGTCCGGAGGCCCGTTTATTGACAAAGCACAACTGTTGCCTGAGATATATGAAGATATCTGCGGCAATCCCAGGCCTTCAAACCCTGATATAGGAGCATATGAATATAACACTGGAACCATATGCAGATTAATTGGAGAAAAATGAAAATATTTCACATACTTGACCACAGCGTCCCCCTGCACAGCGGCTATACGTTCAGAAGCCAGAATATATTCAAAGCCCAGCAGAAAATGGGATTTTCCCCTTTTGTCCTGACTTCACCCAAACACGAGGAAAGTCTTGAAAAACAGACTCCGCCTTCAGAACATATACAGGGTATAAAATATTACAGGACAGGCAGAGTACAGGCTCCAGGTTTTCCAATCGTGTCGGAACTCACCCTCATGCATGTTCTTTACCATCGTATCCTTGAAGTGGCGGCAGAAGAGAAACCGGACATCATACATGCCCATTCTCCTGTACTTAATGCGATTCCTGCCATCAAGGCAGCAAGAAAACTCAAGATTCCGGCTGTTTATGAAATAAGGGCATTCTGGGAAGATGCTGCCGTCGATCATGGAACATACAGGGAAAATTCATGGAAATACAGGCTTACAAAATTCATTGAAACCATTGTATGTAAAAAGGCCGACCATGTATGTATACTTTGTAACGGCCTTAAAAACGATCTGATCAAAAGGGGAATCCCTGCCGATAAAATTACCCCGGTATTCAATGGAATAAATCCTGATGAATTAAAAGCTGTTCCTCCTGATGAAAAATATCTGAAAGCCTGGAATCTTAAAGATAAAAGAATAATTGGCTTTGCAGGTTCTTTTTACCGGTATGAAGGGCTTGACCTTCTTGTTAAAGCTTTTTCCAGGATAGCAGATAAATACCCTGACCTTATGCTTCTTCTTGTGGGCGGAGGAGAAATGGAAGAGGAGCTGAAGGAACTTGCCTCACAATCCGGTATCGGCAACAGGGTTGTCATGCCGGGAAGAATTCCCCATGAAAGAATCGCAGGTGTATATTCCATGATTGATATCCTGTGTTATCCACGTTATTCCATGCGCCTTACAGAACTTGTAACACCTTTGAAGCCGCTCGAAGCCATGGCAATGGGCAAAGCGCTTGTGGCAAGTGATGTGGGCGGCCACAAAGAGTTGATCAAAGATAATGAAACCGGAATATTATTCTCTTCCGGCAATATTGATGCCCTGGCAGATGCCCTGAAAAAACTTCTGGATAATGATGGCCTGCGCCTTGCCCTGCAGAACAAGGGACTTGAACGGGTAATCAGTCATCATGTCTGGGAAAAGACAACAGCGCCTTATCGTAAAATATACAAAGACCTTGTTGACGGAAATAAATATTGATCATGCCTATTGATCAGCAGACAAGCCAAACATTTCATGTCCTGAAATTCTGCTCTATCCTTATGGTTATATTCGGTCATTTTTTTGGAGAAATTGCTCTTTCATGGGTACCTGTGACTGTCGGCCTCATTATTTTCAGCTTTTCATCGGGCATGTTCACTTCAATGAAGTATGACGGTGCTTTTGAAATTAAAAAATTCTGGAAAAATAAATTCAGACGTCTTGGCGTTAATTTACTGGTTATCGATATCATTCTATTGGTTCTGTTTATTTATAAAGGTGAAAAAAAAATTTATGAATCAGCCATTTTCTTTTCCGGATGTCTGCTTGAAATTTATCTTCTACATCCATATTTTTTCATATCATTTACTACTGTACGGGTTATCAATTTTGTTGTTTCCCTTATTCTTATTCTGTTCCTTGCAAAATCTGCAGCAAGTTTTTCCCAGGTAATTTCAAGACGGTATCTGTCATAAAAAAGATCTGATAAAATAATTTTATTACAGGGGGGCACCTATGAACAATGAACAATATATAGCCGGGATGCTGGACCGTACATTGCGATGTTTTGACCAAGACGAGGTTGAAAAAGTAAGAAATACGGTTTTTGCAGTGTCAGGGCTTGGAGGTGTAGGGGCCATAACTGTGGAATTACTTGCAAGATGGGGTGTTAAAAAATTCAGACTGCTTGATATGGATGAATATGAAACTTCCAACCTGAACAGGCAATTGTTTGCCACTTCAAAGACAATTGGGGAAAAAAAAGTTGATGTCGCAGAACGCAGAATCCTGGAAATTAATCCCTATGCTGAAATAGAAATGAAAATTCCTGACAGGGTGGATAATGAAAATGTTGACCGGTTTGTTGCCAATGCCGGATTTGTTATCCAGAATGCCGATCATCCTTCCTGCAAATTGTTTTATATCGCTGCAAGAAAGCATAAAGTTCCGCTGGTCAACGGATATGCTACAATATCAGGAGGAAGGGTACAGATATTTGATTTCAATAAAAAACCATGTACGCACTTTCTTGAAAAACTATGGCATAGGTTTAAATATCAAGGTGGAAAACCCATAGAGGAGATGACCAGAAAGGAGATAGAAGAATTTGATTCACAAAATGTCCATCCAACTGCCCCCTCAATCAATTTTGTTGTTAATACCGTTGGGGCAATGATTACAGGCGAAGCTGTGAAATTCATTACAGGCAGGGGAAAACCGGTTGTTTATCCAAAATACCGGTATTTTGATCTTTTTGACAATAAAATGAAAATGCGTAATTCAAATTCAGTTTTCAATCCTGATAACCTTAAACGGTTATTTAATGTTATTGGCAGTAAATTCTAACCACATTCCATTATGTTATCTGATCTGAAAACCACCCTCAAGCATTCTTCAATTTACGGGATTACAAATATTTTTAAAAAGGGTGCTGCCTTTTTTATGATTCCCGTTTATACTCACTGCCTTATGCCATCTGATTATGGCACTCTTGAACTGCTGGAACTTACACTTGATGTTGCAGGGCTTCTTGTCGGACTCAGGATGGCAGATTCAATTATAAGATATTACAATCATTATGACGATCCTGAAGACCAGATGCAGGTTATCAGTACTGCTGCCATTTTCTCTCTGATTATAACTATCCTGGCTGTATGTGTGTGTCAGTATTTTGTGATTCCTATTTCAAGGCTGGTGTTCGGGGGTTCAGCAAATTTTCATTATCTGAAATGGATTTTTTTGTGTCTTGGGTTTCAGATAATGTTCATTGTTCCGGAAACTTTTTTAATTGTGAAGAAAAAATCTGCCCTTTTTTCTTCCATTTCTTTTGGATGTTTTGTTTTATCTTTGTCCCTTAATATATATTTTCTGGTGATTTTGAAAATGGGTATATGGGGAATGATATACAGCATGGTGATTACAAAATTTGTTAATATGCTGGTATTATTCATATTTGTGGTTCCGAAGCTTAAATTGGAATTCTGCACTGAAAAACTGATAAAAATGCTTAAATTCGGATTTCCACTGCTCCCGGGAGCTATTTCAATGTTTATCATAAATTTTTCAGACAGATTTTTTATTCAGAAATATTGTGACAGTTCACAACTTGGTATTTATTCTCTTGGATATAAGTTTGGAATTCTCCTTGTAGTTCTGATTTCAG
>CAYUOB010000177.1:0-3889 GCA_964446145.1 uncultured Desulfobacula sp.
CGATTGAATGATTTTTCACATGCCTCTGATAAAGCACGTTTAAGCCCTGATGAGGTAACATCTGCATCAGTGCAGATAAATGCAAGCATGGTTGCCATGTCAGGCCTTATCATGCCTGAGCCCTTGGCAACTCCTGTGACAGACACCCGGGTTCTGCCAACCATGCATGTCTGTTCTGAAATCTTGACACATGTATCAGTTGTAAGGATTGCATCTGCAAAATCCCTGAGATTATCGGCATCAAGGCATGCTGCAGCCCGTGGAACAGCAGATTCAAATTTATCCATTGGAAGATATGCCCCAATCACTCCTGTTGATGAAGTCAAGACAAGATTTTCATGAATATTCAGTGCCGCGCCGAGCATTTTTGCACATTCCTGTGCATCCTTAAGGCCTTGATCTCCGGTAAAGCAATTGGCATTGCCGCTGTTGACAAGCACGGCCTGGCACAGGCCCTGTTCAAGCTTTTTTCTCCCAAGTATGACAGGAGCTGCAACAACCCTGTTCCTGGTGAAAAGGGCAGCCGCAGCAGCAGGTTTCTCACAATAAATAACACCAAGATCTTTTTTGCCGTTTTTTTTGATCCCGGCTTTGATCCCGGCAAATTTAAATTCCTTCATTAAAAAAGCTCCATTAATTAAATTTTATTTTGAATCATTATACTTTTCAGGTTAAAGGGTGTAAATGCCTTATTTATACTAAATCAGGTTGACATAAATTTACTCTTTGTGTATATTTGCATATACAAATATATAACAGGGTTGCCATGACTGAAAATTTCCTTGAGACCTGCCTGTTTTTCAATGCAAATACCCTTTCCAGGTATCTGCTCAAACTTGCTGAAAAACAGTTTAAACATCTTAATTTATCCCCGGCTCATGCCTCCATGATGCTGATGGTCTATGACAGCCCCGGCATAAGCCCGAAAAAATTATGCTCCATGCTGAATCTCAGTGCATCAACCATTACAAGGTTCATAGATTCACTTGAAAAAAAAGAACTTGTAAAAAGAAAATCAAACGGAAAATCCGTATCTGTTTATCCTACCTCAAAAGGACTTGATTTGAAAAAGCCCGTTGCCATGGCTTATAAAAGACTTTATCTGTCATATACCTCAATTCTGGGCCAGGATTTTTCCCGGCATCTGTCCTCCTGCATTTTAGAGGCTGCCAGAAAACTTGACAAACATATCTGATTACCGGATCAATGACACAGAAACAATCATATAATTTTAAACTTCTAATTGAATATGACGGAACTCAATTTTACGGGTGGCAGCGTCAGAAGGACAAACCGACAGTTCAAGGAGAACTTGAAAAAATTTTAAGCATAATTTTGAATCAGAAAATTACAATTTCAGGCTCAGGCAGAACCGATGCCGGTGTTCATGCCTTTGGCCAGGTTGCAAATTTCCATGCAAAAACCGCCCTTGGTCCTGACAGAATCAGAAAAGGGGTAAACAGCCTTATTCACCGGCCGATTGTAATAAAAAAATGTGAGATTGCAGACAAAAAATTTCATGCCCAGTATGACGCTGTTTCAAAGGAATACCATTATTTTATACTGAATCGCGAATATGGATGCGCCATTGGAAAACAATATCAATGGCATATAAAAAACAGTCTTGACATGCAGGCCATGCAGGCCTGCTGTACGGCTGCAACAGGTGTATTTGATTTTTCTTCATTTGAAAACACGGGAAGCCCACGCTCCTCAAACATCAGAGAGGTCTTTTTTTTCACGGTTGACAGACTGGACAATGCCAGCCGCCTTGTATTCAGGATATGTGCCAGTGGTTTTTTAAAAAATATGGTCAGGAATCTTGTCGGAACCATTGTACTTGCCGGACAGAACAAAATCACACCTGAAGATTTTGTACAAATACTCAATGCAAAGGACAGAACACAGGCAGGCCCTACTGCTCCTGCCCATGGATTGTTTCTGAAAAGGGTGAATTATTCCTGATCTCTTATTTTTTTGACATAATCATTGTAATATGCGATTATATCCCGCCTGTAAATCAGTCCGACAAGATCATGAGGATCATCTTCCCGTACCACAGGCAAAGCATCAATGTTTTTCTGCGTCAATTTTAAAAGAACAGTATTCAGATCTTCGGAATAGGTTGTATATATGACATCTGATACCATGATATCCTTCATGACAATAAGCTGCTCAATATGCATGGTAAAAATAATTTCCCTTACATCATTGGATGAGAAAATACCGGAAAACCTGCCCTTGCTGTCCATTACGGGAAAATAATGCTGTTTTGTGGTGGCAAAAATTTTTTTGAACTCACTGAAAAGCATATCTTCATTGACACACCTTACTTCCCTGACCAGGTACCTTAAATCTTCCACCTTAAGTGTCTGCAAAATATCCATCATAAATTCACCGGCATGGACAGGAGAATCAACCCTTGATTTAAGCTGAGTCTCATAGATTGTCCAGTTGCGGCATAAAAGAAAACACAATGAGCATACAAGAAGGCTGGGCAAAAGCAGATGATAGGAATTGGTCATCTCGCTTATGAAAATAATTGTTGAGATGGGAGTATTTGACACAGCCGCAAAAAAGCCTGCCATTCCGACAATCACAAAGGAGCCCGGGCTTGTCACAACTGAAGGCATAATAAAATTGAAAATTTTTCCAACAGCACCTCCCATTGCCCCGCCTATAACAATGGACGGGCCGAACACTCCCCCGCTTCCCCCTGACCCGATGGAAAATGAAGTGGTAAAGATTTTACCAAAGGCAAGTGCAATCAATGTGGGAACTGCAACCAGGTTCAATATGGCGTTCTGTGTGATCCCATAGCCGAATGCAAGGGTGTATGGAAGAAAAAAGCCTATGATTCCGGTTATAAGACCGCCGATTGCAGGTTTGAAATGATTGGGTATGGAAAATTTCTTAAAAAGGTCAATAACACCATAAAAAACCTTTATATAAAATACAGCAACAAGTACAAGTATAAAGGCAAGAATAATATACGGGCCAAGTTCAAGCGGATTTCTGAAAACAAAATCGGGAGATTCAAACAAAGAACCCCAGCCGAACACAAGGCAGAAAACACAATAAGCAACAACAGAAGATATTCCTGCGGGAATTATGACTTCTGACTCAAACTCAGGGTCGCGGTACAGGACTTCGGCAGCAAAAAGTGCTCCTGCCAGGGGGGCACGGAAAATACTTCCCACTCCGGCGCCTATACCTGCTGCCATCATGATTCTTCTTTCCCGTTCAGACAGCTTGAACCGTGTGGCCAGAAATGAACCAAAACCGGCTCCTATCTGGGCTATGGGCCCTTCTCTTCCGCCTGAGCCTCCCGTGGTCAGGGTAAGGGTGGAGGCAATGGTTTTAACAATGGGGATTCTTCCCCTGATCAGACCGCCCTTGTGATGATATGCGTCAATGGCTGCATCTGTGCCGTGGCCTTCAGCCTCGGGTGCAAAGGTATAAACTATCCATCCGCTTAAAAGGCCTCCTATCACAGGGAGAATAAGGAGAATCCATTTGTTTAAAGGAGTGTCAGTATGGGGCAAAAGCGGGTGTTCACCTGCAGGGGCAGCAGGCCTGTATCCTGCCATCATATCCAGAAAATAATGCATGCCCAGGCTGCATAAATAATGAAAAACAATGGCTCCGGTTCCGGCAATAAGCCCTATCAGGATAAAATAGAACAGCCATTTCCCTGCAAGTGCAATATCATATGAACCCACCTTCCTAGGCAGCCCCATTCCCATATAATTCTAACCTTTTCTCAGATCGTTTATTCCGTTCATGATTGTATCAAACAAAGGTTTTACATCCTCTTGTTCAAGGCATGAAAATGCAATTCTTATATTTTTATCCCCTATTGAAATCAGGCCGGTTCCGTATTTATCAA
>CAYUOB010000178.1:0-3882 GCA_964446145.1 uncultured Desulfobacula sp.
ATTGAAGTATGAAAAAAGAATTATACGGCATACTCCTGTGTTTTCTGATTATATTGCTTATGGCTTTTTCATTGCCGGGAATGTGGCGGGAAGACAGAATAACATTATCGCCTTTTTTAACACTGATATGCTTGTGAGTTCCTGAAGCCATCCTGACAAGGGCAGACATCGGCTCTCCCTGGCTGCCTGTTGTGATTATGATAATCTGATCATCCCTGAATTTGGAAAGCTGTTTTATATCCACAACCGTTTTGGGCGGATAATGAATATGGCCAAGCTCGGTGGCAACACTGATGATCTGTTCCATGCTCCTTCCGTTGAAAATAACCTTGCGGTTATTGCGCACGGCAATATCTATTACCTGCTGGATTCTGAACACGTTTGAAGCAAAAAGAGCAAGAATAATTCTTCCTGTGGCGGCAGATATCAGGTCTTCAAGATTTTTTGCGACCTCCTGCTCTGACATGGTATAGCCTTTTACCTCCACATTGGTGGAGTCGGACAAAAGGGCCAGCACTCCTTTTTCCCCGAATCTTGCAAAACTTGAGATATCCGTGTTTCTCATCTTATCGGCATGACAGCTTATCCTGAAATCACCTGTATGGATTATCACCCCTTCAGGTGTTGTGACAGCAAGCCCCACTCCGTCAACCGTGCTGTGGCTGACCCTTATGAATTCAATTTCAAAGGGATCAATTGACAGTGTTTCTCCGGGATTTACTAGGTTCAGGTCAATATACTGATTCAGTTCAAACTCAACCAGTTTGTTTCTGACAATTCCAAGAGTGAAAGCAGTGCCATAAACAGGCAGCCTTATTTCCCTGAGCAGGTATGGCAATGCTCCTATATGATCCTCATGGGCATGGGTCAGGATAATTCCCTGAACCTTGTCTTTGTTTTCCCGTATATAATCCATGGCAGGAATAACAATATCAACTCCCAGCATGTATTCTTCAGGAAACATAAGCCCTGCATCAATTATAAAAATGACATCATCATATTCTATGAGCATCATGTTAAGGCCGATTTCGCCAAGGCCGCCAAGGGGAATTATTTTAAGCATAGAAGTTTTCCATAAATTGAAATCAAATGCGAATATCAAGTTTTTCAAGAATGGCATCAACCTTGTCAATCAGCCAGTTACGCTGGCTGAGCGTTGCATAGGCCATGCATTCGCATCTGATATTTTTTTGTGTTCTCACCAGAAATTCACAGGACAGATAGGTTTCTTCAAGCATCAGTCCAAATACAAGGGGATGACATTCTACATGTTCCCTTTGAATATCAGTAAGAATTTCCGGATCAAGTTCAAGCCAGTAAATCCCGCCAAGGGGCGAAGAAACCAGATGCCTGTCCAGAAAATCCTTTAATCTCTGATAATCATTATACCTGAGTCCGTCTATTACATATTGTTTCATAACGTTCCTAATTAACACACATCAATTGGAATATGCAACCAGTATTGACAATTGCCTGCATTCGGGCATGGTTTGTGCAATTTTATCCTTTAAAGGTAAAAATAAGACAAAACGGGAAAAAATTTCCCGGAAAAACACAGAACACCAGGAAAATTTTATGAAAAATATCTGTATAATTGCCACAAGCCTGAAAGAATATCATATACTCAGCCCTCTGATGAATGAAATTGACAATGATCCAGACATGAATCTTGTTGTCATAACAACCCAGCAGCACACAGATGCAGATATTCATATCCGGTACACAAAAGTGGAAGAAAACGGTTTTGTTCTGGAAGAACGTGCAACTACCCTGTTTCCCGGTACAGGGCCATGGTCTTCCTGTCATCCTGTGGATTTCGAACAGACAGAATACAACAGAATACTGACCCGGCTCAGGCCTGATATTGCCATTGTAAGGGGGAATACCCATCAGAGTTTTTCCGCAGCACTTGCAGCATCAATGAACAATATTCCGCTTGCCCATATCAACGGACAAGAATCAGATTTTGGAACACGGAACAATATATGGAAAAATGGAATATCAAAACTTGCACATTTCCATTTTACTGCCGGAAAACCCTGTACCGGGGAGATACTGCCGGAGGAAAAACAATACACAATATTCAATACAGGCTCTCTTCTCATTGAAAAAATCAATTCCATGAACCTGAATGAAACACATCTTATGAACAGGATTTTCAGGTTCAGCACAAATGAACATTTTGTGCTGGTTTCCTTTTTACCGGAGCCGGATATGGGATCGGAAAATGAAAAGCTCTTTTCCAGCCTGTATGAATCTGTCAAAGATACAGCTCATGCCCGGCATGCAATTGTATTTGCAAGGCCTGAAGACAGCGGCCTTGGCAGAATGATAAATTCCATGATTGACAGATTTGTAAGCCAAGACCCTGAAAAAACTGCTGCACACCGTTTCACCAGCATACATGACATTGCATGCGCAGTAAAAAATGCAGCATATATTGCTGGAAACAGCATGGAAACAGCATTGATTGCAGCAAATTTCAAAATCCCTGCCGTATTTGTCAGCCCGGCTTCACCTGCTGGGCCCTGTCCGGGTATGCTGAAAAATATAAAGGCAAAACCCGTTGCCCTGGAGCAAAAAATTTCACCTGCACGAAAAATAAAAAATATTATAAAAAATTTTTCAGGTCATTTGGTTGTGGAAGACTAAAAAAGGCTGCGCACAAAAAAATATATCAGGGGAAGAAAAATTGCAGGCAGCATATTGCCCACCTTTAATTTATCTTCTCTGATCATGTTAAGGCCTATTGCCATAGTGTATCATGGCTGCCGGTAAGCCCGCTTTCAAGGGATCCGACAATTGACATGGAACCTACGCAATACATAAGTGAGGCTGTAACAAAACCCGTGGAAAACCCTGAAGAAGAACCTGAAAATTTTTCCTCAAGAAAATTGCCCAGGCGTTCAAGATAATCCTCTATCCCCATGAATTCGCCTGCAATTGCCCCAAAGGCAAGGCTTATGATAATTACAAGAAGATCATTGCTGCCAAGTGCGCTTTTCATGCCCACAAGAATAACAGACAATCCTATTGCCTGCATTACAATCTGATTGTATTTTTCAGGAATCCCGTTTCTGAATCCGAGTCCTGCAATACTTCCGGCAATAATTGTCAGGCAGTTTACAAATGTTCCCAGCATGGGTACTCCGCTTCCACAGGTTAAATCCCGGATTCCATGATATAATCCACACCGTTTTTAAACAGCTGAATTCCGATTGTCATCTTGTGATCAGGTTTTTCCCCCTGGCGTTTTAATCTGTATATTTCACGCGCCCAGTCAGGATGGTTGGTAAAATGATTATATGCTTCAGGATGGGGCATAAGCCCGAAAATCCTTCCTGAGGGATCACATATTCCTGCAATATCCTTTAAAGAGCCATTCGGATTTTCAGGAAAGGCCCCGCAGGCCGGGTTGCCTGCTGAATCAGCATATTGAAACACAATCTGGTCAGCACTCTCAAGCCGGTCAATCACATCAGAAGAAGCAATGAATTTACCTTCTCCGTGCCGGACCGGATAATCTGCCATGGTAATATTTCTTGTAAAAACACAGGGGCTTTTCTCATTTGCCTTGAGATGCACCCATTGATCCCTGAAATTGGCACAATCATTAAATGTGATGGCAACGCTGCGTTTTGTATAGTCTTGATCAAGGCCCGGCAGAAGCCCCAGGTTTACAAGTGCCTGAAACCCGTTGCATATACCGATGACAAGCTTTCCTTGGTCAATGAAATCAAGAAGTTCCTGCCCGATATGATCCTTAAGTTTCAGAGCCTGAATCACGCCTGCCCCATGGTCATCGCCCCAGGAAAAACCGCCGCCGAACACAAGGTTCACATCAATACTCTTATTTCGGGCAGGGTCAGGCTTCAGGATTTC
>CAYUOB010000179.1:0-3864 GCA_964446145.1 uncultured Desulfobacula sp.
TCCACTGACAGATGATGTTAACGGCTAGCAGCAGGAGGGGGTTGGCCCCTTTGACAGAAATATCCACAAAGGGAGGCGCCTGAGTGCTGCACGAGCATACCTGCACCCTGTATTGAAACATCGCCCCAACCTTGAGGTAATGTGCCGCGCCTTTACAAAACGCATCCTGTTCAAAGGGAAAAAAGCTGTTGGAGTGGAATTTACAAAGGGCAGATCAAAAAATGCAGAATCTGTATATGCAGGCGAAATCATCTGCTGCGGAGGCGCCATCAATTCGCCCCAGCTTCTGCAGGTATCAGGGGTCGGCAATGCCCGTGAGCTTGAAAGCCTGGGCATAAAGGTTGTTCACGACCTGCCAGGAGTCGGGGAAAACCTTCAGGATCATCTTGAAGTATATGTGCAGTACAAATGTTTAAAACCAGTTTCCATGAATTCAGCCCTGAAATGGTGGAAAAAACCTTTCATAGGATATCAGTGGCTTTTCCACAGAGCAGGTGCCGCAGCCACCAACCATTTTGAAGCAGGAGGATTCATAAGGGGGAATGACGAGGTCTCATATCCCAATATCCAGTTTCATTTTCTGCCCCTTGCCATACGCTATGACGGCAGCCAGCCCAGCCATGATCACGGCTACCAGGTGCATGTGGGGCCCATGTACTCAAATTCAAGGGGATCTGTAAAAATCAAGTCAGCCGACCCGGCCCGCCATCCAGCCCTTACATTCAATTATCTTTCCACAGATCAGGACAAAAAAGAATGGGTGGAAGCCATAAGATGTGCAAGAAAAATAATGAATCAGCCTGCCTTTGATGAATTCAACGGAGGGGAAATCTCACCGGGCGCCAGTGTGCAGACTGGCCAGGAAATCCTGGACTGGGTCGGGAAAGACGGAGAAACTGCTCTTCACCCTTCATGTACCTGTAAAATGGGAAAAGATGATATGGCAGTCACAGATCCTGACTCATTAAAAGTGCATGGCCTGGAAAACCTGAGGGTGGTTGATGCATCTGTAATGCCATATGTCACCAACGGCAATATTTATGCCCCAACCATGATGATTGCAGAAAAAGCCTGTGACATGATTCTGGGCAATACCCTTGAACCGCCTTCAAAGGTAAAATTCTACCGCCATAAACCCTGAACAGGAACAGAACATCTGTTTATTCTGCCTCGACCTGGCCCGCAGATAAATTACAGAACCATGATGCCGGCTTTGATAAATTTTAATGTATATGATATGGTCGTGCCGGATTTAAGGAAGAATTTGATTTAAGAAACTTCCGGAGGCGCCAGTCATGCCATTTCATGAAAAATTTTATTCTGCGAGCCTGCCTGACATGGAAAATATTGATTTTCTGTCTGTGCTTGACCAGCTTGACGATGGTGTGATTATTGCCGATGCCGATGGAATAATCCTCTTTTACAATGCAGCACAGTCCAAAATAGACGGGCTAAAGCCTGAAGATGCACTTGGAAGGAAAGTAACAGATATTTATGAACTAAACAACCGCACCAGTATTATAATGCAGGTTATTTATCAGCATGCCTCAATAAAAAACCGTGCTTTTTTTTACAGGTCATGCTCCGGCAAGGTTGCCAATACAATCACAAGTGCATATCCTCTTTCAAAAAACGGCAGAATCAACGGGGTTATCTGCTTTGTAAAGGATTATGAACTGCTTTACAGGTCAACACCCATGAGCTGCGCAACAGACTGCCGCCCTGACCTTGGAAACGGAACCCAGTACACATTTGCCGACCTCATAGGAACCGGCCCTGATTTTCAGACAGTGGTGGGAACAGCAAGAAAAGCTGCAGTTTCAACCTCTCCTGTAATGATCCAGGGAGAAACCGGAACAGGCAAGGAGCTTTTTGCCCAGGCCATTCACAACCACAGCCCGCGCAGGAACAGCAGATATGTTGCTGTCAATTGTGCTGCCATCCCGCATGATCTTCTGGAAGGCATGCTTTTCGGAACTGTCCGGGGTGCATTTACCGGTGCAATGGACAAACCGGGTCTTTTTGAGACTGCCCACGGCGGCACCCTGTTTCTTGACGAGCTTTTATCCATGCCGGTTGAGCTCCAGGCCAAGCTGTTGCGGGTCTTGCAGGAAAAACGCGTGCAAAGGCTTGGTGCTGTAAAGGAAATCCCTGTTGATGTAAGAATAATAAGTTCAATCAGTCAGGATCCAAGAAGCGCAATAAGAGAAAAAAAACTGCGGACCGACCTGTTCTACCGGCTTGGGGTCGTCATGGTCAAACTGCCTCCTTTAAGGCATCGCAGAGAATCCATGAACGAGCTTATCAGCCATTTCATAGACAAGTATAATACCAGGCTTGGAACCCATGTAAGATATATTTCCCAGGAAGTGCTTGATCTTTTCCTTGCCTATAAATGGCCCGGCAATGTAAGAGAACTTGCACATCTCATAGAAGGAGCCATGAACATGGCAGGGCAGGAGGAAACCATTGGGATCAAACATTTTTCACCGGGCCTTGACTGCCTGGAACCGGTTGATTTCACATGCAGGGATCAAAAAGACCATGATTCAGGTGAGTTCTACAATACACACACCCGGAACACTGAAGCCAATACCGTGAATATCAATCTTGCAAAAGCCCAGAATGACAATGAGAAAAATGCTGTCAGAACGGCTCTTGCGGCCTGTTCTGGCAATGTCACAAAGGCTGCTGAAACCCTTGGAATTTCAAGACAGCTCCTGCACTATAAAATCAAAAAGCATGGATTTTCCAGAAAGGAATTCATGCCCTGATCCTTTTTTCAGACTGTCAAATTTTTTTCGACTGAAAAATATTTTTCACCAATTTCAGGGCAAGTGAAAAATATTTTTCTTTTCAGAAAACCTGCAATAAGCCTCCTTTTTTTTCCAGAAAAACTGTTCAATTATATCCAATACTTATGAAATCAGCGTTTTTGATCCTCAATCAGATTTTTATGGCATGCAATTTGTATTGATACAATTTCAGACTGTTCTGCACGGCAAAGGTAAAACCCGTGTTTTTATTATAATTTTTTTAAGGAGCAAAAATCTTGGACAAAATAAATTCTTCTGAAAAACCCTTTGATCCGTTTATTTTCTGGGTATCTGCGTCAATCACCATCGCCTTTGTTCTCTGGAGCATTGTATTTCCAGAAAACATGGGCTCAGTCATAAATTCAGTATTCAGCTGGACAACCACCAACTGGGGATGGCTGTATCTTGTGACAGTATTCATGCTTGTCGCAGGATGTTTCATGCTCATGGGGCGAAAATACGGAGACATGAAACTCGGGCTTGAACATGATAAGCCTGAATTTTCCAATTTTTCATGGTTTGCCATGCTTTTTGGTTCTGCCATTGCAGCAGGCATTGTGTTCTGGGGCCCAGCTGAGCCTGCATATCATTACATGAGCCCGCCTCCATATTTCGGAGGAGAAGCCAGCACCCCTGCTGCCGGAGCAAACGCCATGACATATTCGTTTTTTCACTGGGGCTTAAGCGCATGGTCAATCTATGCCATGCTTACCATTGCAATAGCCCATGCAGCTTTCACAAAAAACCTGCCCCTTAAATTCTCCACAGCTTTTTATTATGTCATAGGAGATAAAATTCATGGCATCTGGGGAAAAATTCTTGATATCTTTGCTGTATTCGCAACTCTTGGCGGCCTTGCAACAACCACGGGTTTTGTGGCGCTGCAGCTTTCAGCAGGGCTCAGGTACCAGTATGGAATGCAGCTTGGCAGCGGCAGCACCTATATCATAATCGCAGTGCTTACCGCTGTTTTCACCCTGTCTGTATACACAGGGCTGCAAAAAGGTGTAAAACTAATCGGTGATGTCAACATGTGGGTATTTGTGGG
>CAYUOB010000180.1:0-3738 GCA_964446145.1 uncultured Desulfobacula sp.
TGCCTCCTGTGCTCCCAGTCTTCATGAAGAGCCCTTCAGGGACGCCATTAAAAGAGCGGGTTCAACCCCCTTTATTTATGAACATGCCAATATCAGAGAACAGGTCAGCTGGGTCCACCACGGGGACCCGGCTACGGATAAGGCCTCCATTCTTATAGCATCTGCTGCGGCCAAGGCAAAACTACTTGAGCCTCTACATTCTGTCCGCGTTGAAGCAAAAAAACATACAACAATAATCGGAGGCGGTATTGCCGGCATTAAAACAGCATTGGATATCGCTCAAAAAGGGATTGAAGTAACACTTATTGAAAAATCAGCCGTGCTTGGCGGGCAGCTCAACAATCTTGACAGTCTTGCCCCTTTCGGCGAAAAAGCATCAGATATTCTTCAAGAGATTTTAGACCAGGTTGTGCATCACAAATCCATCACGATTCATAAAAATTGTAAAATCGAGGATGTAAAAGGATATGTGGGCAACTTCAGTTTGACTGTTTTAAATCAATCAGGCAATAAAAATATAAAATTCACCATAAATACCGGCGCCATTGTGATGGCAACCGGATCTGTTCCCTATATTCCTTTTAACGGTGAATTCGGCTTTGGCCAATATAAGGAAGTGATTACCCTCCAGAATTTGATTCACATTTTGAAAAAAAACAAACCCTCCGGTTTCGCTCTTGAGGTTAATGGGAAACGTATTAAAAATATCGTCATGATTCATTGTGTGGGTAGCCGGCAGATACCGGGTATCCATAAGCCTAAAGAAAATGGGACCCTCAATGAATACTGTTCCCGTACCTGTTGTGCTGCTATGCTGAATGCATCAAACCAGATCAGGGAAAAATTTCCTGAAACCGGTATTTATGAAATGTACAGGGACATCAGAACCTATGGCAGGGGACAAGAGGAATTGTATACTCAAGCTTCTGCAAACAAGGTCGTTTTCATGCGGTACGAGCCGGATGCCCAGCCCGAAGTCAGCCCGGGCAATACTTCTGATTATCCATTGCAGGTCAAAATTAAGGACAGTTTGACCTTTAATGAGGAAATGATTGTTCCGGCAGATCTTGTTGTGCTTGCAACAGGAATTGAGCCTGATGATATTTCAGATATTGCCTCAATAATGAAACTTCCCATAGGAACAGATAATTTTCTTCTGGAAGTTCATCCGAAACTTAGACCTGTTGAATTCCCGTTAAATGGAATTTTTCTTGCCGGCACCTGCCAGGCTCCCATGGATTCCGGCGAAGCATGCAATGCTGCGGGAGCAGCAGCGGTAAAGGCAGCCGCTTTGTTGAGTAAAGGATATATTGAGCTTGATCCTTTTGTGGCCCAAGTCAATGCTGATAAATGCCAGGGGCACGGTGCCTGTGTTGAGGCCTGTCTTAAAGAAGGTGCGTTAACTCTTGCAGATGTGGAAATTGATGGCAAAACCATGAAAAAAGCCCGGGTAACAGCTGCCATGTGCCTGGGCTGCGGGGCCTGCGCCGCTGTCTGCCCTGAAAAAGCCATTGATATTAACGGATGGGCATTAAAACAATATGAAGATATGGTTGATGCCATTGTTTCAGATGGATTTTTGGCCTGATCAATTGACAACACTTCTTTTAACAGGAAGACACACAATGAAGAACAACAATAAAGATGAAGAAGCAAAAAAAGCAGCAATGAAACAATTACGCGCTGAAAGAAAGAACCTGATAGCCACAGCTTCATTAAGAATGAAAACCCAGAAAAAAGATATGAATGCCATCAAAAAATTTTTAAAAGGTCATGCGGCAACCATCCCTGATATTGCAGAAGGGATAGATATGCCAAAGGACAAAACACTCTGGTATATTGCAACCATGAAAAAATATGGCCGGATTATTGAAGGCCCCAAAGAGGGGTCTTTTTTTAAATACTCTCTGAATGAGCCGGAAAAAACCCATGAAAAAGCAGAGGTATAATATGAGTCCGCTAAACTTAGATTTTGCAGAAGAGCTGAAAGACTATGGTGAAGACACGGCTCTTGAGTGTTTTAACTGCGGTACATGTGCAGCCATATGCCCTCTTGTGCACGATAATTTTCCCAGGAGAATGATTCGATATGTCCAGGTAGGAGCCAGGGAAAAAGTCCTTGAAAATTCAGAAGAGCTTTGGCGTTGCCTTCACTGCGGCTTGTGTACCCATACGTGCCCGCGGGGGGCTGACCCAGGTGAAATTATTCTTGGTCTGAAACGATTTGTTGTTGCAAACTGGAGGAGGTCCTAAAAAAAATGTTTAGTCCTAAAGATATAATTGAAATCCTTGCCAGCAATGTCAAACAGACAAAAAGCCCTTTTGGTATTCCTAAATTCATGGCAAATACATGGTGGAAAGATGCCGGCCTGCCAAAAAAAGGCGAGTATCTATTGTTCACCGGACTGATGTATCAATTCACTCCGTTTATAGAAAAATCGACTCAATACCTTGAAAAATATGAGGGCACCAAAATGGCAGGGGTTTTAAAATATGCCCGGTATATTCCTGCATATCTTTCAGGCATTGGTCTTGCCATGATGACACCGGGGAAAGAGAAAAAAAAGGCCGTGCAAACCCTGAAAAATATTGTTCTGCTTCTTCAAAAATCAAATGTGAGTTTTGGATACAGACCTGACCTGGATAATTACTCTGGCATTCTTCTCTATGATATGGGGGATCAGAAAGGATTTGTGGCCCATGCAAAAAAAATTGCCCGGGAGCTTGAAAAAGCCGGAATAAAAAAAATTATTACGATTGATCCGCATACTGCATATGCCTTAAAAGAACTCTTTCCCAAATACACCGGAATCCACTTTGAAGTAACCCCCTATTTTGAACTCCTCAATCTTGAGCCCAAAGACTGCGGACTTCAGGTCACTGTTCATGACCCTTGTTTTTTTGGCAGATACCTTGAAGTGTCGAACATCCCCAGAAAAGTGCTCTCAAATATGGGGATAACAATAACAGAAATCAGAAACCAAGGTGAATTTACAAGCTGCTGCGGTGGGCCTGCCGAATCCATTTCCCCCAGTCTTGCCAATGACATCATGGGAAAAAGAGTAAAAGAGCTGGAAGAACCCGGAAAGCCAATCATTGCCTATTGCCCCATTTGCCTTGGGAACCTTAAAAAATCCGGCGCCAATGTTGAGGATTTATCCACCTTGCTTGTCAAGCATATTTAATTATTCAAATAATTAAAAAACCTAAAGGAGAATAAAATGTCTGAAAAAGCTGAAAAAATAATCTATTTCTGCACGCATGGCGGAGAAGATGCTGAACGGGCATCAATTTGTTTTGCAATGGCAGGAGCTGCTCTTGCACTTGAAATAGACACAACAGTGGCCCTTCAGGGCAAAGCCGTCTACCTTGCGAAAAAAGGCTATATAGATCATGTGCCTGAAGCAGGAGGGTTTGCTCCTTTATCGAAATTAATCGGTGATTTCTTGGAATTTGGTGGAAAGCTTCTGGTTTGCAAGCCCTGTATTGAAGTAAGAAAAATCGAGGTAACAGATCTTGTTGAAGGATCTGAGGTCACTGCCGGAGGAACGTTAAATCTGCTTGCATTGGAATCTGATGCACATCTGGTTTACTGAATCTTGATCTTTTAGACAAAATAAGGAAGGAAAAATGTCTGAAAAACAACAAAAAATTATTTACATGTGTACATGCGGGGGCGAGGATGCAGAAAAAGCATCAATATGTATTGGCCTGGCAAATGCAGCCCTTGCCCGTGAG
>CAYUOB010000181.1:0-3719 GCA_964446145.1 uncultured Desulfobacula sp.
TCACCACGTTCGTCAGAGGCTGTTACAGCCTCTATTCATTTCCATGAAAAAATGTTTTTACACTTTTGCAGATATTTATGCTATAATGCCAATAATTTTTAAACCCCATAAATTTTGGGATAGGGCATTGCCGGTTAATAAATTTTCCGGCACAAAAACCAAATAGTTACAGGTTCAGATATTGTAAGAAATATTTTGACATGAAAATCAGAAATCATCCATATTGACTCACACTCTTCTGCCTGTCATAAAGTTAAAAAAATCCATATAACGTGATTATGATGTCCCAAAAGGCATTAATTTATATAACTTTGTAAATTTAAGGAATTTTTTTGTCATGGAAATTAATCATTATGAGTTTAAGTATGGTGAATTTGGGGAGACTCTTGGAGTACAGATTAACCTGAGAGGATTTGATGTGCTCAGATTCAACAATATCACCAAAGGCACGGCATTCACCATTGAAGAAAGGCGCAAGCTTAAACTCAGCGGTTTTCTGCCTCCAAGGGTGAAAACCCTTGAGGAACAGGTCAGGTCAAGCCTGAAAATTATTGAAGAAAAAGAAACTGATATTGAAAAATTTATTTATATACGCAGCCTTTATGACAGAAATGTTGTGCTTGCCCATGCAGTAATTGCAAGTGATGTCACCAAATTCCTGCCCATTATCTATACTCCGACAGTAGGGCTTGCCTGCCAGCGTTATTCTTCAATGTACAGAGGAGCAAACGGCATCCATTTTTATCCTGGCAATATAGATTATGCAGAATATATTCTGCGCAACTATACTGACCAGGACATAGGTATTGCAGTGGTTACGGATAACCAGGGAATCCTGGGCATAGGTGATCAGGGTGCAGGCGGAATTCCCATCTGCCTTGGCAAACTCATGCTTTATACCCAGGGTGCAGGTATTGCGCCATGGCATTGCCTGCCCATCTCACTTGATGTTGGCACTGACAATGAAGAACTTCTAAATGATCCCAATTATCTCGGTTGGCGCCATAAACGCCTGAAGGGCAAAGAATATTTTGAATTCATTGAAAAATTTGTAAAAGCATTCAAAAAGCAGTTTCCCCACGCTCTGTGCCAGTGGGAGGATTTTTCAAAACAGACAGCCTTCACGGTCAGGGATAAATATGTAAAAGAATTAATATCCTTTAATGATGATATTCAGGGAACAGGCGCTGTGGCTCTGGCGGGAATCCTTGCCGCAATGAAAATCAAAAAGGAGAAAATAACTGATCAGGTTTTCCTTGTGAGCGGAGCAGGTGCAGGAGGCATAGGTATTGCCGAACAGATCTGGACAGAGCTTGTGGAACAGGGAATGGATGAAAAATCAGCCACCGACCGTATCTTCACTACGGATTCAAGGGGTATTGTCACCTCAGACCGGGAACTTGAACCCTATAAAATGAAATTTGCAAAGGATCCTGCAAATATTGCCTGGTTGAATTCTCCTGAGGACAACACACTCTTAAATATAATTAAAAACGAAAAAATAACTGTTCTGATAGGTACTTCAGGACAGGGAGGAATGTTCACAGAACAAATCGTGAAAGCCATGGGTGCCAATACTCAAAGGCCTGTTATTCTGCCTTTGAGCAACCCGACCACAAAAGCTGAGGCCATTCCGCAGGATGTCTATGAATGGAGTGAAGGCAAAGCCCTCGTGGCCACAGGCTCGCCTTTTGACCCGGTCAGTTACAAGGGCAGAGAATACAGAATAGGCCAGATGAACAACGCATTTGTATTTCCGGGCATAGGCCTTGGCATCATTACATCCGGAGCAACCGAAGTGCTGCCTGTATTCTTTTCTGCCGCTGCCCATGCAATTGCAGAATATGTGAATGAAAACGATCTTAAAAACGGGACTTTGTTTCCGCCCCTGGATCAGTTAAGGCAGGTCTCAATTGAAGTGGCAAAAAGAGTGGGAGCAGAAGCCATCAAAGCGGGTGTGGCAGACAAGGGATGTGCCTTTGCAAAATTCAAGCACAACAATGATATTGAACGCCTGAACACCCTGGTTGACAAAATATGCTGGAACCCTGAATATCATGAACTTATATGATATGACAAAGGTTCATCAATACTGAAAAACACAAGGTTTCAGCACGTCAGGCCTTTGCCGGCATGCTGAAACCTTATTTTTTTAAAGCTTATATTCTAAGATGGGAAAATACACAGAAAAGCTTGTGCCTTTTCCAAGCTCACTTTCAACCTTGATGGATCCATGATGAGCTTCAACTATGCTCTTCACAATTGCAAGCCCCAGACCAGTACCATTGATATGCCGTGTTTTCTCATTCTTGACACGGAAAAACCTGTCAAAAATATGCGCTATTTCATCTTCCGGAATACCAAGGCCTGTATCAGATACAACAATTTTAACACGATCCTTGTTTTCATCTGCCCGTACAACAATCCTGCCCCCGTCAGGGCTGTAACGTATGGCATTGGAAATTAAATTGGAAACCAGCTCTTCAATATTGGTGCGGTTTCCCATCATGAAAATTTCCTTTCTGGTCACCTGTACATCAATATCTATGCCCTTTGAAACTGCCTTATCCCTGTAAAACTCGGCCTGATTTCTGATGAGTTCTATTATATCAAGCTCTTCCCGATCCTGGTTTATAAGCCCTGATTCAATTTTGGAAAGGTCAAGAAGCTCGCTGGCCAATGTGGTAAGGGAGTAAATTTTTCTGGAACTTTTTTCCAGTATTTCTTTTTGTTTTTCAGTAAGTTCGCCGGCAAGACCGTCCATCACCACTTTCAACTGCATGAGTACGGAGTTTAACGGGCTTTTGATTTCATGGGCAACCATTGATACAAAATCTGACTTCATCTGATCAATCTTTTTAAGGGCAGTTATGTCCTGGGTTACAGTTATTGCCCCAAGATTGCGGTTCAGGCGGTCGCGGAAGGGAATGCATCTGGCGCCTATTATGATATTCTCCTCCTTTTCAGGGCATTGAACAGTAATTTCATCCGTTATTTCCGCAAAAACATCCTCAGGCTGTGCAATGGCCTGGTCAATCATTTCAAGAAGACGGGTATCACTTATGATTTCAGAAACATTTCTGCCAATTACAGATGTTTTGCCGCATCCCATCATTTTCAGAAAAGCCGGATTTGCAAGTGCGATTTTTTTCTGGTTATCTATTGTCAGAACCCCGTTGCTGAGGGTATTTATCATGACCCTCATCCTTGACTTTTCCGTTGCTATGTCCTGAAGGGTTCTGATGAACTCAATGGCCTTTGTGATTACAACTCTCAACTCCTGAGGGGAAAAAGGCTTGGGAAGAAAATCAAATGCCCCTTTTTTCATGGCTTCAATGGAATGTTCAAGTGTTGCATAGCCTGTGATAACTATCACAACAGTATCAGGGTGATGAGCCTTGATTTCGGTAAGCACGTCCATACCTGACATGCCAGGCATCATCAGATCAAGAAGCACTATATCAAAATGGTTCTGTTTCAGCCTTTCAAGGCCCTTCATGCCATTATCAGATGTTTCAACGTGGCACCCTTCATCCGTCAGCAGCCTGTGGCAGGCCTTCTGAATTCTGTGTTCATCATCAACCACCAGAACCCTTGGCTGAAAAAAAATATCCTTAACACAGTCTTTAAGGGAAGGTTCAATATTTTTATTCATATTTTCAATCATGTAATCAATTTATAGTTTTCATAAAAAAGTTCCATCTTCTGATGCCTGATAC
>CAYUOB010000182.1:0-3202 GCA_964446145.1 uncultured Desulfobacula sp.
CAAGGTCGCTTATGTCCTCCTTTTTTTCGCGCAAAGGGGGCATGTCAAGGCATACAGAATTGAGACGGTAAAAAAGGTCTGTGCGGAATTTTGATTTTTTGACCATGTCTTCAAGATTCATATTTGTTGCGGACAGGATTTTGACTGATACGGGTATGGCTTTACCAGAACCCACGGGTGTGATTGTTTTGTCTTCAACTGCATGCAGCAGTTTAGGCTGAAGCTCAACAGGCAGATCGCCTATTTCGTCCAGGAACAGCACTCCCTTGTCAGCTTTTCTGAATGCGCCGGGCCTGTCCTGCAATGCGCCTGTGAAAGCTCCTTTATTATGACCAAACAATTCACTTTCTATGAGTTCTCTTGGGATGGCTGCGCAATTGACTTTGATAAACGGGCCTTTGTGCCTTTCTGATGCCTGATAAATGGCCCTTGCAGCAAGTTCTTTTCCGGTTCCTGATTCCCCTGTGATCATGACTGAAGTATCTGTGGAGGCAAAAAGACGGATGTCTTTCTTTATCTTTTTCATTGCATCAGATGAGCCGATAAGTGAATTCATGGCAAGAGTTTTCCCATGATGTTCACCAAGGGCCTGATTTATGATTTCAATCAGTTCTTCATGGTTCACAGGTTTGGTGATGAAATCAAATGCACCGAATTTCATGGCCTGTACAGCTGTTGTTACCGATCCGAATGCAGTCAGTAGTATGAACGGTGTTTCAGGGCAGTTAAGGCGGCAGAATTTCAGGACAGCCATGCCGTCCACAGGGGACATTTTCAAATCGCTGATCACAATGTCCGGTGTGAACCGGTTGAGCAATTCAATTGCCTTTCTGCCGTCTGAAGCAGTTGTGACCTTGAAACCTTTGCCTGAAAGAAACAGGGACAATATCCTGAGCAGTTTTATTTCATCATCTATCAGAAGAATATGGTGTTGTTTCATCTCATGTTCCTGTAACTTATGCTGTTTTAAGTATTTCTGGCTGTTTTTCCTGTATTTGAATTGTTGTCAGTGGTTTCATTGGAAAGCACATGACAGCAAGCGCTCCCCCGTTAACATGATTTTTAAGTGTAATGGTGCCGTTGTGGGCCTGGACAATCTGCCGGCATGCTGCCAGCCCCAGCCCGAGTCCCCTTGGCTTGGTTGTGAAAAAATTTTTAAACACTTTGTCGCTGATATCTTCCGGAATGCCCGGCCCGCTGTCATGAACACTGATAACAACATTATCTGCCTGTTTTTTTGCTGTAATCAGAATATGACCTTTGTTTTCCATCATGTCTTCACTGTTTTTAATCAGATTCAGCAATACCTGGTTCAGTTGTTTGAAATCAGCGTAAATGTACGATCCCTTCTCTATATCAAGCTCAATATCAACAAAAGTTTTATGATTTTCTGAACGCAGCCATTGTCTGATCATCGGTGGAAGCTGATATTCAAGGTCTATCTTTTCAAATTCAGGGGGTTTTTGTCTGGCAAATTTCAGGATGCTGTTTATGGAAAGATTCAGGTGTTCCGCTTCACTTTGTATGTATTGCAGCATTTCCCTGGTTATTTCCCAGTTTTGCTGTTTGTCAGCAAGGTATTGTGCGGAACTGTGTATGATGCTCAGAGGATTTTTCAGTTCATGAGCCAGAAGGGATGTCATTTCCCCTATGGCTGCCATTTTTTCTGAATGCACTTTTTTGTCGAACATTTCTTCCAGCTGTTTTTTGCTTTCAAGCAGAAATTCATGATGAATGGCATTTTCCAATGCTGTTCCCGCCTGGTTGGCAAAACTGGCCAGAATATGGATATCAGCCTCGCTGAAAGGCGAATCGCTGTTTTTAGGCCCCAGAAAAAGCAGGGCAGAAAGGGAAGTCGCCCCTTTAAGGGGGAATACAAGGGTAAAACCGGTTTTTCGGATTTCCTCAAGTTCATTGTTGAGTTTTTGGCTGTCAAAATGTTGGAATGTGGAAAAATACATGGAGCTGCCCGTTTTGAACATTTCAACAATCCTGCTTTCAGTCCACGGTGTTTTGCCGAAACGCAGATGATCCGGGAACAGTCTTGATCTGTTGTTTTCAAAAGTCATAATGGCTGCTGAGCTTATATTGATTGCTTCTGGCAGTTCCCTTATGACAAGCATGATCAGATCGGGAAGGTGCAAAGTTGCGGATATTCTGTTGCTGAAATGGTGCATAAGCTTCACAGAGATGGAGTGATCCCGGAAGAAAAGTTTTCTGATAAGACGATCCAGCTTCAGGATAACCGGGTGAAACAGGATATTTACAATTATAAGAAAAAACAAAAATAATTCCCTTGACAGAATCTGTTCTCCGAAAAACCATTTTTTCAATGCGGCAAGGAACATGGAATAGATAATGGAAAGGGCAATAATTACGGTGAAATAGGCCATGGTACGGCTGATGATTCTGTCAACATTGAAAAGGCGGTATTTCATGATTGCCCCGAGATATGCCATGGGTAATATGAAAAATGCAAACACCACAATTCTGAAAGAGATCAGGGGGCCGTCAAAGCACAGGTTTGGCAGCAGATAGAAAAACAGATAGGGTACAAATGTGAGCCAATAGGCAATCAGCGGCAGTTTGATCTGATTTTTCTGCTGTGCGTTGCAGGTTTTCATATAATCTGTCAGGTGCTTTAAAAACACTCCGATTATTATCAGGGGAAGGTAAAGGTTTCTCAGGCGCTGAACCCAGCCGAAAAATTCCGGTGTAAAACCTGCCGCATAAAGCGAACCCAGTATGGTTGTGGCTGCAGGCAGAAGATACAGGCCTGCAGGAATCCATCTTCTGTGTCTGACAAGGTCTCTTTGAGCTGGAAACCTCAGGGCGAAATGTGCCCACAATCCAAAAGATACCCAGTTGGATATTGCCTGCAGAAGAAAGGCTGAAGAGAAAAAAACAGGAGATAAAAAACCAACGAGCGAAGGGATAGTGGCGCATAGGGACACAGACAGGCTGCAAAGCATGAAAAAGAAAAGGGTGGGAGCAGGATCGTCAGAAGCCTGATACAATGCTGTTGATCCCAGAGCAAGAAAAACGATTATCAGCAGAAGAACCGGCCATACCAGTTCAAGCATGGATAAAAAGGTATAGGGAATTGTCCGGTACGGCAGGTGGATGCGCTTGTCACCGCGAAGTACAAGCATTCCTGTGTCCTGGTCCGAACAATGTGCTAAATCTTAAAATCAATATTGCA
>CAYUOB010000182.1:3212-3674 GCA_964446145.1 uncultured Desulfobacula sp.
CATGATGGGACAGCCCGTGAATTTTAAGAATCAGATCATTGTTCTTTACTTTATTGACATTATTATAAATTCCTGAAATTAACAGGCCTTTTTGGGTCTTGTCCAGCTTGAAGCCGGGATTCCCATAGATGAAAGCACCATGAATAAATATTGCTGCAAGTATTATAGGAATGAATGCCAAACTGCTCTGGACAAGTTTTTTCATGGGTAAATGCTCCATTGGCCTGTTTCTGCAATATTGATTTTAAGATTTAGCACATTGTTCGGTCTTTGGAAACCTTATCCATGTTTTGCCTGCATGCAGGTTCTGTTTTACAGCATTTTGGGCTTTGTGCGCAGGAGATGCACAGCCAGGCGATCTGGCTGTGCCGGCCTGAAAAAAAGAGTTTTCTGATTATTTTTTGTCGTGAATCCGTCTGATTCCGGCTTTTATGCGTTTGATAACCTCATTTTTCCCCAGTA
>CAYUOB010000183.1:0-3669 GCA_964446145.1 uncultured Desulfobacula sp.
AAACAATTGAACATTCTTGTTACAACAATGGGAGGATCATGGCAGATTCTTCCGGAGCTTCTGGGATTTACAAATCCTGAACTCGTTGATTTGTTTAAGAATCATTCAGGGATACAGGAGATCTGTCAGGCAAGAAAACAATATCATATTGAGCCTGCCCATGAATTATGGGTGATTTCAAGCTGCGGAGAAAAAAGCCTTGAAAGTATTAATAAAATGCTTGAATGGTATGATTACATAACAGATGTGGACATGCCGGCCTTAAGAATATGGAAAATAAAAGGCACTGATGACCTGTCAAGCGCAGAAGAATGCCGAATCATGTCAGAGGCGGTTCATACCATTGTCATGAATGCTGCGGCCAAAAGCGGTCAGGGCAGGCTTATGCTTTCCCTTACAGGAGGCAGGAAAACAATGAGTACAGACCTGCAGCAGGCTGCTGCATGGTTTGGATGCAGTTCTCTTATTCATATTGTGGATAATTCTGCCTTGGCCAAACGATTTAATGTATCCAAATGGGGGATGGAAAAATTCAGCAGGCCATTGCCTGAAAAACTTGCTGATACTTTTACACCTTTCTGTCTGGGAAGTGTAGCTCCCAATCCTTTGGCCGAGCTGAATCCGGAGGAATACAGGTGTGATTTGTTCATACCTGAGGACAGAAAGCCTTATCTCTATGAAGTAAACAAAACTCTGTCCCTAACAGAAAAAATAAAAAAAGCCAAATCAGAAGCAGGGTTTCTTTTATCCAATTACACCAGCACAATATTGCAGGGTGAGACAATAACAAACTTCCTGGCGCTTTACAGTTTGCCGCCCCATGTAATTACAAAATTAAAAAACTGGAAATTCGGACTTGATCCTGAAAAAGAACAAGAAGAACTTACAATTCTGCACAAGCTTCCCAAAGCAGAACTGCACTGCCACCTTGGCGGGATTGCAGATGCACAGGAACTTATCAGAATTGCTGGATCTGCCCGGCAGGATGTAGAGAAATATGCAAAAAACCTTTCTCCATATATTGAAAAATGGAAAAAACTAGCAGTAACAGAAAATAGTAAACTGATAATGGAGGCAATCGGGTCATTCAAAAGTATAAGAAAAGCTGCTGCCAATGTTCCTGATGCTTTATGCACCGCAGCATTTATTCTGATTTTTGAAAACAACCCAAAACTTTTACACAACCTGATATACAGTGGATTTAATGATTCTGAAAAATTCTGCGGCATAGGTTTCAGCACCTATGAACGCATTGGAGACCTTCAGGGATCAGGGCTTTTAACACATAAAAAATGTCTTGAAACTGCATGCAGGATCATTGCTGAAAAAGCAGCCCGTCATAATGTGGATTATCTTGAAATAAGGTGCTCCCCGGTTAAATATTCGAATAAGCACCAAAGTGAGCACGAAGTTTATACAACCATAGCTGAAACATTTGCAGAATATGATAATAAGATTAAAATTTCCCTTATTTTCACGGCAAGCAGACATGGCGAAAAAAATCAGATTTTACGCCATGTTGAACTTGCAAAAAAAATTGTGCTGGATACCGGACTGACAGAAAATAGCTCCTTATGCGGATTTGATCTTGCAGGCGATGAAAAGGTCTGCTCTGCTGGTGAAATGCATCAATATTTCCTGCCCCTTATGAAGGAATGCATGCATTTTACCATTCATGCCGGTGAAAACAATCCCGTGAAAAGCATCTGGGAAGCGGTTTATAAACTCAATGCCCAGAGGATAGGGCATGGCCTGACATTAAAGGATAATCCTGCCTTAATGAAAAAATTTCTCGACAGCAATATTGCCATTGAAATGTGCCCGTCCAGCAATTTTCAGATTGTGGGGTTCAGGGACAATTATCTGGCTTCCACAGTGAACCGGGAAATTTACCCTTTGAAACAATATCTTTCTGATGGGCTGTGTGTCACGGTAAATACTGATAATCCGGGCATTTCAGATACTGATTTCACAAAAGAGATTCACAGGGCATGCCGTCTGACTCCAACAGGCTTAAGCCTGTGGGAGATATTGTCCATTATCCGAAACGGATTCAAAGCTTCTTTTGCCCAGAGGTCACTGAAATATAACCTCTTGAAAAAAGCTGAAAACAGGATCGTGCAATTGTTAAGGGAAATTCTTAGTCAAAAAAATGTGGAGATTTAAATCATGGCAAAACTTTATTTATCATTTCTTGGAACCAATGATTATATTCCATGCGTCTATGAACAGAATAATTCAAGGATAGAAAATATAAGATTCGTGCAGGAAGCAACCATTCGGCTGAACTGTATGGATTGGTCAAAAAATGACAGAGTTATTATTTTTACAACCCGGAGAGCTTCTCAACTAAATTGGGAAGATAACGGACAGCGGGAAATAAGCACAGGAAAGAAAAAATCACAGAATGGCCTTGAAACCTGCATAAAAAATATAAATAGCAATTTTTCATGGCATAAGGTTGATATTCCGGATGGCAGCGACGAAAAAGAAATATGGGATATTTTTTTAAAGGTTTTTGATGTTATTAAGGAAAACGATGAAATTATTTTTGATATAACCCATGCTTTCAGATCCATTCCTCTGCTTGCAATCATAATACTCAATTATGCCAAAATCATGAAAAATGCCAGCCTGACCGGAATATATTATGGTGCGTTTGAGGCACTTGGGAGTATTGGCGATGCCAAAAAATTACCTGTTGAAAAAAGAATTGTTCCAATCATTGACCTTACAGCTTTTGACCAGTTGATGGAATGGTCTGCAGCAGCAGACAGATTTGTAAGCGCAGGCAACGCAGATCAATTAAGTAAAATATCCAGCCGCTCTGCAAGAGCTATTCTGTCCCAAACCCGAGGACAGGACAGATCCCAGCATACCATACGCCGCCTGGCAGAAAACCTTGACAAATTTACCGGGATTCTTTCAACATGCCGCGGGAAAGAAATCAGTATTGCAGTTGAAAGACTGAAACAAAGCATTGAAGACTGTAAAAACCTTAATTTTGACAAACCCTTAAACCGCCCTCTGAAAACAATCCTTGGCAAAATAGAGGGCCAGGTAAATAAATTTAAAGGACATTTCATCAAAGATGGAATACAGGCTGCCCGCTGGTGCATGGAACATAATATGATCCAGCAAAGCTACACCATTTTGCAGGAAACACTCATAAGCTATTTTGTGTATAAAATCGGCCAGGACCCTGAAAATTATGAAAATAAAAACCTTAACCGCACCATTGCCAATCAGGCCATTACTATTTTTCTTAAAGGATTGCCTTTGAAAGAATGGAAAAAGGAGGCTCATGAGAATCAGCATATCACAGACCAATTTATCAATTTTTATAAAACTCAGCACGAACTGGTTAAAACATACAATAATTTAACTAACTATCGTAACGACCTGAATCATGCGGGGTATTCTGATTCTGCCAGGCATGCTGAAAAATTCAGCAAAGAACTGCCCTATTTTTTAAATATAGCTGAAAAAGCAATTATATTATAGCGTTCCTCAACACCAGAGGATATAAAAACTGATCTTTGACAATTTGTTATAGTTTGCAACGTTGCAATCCTTGAGACGATCATGGCAGGTATCTTATTCTCTTTGTGTATAAGCCTGAAATAACACATAAGGAGAAACACAGACCGCCATGATCGTCTATATCAG
>CAYUOB010000184.1:0-3618 GCA_964446145.1 uncultured Desulfobacula sp.
TATGTTCGTGCATCAATGTAATTCCAAGTTCTTCAGGAGAAACTCTGCCTGTTACAGTGTTAACCATTGTTTTTGCCATGACTTAACTCCTTTCTTTTTCTGGTGGAGATATACTTATATGAATTACAGCCATGAGGATTCAATAACCCTGACAGCTGTCTTTTCAAGGCCCTTCACAACATGAATCAGGGGGGCAAACCGTTTGTTGGAAGTGATCCCGTTGAAATACCGGTAATAAATCTGCTGGGCAATAACTGCCAGCCTGAACAGGCCGAATGCATAGTAAAAATCAAAATTCTTTGTGCTGCGCCCTGTTTTCAGTTCATAATAATCCAGAATTTCGCGTCTTGTCATGGCGCCGGGAATATTGGTGGGCATGGTTCTCATGATCTGCATGTATTCAGGGTCATCTTTTTCCACCCAGTAGGCAAGGGAATTGCCAAGATCCATAAGCGGATTCCCACATGTAGCCATTTCCCAGTCAAGAACCCCGGTTATTTTTTCAGGCCAGGAAGAATCCAGAACCACATTGTCAAGCTTGTAGTCATTGTGTACAAGACACGGCCTGTCTGTGTCATCCGGCATTTCAGCTTCAAGCCATGCCATGACCTGCCTGAAATCAGGTGCATCGCCGGTTTTTGCCCTGTTATAACGCCCGATCCAACCTTTTACCTGCCGTTCTACATAACCTTCGGGTTTTCCAATGAAATCAAGCCCGGTTGCTTTTATGTCAATGGAATGAATCCGGGCAAGCAATTCTGTCAGGGACATACAGAGTTTTTTTGCCTGGTCAGGTGAAAATGACAATCCCCCTGGAATATCCTTTCTCAAAATAATTCCTGTCATCTTTTCCATCACAAAAAAAGGCGCGCCAATAATATCTGCATCATCTGTATATGCAAGGGGTTCGGGACAATAGGGGAAAACAGGATGCAGGGCCTTGAGCACCCTGTATTCACGGCCCATGTCATGTCCTGCTGCAACTTTTGCTCCAACGGGCGGACGGCGCAGCACCATTTTGCGCCCGCCCATGTCAATGAGATAGGTCAGGTTGGAATACCCGCCTGGAAACTGGGTAATGGTGATATCACCTGACAGGCCATTGATATTTTCCAGCAGAAATGCCTTTACAGCTTCAGAATCTATTTCTTCTCCAGGTCTTACCTGGCCGGCTTTATCTGTTATATGCATGATTTTTCCTTTTATTGCGTTTTATCTGAGTTATCAGACAAGGCAGAAGGATTCCACAAGATCCACAAGATGATCTGCAAACTGGTCCACACTTACCTTGAGTTTTTTGTATTTCCACCGTAACAGATACCATTCAAGCTGCATGGACATTAACCTGCATGAAGTAAGCTCATGTTTTCCGGGCCTGAAAACACCCTGGTGTTCACCTGCTTCAAGAATTTCCATGAGAATTTTCTGTGTATGGTCTTCCATGGATTTGGCAGCTTCAATATTTCTGGCTTCCATAAATGTGAAATAAAACCAGGGTCTAAACAGCTCGGACAGAAAAACATGGGCCTTGATAACTGCACGTAAGCGCTCATGCGGGCCTTCATGGGTTTTTGAAACCTGGTCAAGGTCTTTTTTGATTATGGCCCATCCCTGGGTCTGGATGATCTGTAAAAGAGCTTTTTTCCCTTTAAAATAGGCATATAAAGCTCCAAGGCTCATGCCTGTCTTCTGGCTTAAATCCCGCATGCTCATCGCCTGAAACCCTTTTTTAAAGGAAATGCTGAAAACCGCGCTGAAAATTTTTTCCAGATTGTTTACTGCGGTTTTCTCTTTTTTGATTTTAATCGTATCCCTGTTGTTCTTATAAACCTCAAGGGAAATATCCTGGGTTGAGGCTCCGTAGATTTTCTTAAATTCCCTGTAATCCATGCTGATTCTGTGTCCCGGTTCTGTATTTTTTAAGTATCTGTTTTGCCAGCGATGTCTTATGCACCTCATCTGCCCCGTCATATATTCTTGCAGCGCGTTCATGGCGGTAGAAAAAGGCCAGAATGGTATCATCTGTCATGCCAAGGCCGCCATATACCTGAAGAGCCCTGTCAACTATCCTGTTCATTGTATTTGCCACCACAAATTTTATCATTGAGATGGAAGACCTTGCCTTTGCCGCACCTTCATTATCAATAAGCCAGGCGCTGTGAAGAGTCATAAGCCTTGCTGCCTGAAGCTCTGCTGCAGATTCTGCAATCCAGTTACGTATTGTCTGTGTGGTGCCAAGGGTTTTTCCATCTGGTGAGATAACCCGCTCTGCTGCACGTCTGCATAAAAGGTCAAGGGCGCGCTGACAGATGCCGAGCCATCTCATGCAATGATGAATTCTTCCCGGCCCAAGCCTGTCCTGAGCTATGACAAACCCCTGGCCTTCCTGACCCAGCAGGTTTTCCACAGGCACTGCGCATGACTCAAAAAGAATTTCTCCGTGGCTGAAATAATCACTGCCTTCATGGCCCATGACAGGTATGTTTCTGACATGGTTGAATCCCTTTGTATCAGTGGGAACAATAATCATGCTTGCCCGCAGATATGGCGGAGCATCAGGATCTGTAACTGCCATCACAATGGCGAACCTGGCTCCGTCTGCCGCAGTGGTATACCATTTATGGCCGTTGATGACATATCTGTTTCCCTGTTTTCTGGCTGTTGTTTCCAGCATAACAGGATTGGACCCGGGCATGTCCACTTCGGTCATGGCAAAGCATGAACGTATATCGCCCTTTACAAGGGGATTGAGATAAACCTTTTTTTGATCCCGGGTTCCGTGAAGATGCAGAATTTCAACATTTCCAGCATCAGGAGCCTGGCACCAGAAAACATAATGGCCAAGCGGGCAGCGTCCCAACGCCTCGGACACAAGCCCGTGTTCCAACAGAGAAAGGCCCATTCCTCCACATTCAACTGGAAAATTTGGTGCCCATAATTCCATTTTTTTTACCATATCCTGCTTTTCACGGATCACAGGCAAAAGCTGTTTAAAATCCTTTGCAAGAAATTCAGGCTCAAGGGGTATGAGTTCCCTGTCCACAAATTCATTAATCATTTCAACAATGGTCTTAATTTTACCTGAAACTTTAAAATCCACTATAATCTCCTGTATTGTCTGATAGAATCATCCATTTAAAACTTTGTAGGCCAGTTGGCCAGCCTGTGGTCTGACACAGGTTCTTTCAAATTTCCCGCTGCAATTTTCAGCGCCTTTATAATATAATCCCGTGTGGATGCAGGATCTATCACATCATGGATATCGTACATGCCGGCAGCTCCAAAGGGTGCTGTTTCATTAATCATGGCCTGTACAATTTCATCTTTGTTTTCGATTTTTCCAGAACCACCTGTCACCACATTAGCTTCTCTTACACTAGCAACTATACTCATCTGGCCCGTCTGCCATGCAACAATGAAATCAGTGGCACACCCAGAACCTGACATGTTCCAGAATGCCATTCCATATGATTTTCTTATGATAATGGAAATCCTTGGGACACTGATCTGGCCTAAGGCATTCATATAATTCATTACCCTGGCTGCAACCTTTGACCTTTCCGCATGCCTGCCGGTCAGAAAACCGGGAATATCATGTAAAAACACAAGGGGAATATT
>CAYUOB010000185.1:0-3607 GCA_964446145.1 uncultured Desulfobacula sp.
GACAGGAGGGGATATATAATACCTATTACACCCTGATTCATAATATGAAGAAAAACAACCTTTCTGATAAAGATATTGCAAAACTGATTAATATTGATATTGAGGTTGTAAAAAAGGTTCTTAATAAGGAACAATTTGAAATTCCATTGCATCTTCTGGATAGGTCTTATTAAACTTGTTGAAAAGCTGTTTAATCCTCACACAAAGGCACAAAGGTTTTTTTGGGGTTTGGTTTAAGGATTGATTTGAATGCCAGGATATCACGATTATTTTTTTAAACAGGTTTTTTCAACAAATCAATTGATATTATACCTGATTAAATGCCTATAGAAATAAAAAAAGCACAAGACTTGGATGAACAAAGATGGGATGATTATGTTTTAAATCATCCTTATGGTACGGTTTTTCATTTAACAGCCTGGAAAAATGTAATAGAAAAATCATTTGGTCATCGCAGTTATTATTTAATATGTGAAAATCAAGATAAAATCTGCGGCATATTTCCCATGTTTGAAATCAAAAGCATGCTGTTCGGGCATTATTTTGTCTCAGTCCCATTTGCTGAGATCGGAGGAGCGCTCGGCAACACCCGGCAAATAGAAACCGCACTTGTCAGACATGGTTCTGCAATGGCTGAAGCCCGTAATGTCCAATATCTTGAGCTCAGGAACAGAGAAGAAATGCAGGGTTTGAAGACAAAATCCCTTTATTATAATTTCAGGAAGAAAATTTCTTCAGATCACGATGAAAATCTCAGGAGTATTCCGCGAAAATCAAGGGCAATGGTCAGAAATGCCATTAAAAAAGGTCTGGTTTCAGAAACAGGCCATCATCTTCTGGACCGGTTTTATGATATTCTGGCGCTGAACTATCATCGCCTTGGAACTCCGATTTTTCCGAAAAAATTTTTTAAAAATTTTCTGGATGAATTTAAGGATAATGCAGGAATCCTGCTTGTCAGAACAAAAGAAGGAATTCCTGCCGCAGCAGTTCTTTTCTTTATACATAAAGATCAGATGATTCCCTATTATGCCGGGTCTGATTTTTCTTTCAGGCGGCTTGGGCCAAATGATTTCATGTACTGGGAACTTATGAAGCTTGCCGTTGAAAAAGAATGCACAGTTTTTGACTATGGCAGAAGCAAAGAAGGGACAGGATCATTCAGGTTTAAAAAACACTGGGGATTCAAGCCCTGTCCCCTTGCCTATCAATATCACCTGATAAAGGCGCAGGATATTCCGAATCTGAGTCCTGCCAACCCGAAATACCAGAAAAAAATCGAAACCTGGCAGAAGATGCCGCATGCCATGACAAGATTTTTAGGCCCTTTCATTGCCAGAAACCTTGCATGATACATTTTTATGAACAGAAAAATTCTTTATCTCTGCCACCGCATACCCTATCCGCCTAACAAAGGGGACAAGATAAGGTCTTTTAACGAGGTCAGATTTCTGTCACAGACCTGTACCATTGATCTGATTGCCTTTGCAGATCAGCCGGAAGACCTGCAATATGCTGCTGAGTTAAGGAAATACTGCCGCAGGGTAAAGATTTTCCCTCTGAGCAAAAGGGCGGCAAAGCTGAAAGGCATTATAAGCCTCATATCCGGCCGGAGCATATCACAGGGATATTTTTACTCCGGAAATTTTCAGAATGTGTTTAACCGATGGACAGGTTCGGAACACTACGACAGCGTTATATGTTTTTCTTCTCCCATGGCGGAATATATATTCAGGTCAAAAAAAAAATTCAATGATATTGCCGGAACCCTGGTCATGGATTTTTGCGATCTTGATTCTGACAAGTGGAGCCAGTATTCTGCAGCAACCTCATTTCCGCTCACCTTGGTTTATAAAAAAGAATCTGAAAGGCTGCTTGATTTTGAGATCAAAATAAACAATGTATTTCATAAATCCGTATTTGTTTCTGAAAAAGAAGCAGAACTTTTCAAAAAATATTATTCAGAAGCAAAAAATATACAGATCATCCCCAATGGGGTGGATTATGAGTTTTTTGACCCTGAAAAAGTTGTGATTTCACAATCGTTCCCTTCTCCCATGCTGGTGTTTTCAGGAGCAATGGACTATTATGCAAATGTTGACGGTGTGCTCTGGTTTGCAGATAAAATCCTGCCTGAGATCAGGAAAAAAATTGCTGATGTGAAATTTTATATTGTGGGAAGCAATCCTGACCCGAAACTCATGGCCCTTGAAAAGGATAATTCCATTACAGTCACGGGGTTTGTCAAGGATATCCGTGAATATTACAAAGCCGCAGATGTCTGTGTCATCCCGCTGAGAATTGCAAGGGGAGTGCAGAACAAGGTCTTGGAGGCCATGTCCATGAAAAAGGCAATTGTGTCGACAACACAGGCCGTACAGGGCATCAGAGGTGATGTGGAACATGCAGTTGCGCTTGAAGATACCCCTGAGAAATTTGCATCAAAGGTTGCTGAATTCATACAATGCAGCAGTAACAGAAAAAAGGACATGGAAGATTCAGCGCGTAATTTTGTTCTGAGACATTATAACTGGGCTGAGAATCTTGCCGGTTTATTGCAATGATAAAAAAACACCAGCATAGATTCAGGACATTATTTGAACAGGCAAGAAATGTCCTGGCTGTGATCGGCCTGATAAGTATAGTTGTGTCAATTGGTTTGACCCTATTCATATTCAGGCATTATAGCTATTCTCCCGGCACAATAGGCAGAAAAGTGCTGGAAAAATCAGGTCTCGCCAATACCGGTTTTGCCAAAGTCCTGAAGCCTGCATCCATGAGACCTGCAGGGCTTCACTTTCCGCCTCAGGGCTCAGACAGATGGGCCGGAGCAGGAGCCGTAACCACAAGAGAACTTATGCCTGTAATTTATTTCAGGAAAAACCTTCCTGTTCCGCGCCAGTGGCACACAATTGCAGGGCTTTCCCCTGTAAGCGTTCAAAGATCTAAAAGGCAGGTCAATGTAGAAAATTCCGTTCAGTTCATAAGAGCCCTTAAAAAGGCAGCGCCTGGAGATATGATTGTTCTTAAGCCCGGCGTGTATCCTGTCAGAGCGTATAATATCAACATAAACCATGCCGGAACCGCAGAAATGCCAATATGCGTGAGGGCACAAACCCTTGGTCAGGTGAGAATTGAACTGGACACCCTTGAAGGGTTTCTTATCAATGCCCCATATTGGATTTTTGAAAACCTTGAAATCAAAGGAGTCAGAAAAAATCACGGCAGCCAGGAACATGCTTTTCATGTGATAGGAAAAGGCAGAAGTTTTGTGTTGAGGAATTCAAGGGTTCATGAATTCAATGCCATAATCAAGGCAAACGGTACAGGCGGCTCTGGCGGGAAAACTCTTTATCCCGACAATGTTCTGATTGAGAACAATACATTTTATAATTCTGAGGTAAGGAGAACCTCCAAGCCTGTTACATTCATTGATGTGGTCGGTGCCAGCCACTGGATAGTGAGGGGAAATTTCATTTCAGATTTTGCCAAAGGTGAAGGCGACAGAATCAGTTATGCAGCTTTTTTCAAGGGTAACTCATCGGGATGTATTTTTGAAAATAACCTTGTAATAGGCGAATACAGACATACCGGCGGGATAAGAGTG
>CAYUOB010000186.1:0-3520 GCA_964446145.1 uncultured Desulfobacula sp.
GTCGTGGATCAGGATTACCTATCATATTATCAGTGAGTTCGGTGGAGAGCATTGTAGCACCCCAGCCATCTGCCAGCGAACAGCGGGCAGCCTGCTTCATGATATTTTTGTATTCCTGATCTACACCCATGTGAGTCCGGTGCATGATTTCAACAATTTCCCTGTCAATGTTCCTGGGAAGAACGCCTTGTTTTTTCCATTTTTCATACAGGGGTTTTGGCGCTCTTTTCATATAGAGAACTTCACCTTCAGGTTTACCCCATTCAGCAATAGCAATTTCAGCAACTTCAAGGGCGATTTCATCAATATCCCTGTCTTTGGTTTCACCGTCAACTTCAACAGTTGTGGCAACACCAAAGTGCGGCGCTATGGAAAGAAGTTTTTCAGTGTCTTTGATCTGGTAGGCCTCGGTCTCTTTTCTTGCGGCTGACAAAAAGACTTCTGCCACACACCGGCCATGGTCGGAATGGGCTGATGCACCACCGGCAATCATTCGAATGAAGTTCCTGGCTGCTATGGTGTTGGCAGTGGCGCCGCAAAGGCCTTTTCTGTTGTCTTCACCCTCAATGCCGCCCTTGGGTAACGGCAGCCTGCAGGGACCCATGGAGCAGTTCTTACAGCAGATACCCTGAACACCAATGTTACAGGGTTTCATGTTAACGGCTCTGTCAAAGACAGTATCAATGCCTAATTCTTGGGCGCGAGCCTGCAGCTCCTGAGTTCCCAGGTCGATGGACACTTCTTTGGGATCAGCCAGTTTAGGCGTTTTTGCTTTTTTAGCAACTTTTGCTTTTTTATCTTCTGCCATTAGAGGTTCCTCCTCTTATTAATTTTGTAATGATTATTAAAAAATGATCATTAATTTATTGTAATGCTGTCACGCATTATCATCTTCTATGAATCCTGTAAAGGCTCTCTATAATTTTTTCAGTTTTTGTTTTTTGAATTTTTGCAGCCGTCATGGCAACTTTAGCAGCAGGAGCAACAGCTCTTTTGGCTGCAGCTTTTTCTCTTTCAGCCGCTCTTTTTTCTCTGATCGCCTGTTCTTCAGCTTCCCGTTTGGCAGCAGCATCTTTTTCAGCCTGTTTTTCAGCTTCAATTTTTGCTTTTGCATCAGCTTCGGCTTTTGCTTTGGCTTCTGCTTCGGCTTTTGCCTTGGCTTCCAATTGTGCTTTTGCCTTTGCTTCTGCATCGGCTTTTGCTTTGGCTTCTAATTGTGCTTTTGCCTTTGCTTCAGCTTCAGGATCTACAGCAGGAGCTGCCGGGGCTTCTTTTTCAGGCGCAGGAGCCGCTTTTGCTTTTGGCGCTTCTTTTTCGGCAGCCGGTTTTGCAGCAGCTTTTGGCGTTTCTTTTTTGGCAGGAGCCGCCTTTTTAGCAGGAGCCGCTTTCTTTTTCTCTTCTTTGATGGTGAGATCCGGTTCAGGTGACATACCTGCAAAGTCAATATCTACATCATCCAGTCGTTTTTCAATGGCTGCAACATCCATTGCAGTGCCACCGTTGGAAATAAGACCGATAAATGCCTTTACAAGCTTGATGGACTCTGGGTGGCGCATGATCAGTATACTGGAACCTGCAAGCAGGTAGGATACCGCACCCACGGCTTCCATAAGAATGGCTCTTCTTTCAGGATCACCCAGTTCAGGTGCGTCCTCTACGGTCTGTTTGGCTTCTTTGCATTTCCATACTTCATTACCCAGATTATTGATCATGGGATTCTGGAGTTTGTCATCACCCTGGGTCATGGCTGCTTGTGTCAGGCGTTCCATAACAGAATAGGAATACTCAAGACCATAGCCGAGACCTCCGGTGGTTGGATCGACAATTACCTTATCCAGGGGCATGCCAAGGTTCTCAAGAAGGATATTTACCTGTTTGGCAAGGTTGACATCAATAGGAGATGAAGAGATGACTGTGTGACCATATCCCATGGCAGCAGCGCCAATCCCTTTGTGGTTCTTTTCTTCTACCGGGCCGATAATCAGGTTTTCACCTTCACAGACCTCAGAGATTTTTTTCAAGACTTCCTCGTCCTTGGCAGGGACAGCACACCCCCAGATGACCAGGGGGACGCTGATGGCGCTTAAGACATTCTTTACTGTTGCAGCCGCATCATCCGGGCTTGCATCCTTGTCATTGGGGTCGATACTTTTGAGCTGGAGAACAATGGCCTGCGCACCATAGTCGTCCACGCACTTTTTTGCCCATGCCGCAGGGTCAGATACAACGTCTTTAAAGGGTGCAAGGGCTGCTTCTGGCCAGTCTTCCGGTTCCATGTCCCAGATTTCCATTGCAATAATGGGGCGGTTGGGCATTTCACCTTCAAACTGGTAAAAAGGATAACTTGTTTGACCGCCGACGGTAAGGGCATTGTCACCTTTTCCTATGGTGATGCCTTTGATACTGCCGGCATAGGTTTCTTTGGTTATTTCAAATCCCACTTTTACCTCCTAAGATTAAAGATAGTTATGAGTTGGGGGGGGTTAAGATTAAACTGACAGGGTGTTGTCAGAAAAGGGCAAATAAAAAATGGAACAGCTAAATCAAACTCAGTTAACACTAACTTGACATATCTTTCCATAGAAGTGCCCTTATCATATCTTAAATTCATTGATAACAGAGTATGACTTATAATTTGTAGGTTTTTTTGTCAATAGATGAGTGAATTTAATGATTTTGTGGTTTAAGTGCCAAAACCCCCATATAGCAGGGTATTTTGAAGGCTTCCCACAACGTGGTATGTTGTTGAATGAAATTTAATTAATGAATTTAAATCGTATGGGCGAAAAAAGTTGATTTTTTATTTTTTATTTAATAGTTAGGTTATGCAGTTGGGATTTTTATGACCAAAATATAAAATATTTGGTTTCACCAGTACCATTACTTTTTTAATAGCTCATTTTTTGAGTCAACAGCAACAAAGGAGTAAATTATGGCTTTAGATCCAACCAAACATGCAGACTGGGAAATTGCAGAAGACGCAGAAAAAACAATGTCAACCATCTCTGAAATTGGTGAAAAACTGGGATTGACAAAAGAGGAACTTCTTCCCCAGGGTCACTATATTGCTAAAATCGATTTCAGAGCAGTGCTTGAACGTCTGAAAGATGAACCAGATGGAAAATACATTAATGTGACCGCTATTACGCCAACCCCCCTTGGTGAAGGCAAATCAACATCAGCAATGGGACTTGTCCAGGGTCTTGGTAAACTCGGCAAAAATGTTTGTGCTGCTATTCGTCAGCCTTCAGGCGGACCAACCATGAATATCAAGGGGTCTGCAGCAGGTGGCGGACTGGCGCAATGTATTCCCCTTACCCCGTTTTCTCTGGGTTTCACAGGGGATATCAACGCTATCATGAATGCACACAACCTTGCAATGGTTGCCCTTACTTCCCGCATGCAGCATGAAAGAAATTATACAGATGAGCAGCTTAACAGATTGTCTGGAATGGAAAGAATCGATATTGATCCTACAAAGGTGGAAATGGGATGGATCATGGATTTCTGCTGCCAGGCA
>CAYUOB010000187.1:0-3456 GCA_964446145.1 uncultured Desulfobacula sp.
GTTAAGACCCGCTCTAATAATTCATCACTGACCAATTTTCAAAGATCAAAAAACCGCCGGTTCAAAGTGTTTATATGACCGGCAAAAACCAGAACAATATACAGCTTATACTGCCTGTTGTCAATCAGTTTTTATGATTAATTGATAATAATTTTATGATATTTTTTCTTGCCGGCGCGCAGCACAATTCCGTTGTCACAGATATCATCTTCACAGATGACCTGATCATGGGATATGGCACGTTTACCATTGATATAGGCGCCCCCCTGCTTGATCAGCCGTCTTGCATCTGACTTTGATCTGCAAAGTCCTGAATCAGTAAAAAGATCTGCAACAGGAATTTTTTCAAGAATATCCTGACGTGAATATGAAGAACTGGGGATGGAATCATCATACAAGCCAGAAGCCTCAGCTATTCTCGGTATTGAGCTTGAAGGCAGAAGACCGGCCGGTATTTCCATCGACCCAAACATTTTTACAGAGGATTTAAAGGCTTTTAAAGCTTCATCTTCGCCATGACAGATCTTTGTGGCTTCATAGGCCAGGACAGCCTTGGCCCTGTTAAGATCTGCACCCTGCAAAGATTCAATACCTTTGATTTCATCCATCGGCAAAAAGGTAAATAATGCAAGAAACCTTGATATATCCGCATCATCGGCATTCACCCAGAATTGATAATAATCATACGGCGAAAACCTTTGGGGATCCAGCCATACAGCACCTTTATGGGTTTTACCCATTTTAATGCCGGCTGAGGTTGTAATAAGAGGAAAGGTCATTCCAAAGACCTGTTTTTTAAGAACCCTACGGGTCAGATCTATTCCTGCCACAATGTTTCCCCACTGGTCTGAGCCGCCCATCTGCAGAAAACAGTCATGGGATTTTGCAAGCTGGAGAAAATCATATGCCTGAAGCAGCATGTAGTTGAATTCAATAAAAGTCAAACCGTCTTCAGAATCCATTCTTGCCTTATAGCTTTCTGCCTTGATCATGCGGTTCACACTGAAGTGACGTCCTATATCCCTTAAAAAAGGGATATATTCAAGATTCACGAGCCATTCTGCATTATCCAAAAGAAGAGCCCTGTCATCTGAAAAATCCAAAAACCTGGATAATTGCGCCCTGATTCCCTTCTTGTTCTCCTCGATCTGATCCATGGTGATTATTTTACGCAATTCAGTTTTGCCGGAGGGATCCCCGATAAGACCGGTACCGCCTCCCACAAGTGCTATTGGTCTGTGGCCGTGTCTTTGCATATGTGCAAGCGCCATAATACACACAAGACTTCCAACATGAAGACTGGAAGCTGTGGGGTCAAAACCTATATAACAGGTGGCCCTGTTATTTTCCAGATAGTCCTCAAGTTCCTGTGTATGGGTTAAATTATCAATAAATCCACGTTCTCTTAATACAGACAGCACATTCATCAGTTTTACAGCCTTTACTTTTTAGTATATTCCACAGCTCTTGTTTCTCTTATCACAACCACCTTGACCTGGCCCGGAAATGTCAGATTCTCCTCAATCTGACGGGCAATATCCCTTGAAAGCAGCACCGCAGTTTCATCACTTATTTTTTCGCTTTCCGTAATTACTCTGATTTCCCTGCCAGCCTGTATTGCATAGGTATTTACAACACCATCAAATGAATTTGCAATTTTTTCAAGATCTTCCAGCCTCTTAACATAATTTTCAAGGCTTTCTTTTCTGGCACCTGGTCTTGCGCCGGATAATGCATCAGCAGCCTGAACAATATAATCGTATACCGATTCCGGCATCTGATCCTCGTGGTGAGCGGCAATGGCATTGACCACGCTCTGAGTTTCACCGTATTTCTTGGCAAGCTTTGCACCTATGATCGCATGAGCGCCATCAACCTCATAATCAACTGCTTTGCCTATATCGTGCAGAAGCCCCATACGTTTTGCAAGCTTGATATCAAGACCGAGCTCAGCAGCAATTGCACCAGACAGAAAAGCCACTTCAACAGAATGCTGCAATACATTCTGGGCATAACTTGTACGGAATTTGAGTTTGCCAAGCACTTTGATAAGTTCAGGGTCAATTCCGTGAACCCCCAAATCAAAAGCAGCCTGTTCCCCTGCTTCCTTGATGGCAATATCCACTTCTTCTGAAGCGCGTTCAACAACATCTTCAATCCTTGCAGGATGAATTCTTCCATCTGATATCAATTTTTCAAGAGACAGCCGTGCTATTTCCCTTCTGACAGGATTAAACCCGGAAAGAATAACTGCTTCCGGAGTATCGTCAATAATAAGATCGATTCCGGTGGCAGCTTCCAGAGCCCTTATATTCCTACCTTCCCTTCCTATAATACGTCCCTTCATTTCATCACCGGGAAGATGAACCACAGAAACAGTGCGCTCTGCGACATAATCACCTGCATAACGCTGAATGGAAGTAGCAATGATTTTTTTGGCTTCTTTATCAGCATGTTCCTTTGCTTCAGAAGTCACACGCTTGATCAGCTTTGCACCTTCATGACGGGCTTCGTCTTCCATGGCCTTGAGCAAAAGCTCCTTTGCCTCGTCAAGGGTCAGGCCGGAAACCTTTTCAAGTTCTTTTTTGGATTCCTCCAATAATTGATTATAATGATTTTCCTTTCTGGCTGCAGATTCAAGTTTTTTCTGGACTTCAGCCTCTTTTCTCTGAATATTTATCTCTCTTTTTGATAATTGATCTTCCTGTCTATCAAGTTTCTCCCTTTTCCTGGACAGCCTGCGCTCCTCTTTTTTAAGCTCCGCACGGGTTTCCTCAGTTTCAGCATCAAAAACACTTTTCATTTCCAGGAGTCTGGATTTTGCTTCCAGCCTTGCTTCCTTTAATAAGGTTGCAGCCTTTGCTCTGGCTTCATCAATTATCCGCTGGTTTTCTTCTTCTATATTGATACTCTCCTGAATCATCCTTTTTTTCATCATGAAAAAAGCAATGATTCCGGCTGCCAGAGCAACCACAAGGATTAATGAGAGTATTATGGTATGTCCCATTCAATTTCTCCTAATTTATATTAATATCAGCATATTATACTGTAAGTGTTCACAAATTATTCAGATATGAAATGAGGAAGGAAACGGGCGGGAAAATTGATACAGGAATAATTATTACCCCCACAGACTGCCGTGTTGCTGGTTTAGGCTTTGAACCAAAGGCCCAAAAGTGGGTGTCCAATTATACCTTCAGGCTTTTCCTTGCAGGAGGAACCTAGCACACCGGTAAAAGGGTGGACTCCCGTTTTTCTATGCGTTAGGACAAAGACTGTCATACAATCACGCACATTGCAGGGGTAAATATATATTTAAATTATATTTGTATTTATTCAATCCCTAAATCAATTTTTTTAATCAAAGATGAAATTTGTGTATACATATTTTTTTCGAGTTCAGAATATTTCAATTCAAGCTCATGAAAATCCTTTGACAGATTCATTGCAGCAAGC
>CAYUOB010000188.1:0-3421 GCA_964446145.1 uncultured Desulfobacula sp.
AGCAGGAATATATATTTTCCATTTTGAACCAACATTCATCATCTTTAGAGGCTCTACCCATCATTTTATAACGCCTTCAACCTGAAAGCTTGCAGGTTTTCCCCTCTTATAGGAAGAATCAAACTCTGTTCCGTCAATCAAGGTTCCCCTGTAATTGCATTCAACCGTATCACTCAGTTTCGGTACAGGGCCTGTTCCGGTTTTTAAAATTTTGTACTGAAGCCCTGAAGGCAGGGTAACCACTCCTTTTTTAAGTCTGTTGGCCTTCAGGAATTTTTCTCCTGCTGCGCGGTTTGCATCTGCCTGCTTCCTGATTTTCTCCATCTGCCTGTTCCTTGCCATCTGCCTGGCAGACACCAGAAGCTGCTGCAATTTTTCACTGCTTATTTTAAGAGTGTTTCCATTGCTGTCCTTTGCACCCATCATGAAAAATTTAAGATCAAGATCCAGGCTTGCCTTTAATTGATCAAAAATATTATATCCAAGTGCATAACTTATCTGCTCTGCGGGGCTTGCTTTTTCAATTGACAGATCTTTGGATTCATCTGCAAACCCTGTAATTGTAAAACACATCAGAAAACCCAGAATCAGAACCAGTTTTTTTGTAATCTGCATTTAAAATCTCCTTGCTGTTAAATCATGTTATTGTGCAAGCCTAACAGAATAAACAGCATAACAACAGTTTTTTCTGGTTTATTCCTGATCTTGCCCAGGCCAGTATAGCAAAGCCGGCCTCTGTTTCCAGGCTTATCAATACATTTCCCGGCAGCAGAATCAGGTTTCACACCATCTCAATGGCACAGGCCATGGAAACCCCTCCGCCCCCGCACAGGGTTGCAAGGCCAAGGGATTTTTTCCTGTTTTTCATGGCATACATCAAAGACACCACAATTCTTGCCCCGGTTGATCCCACCGGATGGCCAAGGCCGATGCCTGAGCCGTTCACATTTGTGATTTCCCGGTCAAGCCCGAGCTGTCTTTCACATCCGATATACTGGGCAGCAAAGGCTTCATTAACTTCAAAAAGTTCAAAATCGGACAAAGCAAATTCCGAAGATTTTAAAAGATTTTCCACGGCCGGTACAGGAGATAATCCCATTACAGAAGGATGACATGCCCCCCTTGATACTGCTCTGATCCTTGCAATAGGCTCGATTCCAAGGGCTCTGGCCCTGGAAGCTGACATGATTACCATTCCGGTGGCCCCGTCATTTATGCCGGAAGAATTTCCAGCTGTTACCTTGCCTATGCCGGGAACAAAGGCAGGCGGCAGTTTCTCAAGATCTTCCATTGTGATGCCGGGCCTGAAATGCTCGTCACGTTCAAAAACAATGGGATCTTTTCTTTTCTGAGGTATTGTGACCTTCACTATTTCATCTGTGAAGGATCCGTCTTTTGTGGCGCGTTCAGCTTCATTATGGCTTCTTAAAGCGACTTCATCCATTTCCCTGCGTGAAATATCCTGATACTGCGCAATAAATTCAGCAGTATGGCCCATAATATAGGGCTTGCCAACAAACATGCTCAAAGGCGGCTGGGTCTCATCCACAGGGCCGTCTTCAGGATGCGGAATTATATGGGATCCGCAGTGCAGGGCATGGATCATGTCATCAACCATTGTCTGATCCTGAAGCCGGCATCCCCAGCGGGCACCCGGCACGCTGTAGGGCACAGAAGACATGTGTTCCGTACCTCCGGCAAGAATAATATCTGCCATGCCGGCCTGAATCATGGCCATTCCTGAAATCATGGCCTCCATTCCTGAAATACAGACACGGTTAATGGTTACAGCAGTCACACTATCAGGTATACCTGCAAGCAATGCTCCCACTCTTGCCACATTAAGTGTATCGCATGATTCCATGCAGCATCCGTATCTTATATCATCAATCATTTCAGGGTCTATTCCAGCTCTTTTAACGGCTTCCTTCATTGTAACTGATGCAAGCTGGGCTCCGTTCAAGGGGCGCAGGGTACCGCCAAAGGCCCCTATGGCTGTTCTGCATCCTGATACTATGACTACGTCTTCCATTGTTTTAATCTCCTGTATTATAAATCCTGGGTATACCCGCTTTTACTAAAAAAAACGTTCTTCCATGTCTGCCGCCGGATTGTTCTCAAACTTCAGGGCGGAAAGTTTGCCAATTGTTACAGGCAGAATGGTGGTGATAAAAAACCGGGCTGTTTTTATCTTGCCCCTGTAAAAGGGTTCATCTCCCGATCCCTGTTCCATGTTCTGATCCGCCACAACAGCCCGCCATAAAAGCATCCATGCCATGATAACATCACCTGCTGCTTCCAGCAGAGGGTGCGCACATGCAAATGCTGAAGCCATATGTTCTGAGCCTGTTGCCGCACTGACCTTGCCTGCGGTATCTTCAAAAAGGTCTGCTGCGTTGCCCAGGGATTCTGCAAGGTCTTTGAGGTTTTCACGGGTTTCAGCCTGATGTACCATTGCCTTAATCCCGGCCATAAGGGCATTCAGCATGGCTCCCCTGCTTCCTGCAATTTTACGGCCCAAAAAATCCATTGCCTGAATTCCGTTTGCGCCCTCATATATGGATGCTATCTTGCAATCCCTTAACATCTGCTCCACAGGATAATCGCGCGTATAGCCGTACCCACCAAAAATCTGCATGGCATCAACGCATACATCAAAACCCTTTTCACTTGAATATGCCTTTACAACCGGAGTCAGGATATCAACAAGACTTGTATAATATTGAAGCTGGGTTTCATCATTCAAGGTTCTGATTTTGTCAAAACAAAAAGCTGTATAATACACAAGGCTTCTTAATCCTTCCACATAAGCCTTCATTTTAAGCAGCATTCTTTTCACATCAGGATGCTGTATAATGGGAACCTGTGGTGCGCCATGGTCTGCAGCCTTGTCAATACTGCGGCCCTGAAATCTTTGTTTCGCATAATCAAGTGCATGCTGATAGGCAAGTGTGGCGCTTGCAAATGCCTGTGTTCCAACCTCAAGGCGTACTTCGTTCATCATGTGAAACATGATTTTCATGCCCTGATTGGGCTCACCCAGCAGGATACCTCTGCATTTCCCCTTACTGCCCAGTGAGATTGCACAGGTAGGGCTGCCGTGCAGACCCATTTTATTTTCAACTCCTGTACACACCACATCATTTGGTTCTCCCAGACTTCCGTCAGGGTTCACCCATATTTTGGGCACTATGAACAATGAAATCCCTTTTGTTCCGGCAGGAGCGCCTTCAATCCTGGCAAGCACAGGATGTATTATGTTTTCAGTAAGGTTCTGTTCTCCATTGGTAATGAATATTTTGCTGCCGCATATGTCATAGGTTCCATCATCACGCTTTTTTGCAGAAGTGGTCAAAGCACCCACATCAGACCCTGCATCAGGCTCTGTGAGCAGCATGGATCCCCCCCACACACCAGTGTA
>CAYUOB010000189.1:0-3414 GCA_964446145.1 uncultured Desulfobacula sp.
AAAAGGGTGCTCTTTTTATCGCAACATATTATTGTCTTTGCAGGATCTGGGTTCAGTATTCCAAAACTATGGTTAAGGGACATGTACACAATGAACGGCTACGGTCCCCTTGAGGTTGAAAAATGGAGGGCCTGGGTATCCAATCTTGATCTGTGGGAAAAAGCACGTAATATAAAAAATAAATTAGGCAGATAAAATCCCTGTTGTATTTGCATGATTTTTTATTCTTGACAAATGAATCTTTCTGGTAAATATAGTAAGATATATTGCATTATAAAATAATATTGCAGGATTTATTACTTTAATGGAGAAAGGTTATGCAAACATCGTTGAACACGATATTCAACCCGGCATCCGTGGCTGTGGTAGGGGCGTCTGAAACCCCTGGCAAGGCAGCGGAAAGAAGGACGCGCAGCCTGCTGGAAGGCGGTTATTCCGGCAAAGTTTTTCTTATTAATCCGAAACGTGAAACCCTGTTCGGGAAAAAAGCCTATCCTTCACTGGACAAGGTTCCTGAACCGGTTGATCTGATCATGGTGGTTATTCCGGCACGTTTTATCCCTGATGTTATTATTCAGAGTGCACAGAAAAATGCAAAAGGTGCTGTAATAATTACAGCAGGGCTGGGTGAAACAGGAGAAGATGGCAAGAAAATTGAAGCTCAGATTCTTGCAAATGCCGAAAAAGGCGGAGTCAGAATCATAGGACCTAACTGCAGCGGAATATTCAGCAATTCAGGCCGAATGAATTTGTTGGGTGTCCCGCCCATTGATTCAGGCAATATTTCCATCATTGCCCAGAGCGGAAATATTATTGATTCACTTACATATTATGCAAAAGCCAGGGGACTTGGTTTCAGTAAAATCATCAGTGCCGGTAATGCAATCGGTGTCAGGTTCCATGAATATATGGAATACCTGGGTGATGATCCTGACACAAAAGTTATCTGCATGTACATGGAAGGCATTAAAAATGGAAACGAACTTGTCCGTGCTGCAAAAAAGGTTTCAGGAAAAAAACCCGTTATAGCTCTTAAGGTTGGAAGATCCGGTGCAGGTGCAAGGGCTGCAGCGTCACATACAGGTTCCCTTGCAGGCGATGATAAGATTGTGCAGGCTGCTTTTGACCAATCAGGAATCATACGGGTTTTCAATGTTGACGAGATGTTTGACCTTGCAGAATGCTTCAGTAAGCTGCCGCTTCCTTCCGGCAATAAGGTTGCCATCATGTCAGAAGGTGGCGGTGATAATTCAGTGGCTGCTGATAATGCTGAAACCTGTGGACTTAATGTCCCTGTCCTGTCAAAGGATGTACAGGAAAAAATCCGACCGTTTCTTTTAAAGGGAATGCCTGCCCATAATCCCATTGACTACGGAGGGACTGCAGAGGAAAATCCACATATGATCACTGAATGCTGTAAACAGTGCATGGATACAGATGAAGTGGATGCAATATATATCACAGGTTTTTTCGGTGGATTCAAAGATATCATTGCTCCCCATGTCGGTGAACTTGAAGAACAGACCGCAAGGGATCTGACATCTTTTGTCAGCAAATATAAAAAACCGGTAGTTGTCCATACAAGTTTTGCCCATGAACCCTATGACAGTATTAAAATTTTAAGAGAAAACGGTATTCCTGTATTTGCCTCTTCAAAAAGAGCAGCCAGGTGCCTGGGAGCAATGGCAAAGGCAGGTGCACGGATTCGTGATCATAAGATAACACAGGATCAGAATATTGAAATTGAATCTGCAAATACTTCGCTGTTGATAAGCAGGTTCAGGGAAAAACAGATTTCTGTTCTTTTGGAAAGCGAGGCAAGACAGATTCTTGCTGAATCAGGGCTTGAGCTTTCCAGTGCAATACTTGCCGCTCATGAAGATGAAGCAGTCAAGGCTGCTGAAACAACAGGTTTTCCCGTTGCAATGAAAATTGTTTCAAGGGATATTGTCCATAAATCCGACGCCGGCGGTGTTAAAATTAATTTGAATTCCCGGGATGAGGTAAAAAAGGCTTTTAATGAAATTATTAAAAATGGCCTGAAAGTTACTGAAAGAGAAAAAATTCAGGGGGTTCTTGTTGTGCCCATGGCAGAACAGGGGCTTGAATGTATAATAGGAATGACAAGAGACCATCAGTTTGGTCCTGTCGTGATGTTCGGCCTGGGAGGAATTTTTGTCGAAGTTCTCAAGGATGTTGCCTTTACCGTGGCTCCTGTCAGTAAATCTGATGCATTATCCATGGTTTCAGGTATAAAAGGCTTCCCCCTTCTTAAAGGTGTCCGCGGAGAATCACCAAAGGATGTTGATGCCCTGTGCGATATTATTGTAAAAATTTCAAAACTTGCAATGGAAAACCCGGATATCATGGAAATGGATCTTAATCCGGTGCGTGTACACGAAAAAGGTGTATCAATAATAGATGCACGGATCATTTTGTCATAAAGGAGAAATTCAATGGATTTTGAATGCATTATTTATAATAAATCAAATGGAACAGCAATAATCAAACTGAACAGGCCAAAGGTGTTGAATGCCATGAACAAACAATTGTGGCTGGACATCCAGGACGCTCTTGATGATGTTTTACAAGATGATACAATAAAAGCGCTTATCTTTACAGGTGAAGGCAGAGCTTTTTCAACAGGGGCGGATCTTAAGGACTCAAAAGGCCGCAGCCTGACCGCTTACCGGGATTATCTGACTCATCTTCAGGAAATTTCCCGCCGGATTATTCGTTTCCCCAAACCGACCATTGCGGCAGTCAATGGATATGCTTTGGGCTCAGGTTATGAGCTCTCACTTGCATGTGATATCAGAATTGCCGCTGAAGGAGCAAAATTCGGTTCTCCGGAAGCCCGTGTTTCCTCTTCAGTCACAGGAGGAGCCATGCGGCTTCTTCAGGATCTTGTGGGACCGGGAAAAGCAAGGGAGCTGCTTTTTACCTGTGACTACATAGATGGCAGGCAGGCAGAGCGCATAGGGCTTGTTAACAAGACAGTGCCGGATGACAGGCTCATGGATGAAGCCCTTGCAATGGCAGGTAAAATAGTGCAGAATTCGGGTTTTTCCATCAGCCTTATCAAAAAAGGATTGAATATGGCTGATGAAGTCAGCCTTGAAGCTTTGATGGATTATGAAGTAGAAGCCTGCCTTGCCACGGTTTCAGCCCCGGAACGGCAGGATAAGCTTGACGAATTTGCAGACAGGAAAAAATGATATTCACATAAATGTTTAAAGGACCTGTACAGCAAACCTTTGCACAGGTTCTTTTACCCGCCCTATTCAAATTTGAAACTTTCACATTAGGCAAACCCGACAACTATCCTGACACTTCATGAAATTTCCGGGTTATATTTTGCTGTATAATGTTTCAATAAAATCTGGACAATTTTAAGTTAAAAAAGGTGTTAGT
>CAYUOB010000190.1:0-3368 GCA_964446145.1 uncultured Desulfobacula sp.
ACACGCGGCCCTGACACACCCATTGCAGTTCCCTTTACCTGAACCACAAAATCAGACAAGCATGCCATCCAGGTGGGCATTCCATAGCATTCTCCCATGATGGCTGTTATCATAAGATTTTTTCTGACCCTGCTCATGGTATTGACAAAGGAATCAAAACCTCCGCCGCCAAAGGATGCAAGACCGCGGGAACCCATGATATCCGGCATTCTTGCACCCCCTGCCTCTCCAAGATAAATCAGGGGAATTCCTTTTCGGGCTGCATAGGTTTTAAGCTGTTGTTCCTTTTTGGCTGCGATTCTGGATGAAGTTGCTGCCATCACAGTAAAATCATTGGCAGACACAGCCACCATGCGGCCTTTACTCGTTCCATACCCTGTAATTTTGCTGTCCGCAGGTGTTTTTCTTTCCATGCCGGGCATGTCAGAATGAGCAAACCTGCCCATTTCAAAAAACGAACCTTTGTCAAGAAGCATGCTGATGCGCTCACGCGCAGTGTATCGCCCCTTCTGATGCTGAAGGCGGATCTTTTTTTCACCACCCATTGCCAGAATTCTTCTTTGCTCTGATTTCAGCAAATCAAGGGAATGATCAGATTTCATGGGTTTTTAATTCCTCTTCCTTTAATTGCCTGCGCAGAAGCTTGCCTGTTGCAAGAGTTGGGAGACTTTCCCTAAATTCCACATATTTCGGGCATTTATAGGAAGATATATGCTGTTTTGCCCACTTGATAAGGCCCTGTTCATCAAGGTCAGAACCTTTGGCCCTTATAATATATGCCTTGACAACTTCTCCCTTTGTTTTGTCTGGCACTCCTATCACGGCTGACTGGGAAACCTCGGGATGGGAATTGAGTAAAACCTCCACTTCCTCAGGATAAACGGAAAATCCTGATACCTTGATCATTTCCTTGACCCGGCCCAGAAGACACAGATATCCATCTTTATCAAACCTGCCTATATCACCTGTATAAACCCAGCCATGAACAAGGGTTTTTGCTGTTTCTTCGGGTTTGTTCCAGTAACCCATGAACACACCCGGATTTTTAAGAACTATTTCTCCTTCCTCACCAGGCGGCATTTCCCTGCCTGACCCGTCCAGGCTCATGATTTTAAACTCAGATTCAGGCCCTGGAATACCGCAGGTATCATACTTGATTTTATGCCTTGGCATGAAAGTATCAAGTGTATGTGTTTCGCTTAACCCATAGGCACCTTCCACAAGCAGACCCCCATTTGTGAATTCCCTCCACTGGTCTGCAATTTCTTTTGTGAGCTGAATTCCAAAAGATGAGGTAAGGCAGAGTTCAAGGCTTGAAAGATCATATTCTCCAGACTCAGGATCAGCCATTATACCCACATTCATGGGCACAGCACTGTACCAGAAATCAACCTTGTATTGTGAAATTGCCCTGACAGCGGTTTTTACGTCAAACATGGATAAAAGTACCTGTGTTGCGCCTGCATATATACAGGATGTCAGCCCTGCCAGCATGCCTGCAATATGAAAAACCGGCATGGTGACAAGGCAGACAGTGTTTTCTGTCATGCCTGCTATGGCAACGGTTGATGCAGTCTTGAAAAGTGCAGAATAAAAACTTAACATGCATCCCTTTGGAAGCCCTGTTGTTCCGCCGGTATACTGAAAAAGACCAATATCATTTTTCATGTCTATTTCAATCTCAGGAACAATTTCATGTTCCCTGTTCACAATAGCCATAAAATCATCTGATCCTGCAATTTCTGATTTTTTTATTTTCATGTGTTCAATCAATGGAAGTTCAGGTGCTTCAGGCAGGTAATCATTAAGATTTGTGACCACAATCTGTCTGAGCTTTGTTTTTTTCCTGACTTCCTGAACAATGGGCATGAAAAGATCAAGGCATACAAGAATTTCAATACCAGCATCATTGAGTTCATACTCAAGCTCCATTTCCTTAAACAGAGGCGAGCAGGGGCAGACAATGGCTCCTGTTTTCTGGATACCGAAATGAGCAATGGCATACTGGGGGCAATTAAGCATGAAAATACCCACTCTGTCGCCTTTTTTGACCCCCTTTGACAAAAGATAAGCAGCAAAACAATCCGATTCTGTGTCAAGCTGATGATATGTAACGGATTTACCATAAAAAATTATTGCAGGCTTTTCAGGATTTTTTTCAGCCTGGATTTTGAGATATTCATGAATGGGAACAGATCCGTGGGCAAATGAAATTTCCACGGGAAGATTATCAGGCCAATTTTTCATCCATAATTTTTCCATTGTTTTTTTCTCCCTGCATAAAGATTATTGTAATCAGGCCTTAAGTTCCTCATCCCTGAGCACACGGCGCAGAACCTTGCCCACATTTGATACTGGAATTTCGTCCCTGAACTCAATGACCGCAGGGCGTTTGTAACCTGCCATGTTTTTTCTGCAAAACTCCATCATTTCTTCAATACTGAGTTTTTCCCCGTCTTTTATCCTGATAAAAGCCTTTACTTTTTCCCCGCTTCTTGAATCAGGTATTCCCACAACAGCGGCAAGCTCCACAGCAGGATGGGTATAGAGAATATCCTCCACATCCCTTGGATAGACATTGAAACCTCCCACAATGATCATATCCTTTTTGCGGTCTGTAATGGTTATGTATCCGTCTCCATCAATATGACCTATATCACCTGTCAGAAAATAACGTCTGCCATTTATACTGACAAAGGATTCTTCATTTGCATCAGGGCGCTTCCAATATCCTTTCATGACCTGAGGCCCGCAAACTGCTATTTCGCCGTCTTCGCCAACAGGCATCTCCTTTGAAGCGTCTTCAAGGGAAAGTATTTTTATGTCTGTTCCAGGAAGTGGAAATCCTATGGATCCGATTTTTCTTGTTTCTTTGAATGTAGGATTCGTACTGACAACCGGCGCTGTTTCAGTGAGCCCGTATCCTTCAAAAATAATGGCACCTGTTTTTTTCTCAAACTGCCTGCATACCTCAGGCGGCAGAGGCGCCCCTCCCGAAAAACAGCCCATAAGGGACGATAAATCATATTTATCTATGAGGGAATGGTTGGTAAACGCCACAAAAATGGTTGGAACCGCAGGCATGAAAGTGGGTCTGTATTTCTGAACAGCCTTCAGGACTTCGGTAAAAGGCGGTTTGCCGGCCCTTGGATCAGGAATACAGACCAGCTTTGCTGAAAGTTTTGCAGCAACAAGCAATGCCACTGTGATTCCAAAACTATGGTACCAGGGCAGAACTCCAAGAAATGTGTGAAATCCGCCGCCATAAAGACGTTCAGGTTTTTTTCCAGGGCCGTGAACAAATCTTCCAAACTCAATTATGGCAAGAACATCATATGTAAAATTTGTGTGGGTAAGCTCAGCACCTT
>CAYUOB010000191.1:0-3325 GCA_964446145.1 uncultured Desulfobacula sp.
CCATGGTGCAGGACACATTTGCTTCGAAGGCATCACCTCCAGTACCGCCATTAGCTGCGCCACCAGCACCGGACAGTGTGCCGTTGTTGGTAATGGTCAGGCCACCGGATAGGCCGCTGTCGATCTGGAGTGCTTCCTGTTGAAACTTTTTATTCTCATTCCCGTCAGGCCACCTTTTTGATACCGGCAGGGCCAAGGGCTTTGATGGTTTCAGTAAATTCATTTGCCACAGCCGCAAACCGGGTCCCTTCAGCAGAAGAAATCCATTCCAGCCTGATCCGCTTCGGGTTGATACCCAGAAGCTGTAAAAATTCACTGGTCATTTTAAACATGTTCTGTGCTTTTACATTACCGTCCAGGTAATGGCAGTCTCCAATGTGTCAGCCTGATATCAATACTCCGTCAGCCCCTTTCTCAAAGGCCTTCAGAATATAATTGGGGTTTATTCCGCCGGAACACATTACCCTTATGATTCTCATATTGGGCGGATACTGGAACCGGCTGACCCCTGCAAGGTCAGCTGCAGCATAGGAACACCAGTTACAGGCAAAGGTTAAAATCCTGGGATTAAAATCTGTTGACATTTTCAATCCTTTCTATGATTCAAGTGCTGTTTCAACCATGGCCAGCACCTCGTTATTATAATGAAAAACTGTTGCAGCGCCAGTGGGACAGGCAACGGAACATGCGCCGCAGCCCTTGCACAGAGCCTGCTGACCCATTGCCACCTTTACATTATTTTCACGTTCCACAACGCTTATGGCTCCAAAGGCACAGGCCTGCTCACATGCTGCACACCCGCGGCACAGGGCTTCATTGACCTGGGATACCACTCCGTCAACCGTTACAGTATCACGGGACAGCACAACAACCGCCCTTGATGCGGCAGCCTTGGCCTGGGCCACACTCTCCTCCACAGGTTTTGGATAATGGGCCATTCCGGCAAGAAAAATACCGTCCGTGGCAAAATCCACAGGCCGCAGTTTTGCATGGGCTTCCATGAAAAATTTATCATCATTGACAGATAATTTAAATATCTGGGCAAGCTGTGAATTATCTTCAGGTATGATTGCAGAAGCAAGCACGACAAGATCAGAGCCGATTTCAAGATCAAGTCCCAGCACATGGTCCTTTACCCTTACACAAAGCCCGTCTGCATTCTTTGCGACCTCAGGCCTGTTTTCAGGGGTATATCTGATAAAAATGACTCCCTTATCCCTTGCCTGCCTGTAAAGTGATTCGCGTTGGCCGTATGTCCTGATATCCCTGTAAAGAACATACACCTCAATATCAGGGTTCAGTTCTTTGAATTTCAGGGCAGATTTGATTGAATGCGTACAGCATACCTTGGAACAATATGGGCGGTCAGGCTGTCTTGAGCCCACACATTGAATAAATACGGCACTGTTCATGTTTTTAACAAAGGAATCATCTCCGGCAAACCTGCGGTCAAGCTCCAGAAGGGTTAAAATCCTTTCATCCTTGCCGTAAAGATATTCCTCTGGCCTGTATTCTTTGGCTCCGGTTGCAATAATCACAGCACCGTGGTCAATGGTGCGCTCGCTGCCCAGTGATTCAACAATGGTTTTGAAATTGCCGATAAATCCTGAGCTTGAGACCACCCTGCCCGATGTAACAATCTCTATCATGGGATTTTCACTGACTTCTTTAATCAGGGCATCAAGATTTGAGGCAATATCTTCCCCGTTCCATGTGGAATTTATATACCGTGCATTACCGCCAAGTTCATCATCTTTTTCCACAATAATCGTGAAAAAACCCTGCTTTGCAAGTGCAAGGGCCGAGGTGAGCCCTGCAAGCCCCCCGCCTATGACAAGACATTTTGGTATAATATCAACACTTGGCTGGGACAATGGCCTCATTAAGGATGCCTTTGCAACGGCAATCCGCACAAGATCCTTTGATTTCTCAGTGGCAAGTTCAGGCTCCTTTGAATGAACCCATGAACACTGATTTCTTATATTGGCCATTTCAATGAGATACTGGTTCAGACCTGCATCTTTCAGGGTTTCCTGAAAAAGCGGCTCATGTGTTCTTGGAGTACATGCCGCAACCACTATCCTGTTGAGCCTGTTTTCCTGGATCACCTGTTTCATCTTATCCTGGGTATCCTGCGAACAGGTAAACATGTTTTCACCCACATAAACCACATTGGGCAGGGTTTTTGCGTATGCTGCAACACCGGGTACATCCACTATTCCGCCTATATTGGTTCCGCAATTGCAGACAAACACACCTATCCTGGGTTCACCGCCAACAAAATCCGCCTCATCAGGATAAACCCGGGTTTTTGTCAGGCTGCCCCTTGAAGATGAAAGGCTTGCGCCTGCATCACATGCTGCTGCACTTGCCTCCATGACCGACGCTGGAATATCCTTTGGTTCCTGAAGAGCACCGCACACATAAAAACCTTTTTTTGAAGCCTCAACAGGAGAAAAGCTTGAAGTTTCCACGAAATTGCTGGAATTAAGCTCAATTCCCATATCACGCACAGCAGCGGCAAGGTCATCCGGAGTTTCCATGCCAACTGACAAAACAACCATGTCAAAGATTTCCTTTACATTGGTTCCATCTTCAGTGACATAGGTGCAAACAAGTTTCTTATCTTTATCTTCAGTAATGGTATGGATTCTGGAGCGCACAAACCTTACGCCCTGCTCCTTTGCCCTTTCATAATATTTTTCAAAATCCTTACCATAAGTACGCATGTCCATAAGAAAAATGGAAGCTTCAAAATCGCCTGAGACATGATCCTTTGCCATCATGGCTTCCTTTACAGCATACATGCAGCACACAGAGGAACAATACCCATTACCGCATTTGTTCTGATCCCGCGAACCCACACATTGAAGCCAGGCTATCCTGCGGGGCTCAGATCCGTCAGGATGGCACTGGATATGCCCGTGTGTAGGCCCGCCGGCTGACAGGATTCTCTCAAATTCAATACTTGTCACAACATTGGCAAAATTTGAATACTGAAGATTGTCAAGCCCGGACGGATCAAAGGGTTTAAACCCGGCTGCCATGATTACAGAACCCACGTTCAGGGTAAATGTTTTTTCAGTGTCTTCATAATTAATAGCCCCTGTGGGACATACCTTGGCACAGGTTCCGCACCTGTCTCTGAGCAGTTTCAGGCATTTTTCAGGGTCAATGACATATTTCAAAGGCACAGCCTGGGGATATGGCACATAAATGGCCTTGCGCCTGTCAAGGCCTTCATTGAATTCATCAGGAACTTTTCCAGGGCATTTCTTGGTACATTCTCCACAGGCAATGCATTTATCTGTATCCACATATCTTG
>CAYUOB010000192.1:0-3299 GCA_964446145.1 uncultured Desulfobacula sp.
TTTTTAATAAATTTAATGGGTTCTTACATGCAAGAACCTAACCGGACACTACTGAGTGCCAATGAATAATATCGTCAGCCAAAGAAAAAAGATTCACCCTTCCGTTGAGAAGCTGAATCGCCCGCCGGATATTCCGGTAAAATTCATCCGTGGTTCTGCTTTTCTGAAGCTGGTAAAAACGCGATTCACTCATAGGGGCTTTTTTATTCCCATCTGCTGGAGTAGCAAGCTGTTCGGCAAAGGATGCTTTCTTTTCTGATCTTTTTACCTTTTCAGGTTGGTATTGCTGTCTGCTTGCCTTTTGACAATTCTCTCTAACATGAGAAAGCAGACCAGCCACGGCAGCAGCACTGAATATATGATTTTCATCACGCCATTTTTCCGTCATTTTTTTTAAAAAATGATGAAATGCATCTGTCAGCAGGACATCTTCCGCTCTTTCTGCGCGGCGCAACCTAGCACGCTCGCCGCGATTTTCGTCAAGCAGGCTATGCCAGCTTTGCAAAGCGGCCATATCTGCCTTATTGATAAAAAAATATTCACTCATCAATCTGCCTCCTCCTAAACTGATTGTCTTATAAGAGCCTTAATTGTTCTATTGGCATAAAATTTTTTCCCCAATTCCTGTTTGGCTGCAACAATACGTTTAAGATCAAGATCCTCTGGTATGGAATCGAAACAATTCCTGTCAAAAATATGAAAAACTGTTTTTTTAAGAAGATTAAACCAATCCACATATATTTCAGGTGGCGCCACTCTGGTCCCAGCTGGCAATATGGTCAATTTTTCCAAAATCAAATAAAAATCCGATTCAGTTGCTTCCCAGAATTGCTGATCTATTTTGATCATATCACCCTTGATATTTTCCTGACGTCTGAACCAGGCGGATTTGACAGCAACCCGTAATATCTTAACAACTTCTCTGGCAGCTCTGATCAATTCTCCTGCCCAATCAATCAGATTATCCCTTTGGTCCCTTGAAACAGCAAGAACTGGAAAATGAACGTCATACCAGCACCTAGCCTTCATCTTGTCCATATCATAACCAAAGCACCACAACCCTGCGGAACGTATCTCTGAAACATTATAACAACGTTCATTATTGAAAAATTCGACAATAGTTGCAGCCTTGTAACCAGTATCATTGTCCTGAAAAGTCAGGCCCAGCCAGTGGCGGTAACCCAGGCCGCCCTTCTGACCCTTTTGTGACAAGGGGATTTTTTTCTTTTTTTTGTCAAAACGGTATGGAGTCAGAGGATGCACCCAGGGTCCACCATAATTGATTCCATGATTCTTTGTTCGGTAAGCTTTGCAGACAGTAGCAGTCTGTTCACAACAAATATCACAAATACCGCCATCTTCACTTTTTTCAAGGCGTATCCTGCGAGGCATTCCCCAATACATCTGCAGAGCATCAACATCTGCTGGCATAGTAATATCTGCTCCTTTGGCAGACAAACGAGCCTGATCAAGCCAAGGCAAGACAGACGAATCATAATTGCCCGATGATGGGAGTTCTTCCTTGTTAAGGACATTCAACCAAATTTTTTTCCACAGGGTATCATTATTATTCCCGCTCAATAACAAAGTGGTAAGCGGGCCTCCTCCACGTAGCCCAACCCTGTGACCAGTCCCGCCGGAAGGCGCGTTGATCTGCAGAGTGAACAATGCTGTAGCTGCACAGGCTGGGCACAATACAGAGACACGGTCCCGTTTGACAAAATGATCTGTATTCTTTTTAATTGCATTCTCTCCAGGAGCATCAATAAGCAGTCCTGCAACAGATTTGGTATCACCATCCACCATATCATAATCCTGCATGAATGCCGGGCCTTTATTATTAAATAACTCAAAGGCAACACTCACTTTCTCAAGAGAATTTCGGACATCTTTAGACGTTGGCGGTTTTTCCCAATAATTCAACCAGGCATCCTCATTTTCTGGCGCAAAAAAACTCTGCAAAAGACCAATCAGCAATTGATATAATGCGCCCTGAAAATCAGGCCGTGGTGCATTGATTTCCAAAACCGGATTATCAATCTCGGCAATCTGCCATGGCCGTATAATATCCCGCCCATCACTGCGCATAACCGGAATCCACGCATCAGTAATTAAATTCATAAATTTTCTCCTTTTTCAATTATCCATCCCCCTTCAGACGTATAATATGACTGTGTTTCTGCAACGAGAGGAAAAACCTCCTGCCAGTGAAGAGCCTTTACATTTTTTTTTATTTCATTAATCTGAGTTTGGAGGCTGAGTGGGATATCTTTTCTGGCTTTTTCCCACTCCAATACAGGTACCTTTACCGTACTTAAGACCCATTTATACTGTTTCACCTCATTGGCATAAGGATACATCCGCCCATCTTTCATCCTGACCAATGCCACTGTCACGGTTTCAACTTCACTTAATCTAGTTGGAGTATGAATTTCCTCATCCCACTCACCACTGCCCCAAGTATAACCTTTGCCTAAGTTTAAAGCATTCAGATCTGCCATATTCTCTTGAACCATGTCACGGACAATTGCATCACAAGAACAATCCATTATTGCATTTGGTATTTTATTTTCTGTCTCCGGCCCATATACACCTTCAATTAGTTTCCTTGCATCATCCGGCATGACAAATTCACCACCATCTTTATCATGCAATAAAATTTTTGCGGTAAGCCACAGTAAACCAAGATGCGGATAAACAGCTTTTGTTCCTTTCTGCTGTAGATCAAGCCAGTTTGCATCTGCATGAGAAAAGGGATCAGGGCAGAACAGGTATAAAACAGGCGTACCACGCCAATCTTTTTCTGTATTTCCCGCCCGAACCGTTTTTCCCGATACATCACGGACATGACGACAAAGTCTACCAGCTCTTTGCAGAACAAGATCAATCGGAGCAAGATCGGTTATAAGCACATCAAAATCAAGATCAAGGGATTGTTCCACCACTTGGGTAGCGATCAAAACCTGCCCTTTTCTTTCCTCTTTCCCGGAATATTTTCCAAACCTGGTTACAATATTCTGTTCAATCCGCTGTCTGTCAATCATGGCAAACCTGCTGTGAAAAAGATGGAGATGACTGGATGCGATCCATTCACATTGTGCCAAACGCTGATGGATCTGTCTGGCTGCCTTGACCGTATTACGGACCCAGCACACACATTTTCCCTGATCAACAGAACTGCGGATCACTTCCAAAACATTATCTTCCGTATTCAGTCTTAAAACCTTTACTGTACGTTTAACTTCTTGTATAATGTTTCAATAAAATCTGGACAATTTTAAGTTAAAAAAGGTGTTAGT
>CAYUOB010000193.1:0-3262 GCA_964446145.1 uncultured Desulfobacula sp.
AGCAGGACAGGTGTGATCTCAGAGCTTCTTCTCTTACTCTTTTCACACTTTTGTCAATAGTTCCTGTAATGGCCATGGCCTTTGGCATTGCCAAGGGATTCGGGTTTCAGGAATTTCTTGAAAAAAGGATTCTTGACATATTTGCAGGTCAGGAGGAGGTGATTCAGAAGGTGCTTGCATTTTCAGGCAATCTTCTGGAAAAGACAAAAGGCGGTCTGATGGCTGTTCTGGGTGTTATTCTGCTTTTTTATGCCCTTATAAGGCTTGTTGGCCATATAGAGAATGCATTCAATAAGATTTTCTGGATAAAAAAAGACAGGGACCTGATCCGTAAATTCACAGATTATATTGCCATTTCAATAACTGCTGGAATACTTGTAATTTTTTCAAGCAGTGCCAATATCTTCATTACTGCCTATCTTGCAAAATTTTTAACCCATCTGAGCCTTCCTGCAAATATTGAAAAACTTATTTCCATTGGATTTAATATTTTCCCTTTTCTTCCCATATGGATTTTATTTATTTTTTTCTATTTGTTTGTACCCAACCGGAGAATTGATATCAAAGCTGCACTTGCAGGCGGCATGATTGCCGGCAGTATTTTTCAGATTATCCAGATGGCATATCTTGAATTTCAGGTTGGAGTATCAAATTATAATGCAATTTACGGCAGTTTCGCAGCTTTGCCGCTTTTTCTGATATGGCTGCAGACTTCGTGGGCTGTTGTGCTTTTTGGAGCTGAAATTGCATTTTCATGGGAAAATACTGAAGCTCTTGAGGCGCAGGATATGGAATACACCAATATCAGTATCAGGACAAGAAAACTTATAATTCTGCGCCTTGTACATTTTTGTGTAAAAAATTTTGCCGCAGGAAAACCTGCTGCATCTGATGCTGACCTGGCGGCAAGGATTAAACTTCCATTGAAAATCGTGAAACTATTGTTGTCCAAGCTTGTTGAAAGCGGGATTCTGGTTGAAGTCACAGGCGGTAATGATGCTGTATGTTTTGCGCCTGCCCGCGATATTGAAACCCTGTCCATATATGATGTTCTGCATAAGTTTGAAAACAGAGGAAATGAACTCACAGAGCTTGGTAAAATCCTTGAATTTGAAATTTTTGATGAAAGCCTCGGCCAGTTTGACAAGGCATGCAGGCAATGTCCTGGTGAAAAAATTTTAAGGGATATTTAATTGGGCGTCAAATCAGGATTCCGTGGTGATCTTGAAAAATTCTTTGATTTCGTTTTCTTTTTTTCTTAATTGCTCTATTGTCAGTTTCAACACAGGTGGGCTGACTCCGATTTTTTTAGGTGAATTTTTAATTGTCACGGGTACTGGATTTCCGCTGTGTCCTATTCCTGCTTTCTGGGTCAGGTAGTCTGCAAGGTTGATAATCAATGACTGATGCCTGAATTTAACAGGTGCAGACTCAGGATGGTGGTGAAATCTGCACGGCAGCATAATTGACTGCGGAAAATTCCATCTTTTCATTAAAAGGGCTGAAAGTACTGCATGGTCAAGCTTAAATACTGCATTCTCAGCAAAATACAAGGGTTTTTTCCTGTCAATGGCCACCAGTCTGACTTTTCGGTAAGCATCCCGGAAATAAACAGAAAACACCACTTTGCCCATATCGTGGAGAAGTCCTGGTATAAAGATTTTATTTGCAATGCCTGGGTTGGTTCTTTTTGCAAGCTCCTTTGCAACGGTGGCCACACCAATACCGTGTATCCACAGCGCCTTCATATCAAGGCTCACTCCTGATTTGTCCGTAAATGATGATAGAATTCCCATACCCAGAGCAATTCCTATAATTTCATCAAAACCTATGACAGTTACCGCTCTTTTAATGGTTTCCACCTTTGTTTTCTGGGCATAATAGATTGAATTGGCAAGTTTCAGCAGCTTGTTGGTCATTCCCTGATCATAGGATATGGCATCTGCAAGTTCCTGTGTTGTTGTATTTTGATCTGAAGCAATACTTATGATCCTGTCGACTACAACAGGCAGAGTGGGAAGGTCACTGTCTCTTTTCTGGACCATTTTCAGAATTTCGGTTTTGATTTCCATTTATCCTTCCCTGAAATGGCTAAAGCAGATTTCAATGAAATCTGTCAATGTGTATACTGCCTCTTAACTGCATTTCGTCAAATTTTTTCCTAAGATAGCGTTTGAACATATTGCGCGTAAGCGGCCATAAAAGCAGAAGGCCCGAAACATCAGTCATAAGCCCCGGAGTAATGAGCAGAACTCCTGCTATGAAAATAATGGCAGCATCAATAAGCTCTTCTGCCGGCATTATGCCCTGCTGCATGTTTTCCCTGAATCTTATCATGGTATTCATGCCTTCAAGCCTTGCAAGCCAGGCGCCTGCAAATCCGGTTAAAAGTACCAGCAGTATGGTGTTGAACCCGCCTATAACAGTTCCGATTTTAATTAAAATATAAAGTTCAATTATGGGAATCAGTGTAAAACCGAAAAATAATTTTAACAACATTAAATTTAAGCTCCTTAAAGGTTTTTAACAGATATAAACATAATGGGCTATATTTTTTTGTCAAGAAATTTACTTTTTTTACCCATGAGGAAAAGGCAAATTCCAACCATAATCATGCCGGAACATAAAATCTGGCCCATTGTAAACTGGTGCCATACAAAACTGAGCTGTTCATCCGGCATGCGTACAAATTCTATGAAGAAGCGTACAATGCCATAGCCTGTGAGATATAAACTGAACATCAGATTTTTAAGGTGATTGTTTTTGCGTAATGGCCATAAAATGCTGAAAAGAACAATGCCTTCAAAAAATGCTTCATAAAGCTGAGAGGGATGGCGAAGCCTGTGAGCGGGGTCAGCCGGAAAATACATTCCCCAAGGCAGATCAGTAACTCTGCCGTAAAGTTCTCCGTTGAAAAAATTGCCAAGTCTTCCGAATGCGTATCCAAGCGGTATTGCAGGACAGACAAGATCTGAAAATTCCCATATATTGAGGTGGTTCTTTTTGCAAAACACATAAGTGGCAATTACCACCCCCATAAGTCCACCATGGTATGACATGCCTGAAATACCAGTGAAAGAGAACCCATTGGAAAATTCAAATGGCATGAAAATTTTTAAAGGGTGCACTCTGTAATATGGAAAATCATAAAAGAGCACATACCCGATCCGCCCTCCTGCCATGACCCCGACACCAGCCCAGATAATGAAATCGTCAATGTGTGTTTTTTTTATGCAAAAATTTTCATTTTTAAGGCGGTATT
>CAYUOB010000194.1:0-3250 GCA_964446145.1 uncultured Desulfobacula sp.
TGTCGGGTGTTTTCATTAATCACATCTCCATTCAAATTTCCACTTTTCATATAATTCAGGAACAAGATGCAATGTTGGGTGGGCTGGGTCATAGCATGGATTACTGCCGGGCCCGCATGGGCTGTCCCCGACCGGAGGCTTAAAATCAGAACAGCCAGGATTATCCTCCTGCCTTAGTGTACATCTATTGTCATAAACGGTTTTGTATCTCCCTTTGATGACTGGGGTGACGTCTGGACAATTTGAAAAATATCCGCAATCCGTTACCCAATGATCAACCAGAACCCACCTGCCGGCAGTTGATCTCACTTCCTTAGAACAACAGCCTACAGTAACCGTAACCGTCCCACACGCATCATCGGGCATTGTAAATAATGTGGTTGTGCCATCTGCGCATGTGTACTCTGCTGATTCACCGGGTGCCAAAACATCAGGGCCTGCTGCAGACTTACAATCACCACAGATCTGAGTTCTTTTATCTGCACATTTTTGTGAACATTCCTGAATATTCTGTTCTTTTAAAGAATTAAAAGCTTCATTATATCCCGGGGTTCCCTTGTCATAATCCTTTGATACAATTTCATGTATTGTCTGTTCATAATCCAGGGTATTGCCGTACATGTTCACTTCAGATTCACAAAGATCGCTGCATTTACAGGGCATTGCATCGGGACCAGTATCAGGACAATCCTGATCTGATTGCACCCCGAAACGCAGAGCATCCCTGTCATCCTGAGAAACTGCATCATCAATATTAAGGGTTCTGTTCATTATGACAGCCAAACACGGATCAGAGTAGTTGCCTGATTGCTCCGGCATATCCTGGTCATGATTTGTATCCTTAAACCCACCATCATTTCCCCCGCTTTGATCATCAGAAACCGGATCGGCATCACTTATGTCTTCATTATGATCCACAGGGTCCAGAGGTTGAGTGCAGTCAACAGCATTAAGTTCCAGTTTTTCATGCAGTCCAGCCTCAGTGCCGTTGGCCATGCTTACTGTCACCTGTGCTTCGCAATCCCTTATTTCACCCAGGGTGCGCCAGGCTATCAGAGCTGCGCCCTGGGCGTGATAATCAATGACCAGCTTTGTTCCTGTTGCAAGATGACGGTCAAGGTCTATGATGTTGCCCTGGTGAGATAAATACAGATTCTGTGATTTTGCTGTGTCAGTAAAAAGCCAGACTGCCGGGATTTTATCATCTGCAATACTGATTCTGGTTACAGCCTGAGTGATTCCATTCACAACATTCTGCGCATAAGATACCTCATTCAACACTGAAACTGATTTTAAAATTTTATTCTGGCTGGATAATTGTCCGCACCCTGATGTGATGCGTGCTTTAATCCTATGCCCTGTGGCGGGCTTCTGGTTTATGGTTGCCCAGATCAGGATATTTGCCTTATTCCCAAGGCAGATGCTGCCAACCGGATTAACTGCCACGTTCAAATCAGACCCGCACACACAGGTATTGTCAAGTTTTATTTTCCCGGTATCTTCAGCTCCGTTCACATCCGCGGTAATTTCCACATCTCCGGCAGATTTGCCGGCTGTTATTGTGTTTACTGCACACCCTGATGTAATATAGGTGATTCTCAGGGTCTGATCACAGTAAGCAAAGGGTTTTTTAACTTTTATGGTACGATCTGAAAAAAAACCTTCACTGTTCCAGAAATTGTCCCGACCGCCAGAATCCGCATAAGCCCATATTCCAATCACTTCTTTTACCGGATAATTCACAGATACCGTATAATAATCAGAGGCTTTATGTATCTGAGAGGATAAAAGATAATCCCCTGTTGCTGATCTGTCGCAGTCAAGGGTAATACCGGTCCCCTTAGTTCTCCATTGCACCACAGTGTTATCCTGTGCCGGGTTGTTTTGAGAATCTTTTACAAAAGCCAGAACGGTTCCCTTTGAAATTCCATCAGCAGAAAGGCAATCGGAATTGCCGGGAAAAACAAGACTCACGCTGTAACCTGCACCCATACCGCCTGACGGGCTGATCCTGATCCGGTTGCCGAATTCCGGTAAATCCACACTTTCGTTCATGCTGATAATATCATTGTCCGTGATGGTAACATCATGCGATGCAGGGTGAAAAATATCTTTTCTGATCAAAAGGGAATCTGACGAAGTTGAAACAACATATGCCCCTGCAAAATCAGCAAGCTGGGTGATAACATTGGCAGGATATGTATTGTCAATAACATAAGTATTTGCAGCCACGGGGTAATCGTCAATTTCAAAAGAAATCTCAAGGCCGCATAATTGTGCCATTTCCTTCATAATGGCATGAAAGCTTGTATCATGATCATAATACCGGGATATTTTCTGAGCAAAGGGCGGGCCTGCCAGTGCAGTCTTTGACCTGCCCCATACGCCTGGGCTTGTGCTTTTATCCGGCAATACTGTCACAATGGGCTTTTCAATGAAGAAATGCCCCAGGCTGATCCAGTTTGACTCTGTTTTTGTCCGGACCTCCACCCTGGGTTCTGGCAGCCTGGTATAAACAAACCTGCCGTAAAAATCAGGGTCAGCAGATGACAATGTAAGTTCCCTGGCATATGAACCTTTTGACTGCCTGATTGTGAATCCTGTAATAGTGTCCTTTATTGAGGTATTATCCAGCAATACGTCCCAGTCAAGAGGCATTATATCTCCTTTTCAAGAACCAGCAGCACAATGGTATAAGAAAATATATGGACAGAATGCGCAGCAAACAGCAGATTTCTTGTTGCGTAAAACCCGCGGGGATCACGCGAAAACTGTACCTTCCAGCAATTATAACCGTCTGTAAAATACCATTTGCCGTCAACAACATTATAACAGGCTTCAAGGTCGGAAACTGTCTGCTGTGACAAGGCATTGGAATCGGATAATGTGATTGTTTCTCCTATAATTTTTACGCCAAAATCCTGAATAACCGCTCCGCCAAATGTTTTGATAATTGATCCCCTGTCTTTTGACAATTGTCCGTATTCATACCTGCCAAACAAAGGGTCCTGGTCAAACACAACCAGGGTTGCCGGTGCAGGCAGAGCATTTGAAGGGTCCAGAGTGGGGCTTATATCGGTTGAAAATATCCTGAATTTACCCGGCATAAATTAACCTCATTTTTGCAAGCTCATCAGCCATTTTCCTGACTGCCTTTCTGGAATCAGGATCAGTGACCCTGACAGGGGCTTCAAAGTCACCGGCCTGGAATCTAACCACAAGGGTCTGTTCAGCCTGCCTGGTTTTCAGG
>CAYUOB010000195.1:0-3217 GCA_964446145.1 uncultured Desulfobacula sp.
GCAGGCTTTGCTATGAGTAGTGTTATAGTACAAGTTGAAACACTGAAAAAAAGCGGTTTTACAAAAATAATAAGAACCTATTATAAATTTGAACAGGCTCCAAAAAATTCAAAAAACAATACTGTCATTTATTCTTCTTTAAAAAATAACGGGGCTATCATCCTGACAATTCTGAAGGATCACCTGATCCCCATGCCGGATGTAACCGGCATGGATGCAGCAAAGGCTGAAAAACTTCTTAAAGACACCAGGTGCATAAACGAAATCAAACACCAGTATACCTATTATTCAAAAAAACAAACCGAGCACAACCATCTGATAAAACAACAATTCAACAGGGTAATCAGACAGATTCCGATTAAAGGGACTTTAATGGATCCAAGAAGACATAATTCCGTGTGGCTCTATATTGCAAAGCCTGAATCAGAAAAAATGGTTAAAGTCCCCTTTATGGCCGGTTATAGCGGGAAAAACGCAATCGCACTTTTAAAATCCAGGGGGCTTGTCCCGCAGATAACCTATAAACCTACAACCAGTACTGCACTTTCCGGTAAAATTTCCACCAGGACAGACCCTGAAGCAGGCACTCTCGTAAAATTCGGTTCCCATGTGAAATTCACAATTTACCAGCTGAAGCCCAGAGTTCCCAGTCTGAGATTTCATGGTGAAAATGAAGCTGCTGCAATGCTCAAGCGCCTTGGATTCAAGGTCAAAAAATCATATAAATCAACATCTGTCAAAGACAACAATGGAAAAGTGGCAGGCCAGAACCCTGCTGCAAACACACAGCTTGATCCGGGATCAACGGTAAACATAGTTATCTACAGATTCGATACAATAAAGATTGCCAACCTGACAGGAATGACCGAGCACAAAGCCATAAACTTCCTGACCAGATTTAAAAGCAGTTTAAAATACAAAATTGTGTATGAAAACACAATTGACAGAACTCTGAACGGAAAAGTATGCAGAATCAGCCCGCCCTTTAACAGTGCTGTAAGGCCCGGCACCACAATTACCCTGTATGTGAAAAAACTGATTGACACTGTTCCCCATGTCATTGGAAAACCCGAAGTCCAGGCTGTTAACGAACTAAAGCAATCAGGATTCACCCCAAGGGTTTTTTATGTCAAATCAGGCCATAAAGGGAAAGTTGTAAACCAGTCTCCTGTTTCCGGAAGTTCTGTTTCTGGCCCGGCAATAACCGTATTTGTAGGCCAAACAGACAGACCCGCAACTGACCAGCCCGGATTCACAGGGCAGCTCCATACTGTTCCTCCTGTTGTTGGCCGTTCTGTGAGGGAAGCCCGGTCAATGGTTGCGGCAAACGGGCTGGAGTTTATCGTTCATGAAGTCAGGACAGAAAAATTCAGAAACGGTATAATTGTCAATGTCAGACCACCTGTCGGTACACATATAAGGCCGGGTACGGGACAGCCGGTCATGCTTTTTGCCGGAACAGATTTTCACACTGTGCCAGATGTTCTTGGCATGAATGCCCAAAAAGCCGCTGTCATCATAAAACGCCACAGAATGTATGCACGGTATGGTGGAAATATAAAAACCGGGAAAAAACACGTTTTCTTTAAACGCCCCTCTCTGATCATATCCTCACACAATTCATATACCCGGCCGGAAAACAGGAGCCCTTCAAAGGCATTTCCACCAAATGCCGTTGTAATCGCACAAAAGCCGGCCCCTGGTTCTCCCAAAAATACTTCCACCATATATCTGACCCTGGCAACAAAGATAAAAATCCCCGGTATCGTGGGCAAGCCTTTTGATCAGGCCATTCAGGCCGTTCATAACTCAGGGCTCAGGTATACAATTGAATATGTCCGTTACCGGTATGGGAGGCAGGACAGGCTTGTACTGGCATCTGACCCGAGACCCAATTCCATTGTCAGCCCAGGAACAGTTGTCAGGCTTACAATAGGGCGAGTGCCTTCACTTATTCCTGATGTTACAGGAAAAAAAGAAAAAAAAGCTGTTGAAATACTGAACAACGCAGGGTTGAGTGTGGAAAAAACATATATGGGTGCAGGCAGAACCGATCTTGTTGTAATCGCACAGAGCCAGAATCCGGGAGCAAAGAGAACAGCAGGCAATATAAGAATCCTTCTGGGGCCAAAAGCCGCACTTGCTTCAATTTCAAACCCGCCGGCAATAAAAAAGCCTGCGGCCAGAAGAACCAAGAGCATGCAATTGAAAAAAAGCCTGATCCAACCCGGAAAGCAGGCATCATCAAATTCTTCAGCCGGCAATACGCCTGAAATTGACAGGGCAGAACTCAATGCAATCAGAAATTTATATGAAAAATTTAAAAGCGCATATGAAAATCAGGATGAATACGAACTTGTCAGCCTTGTATCAGAAAACTGGGGAGCTGATGACGGAACAACCATATCTGACCTGGAAGATAATTTAAGAAACATGTTTTCCGTTTATGATTCCGTTCAGTACCGCATTTCAGATTTCAATGTTCAAAAAAAATCATCAGATCTGTTTATTGTCAGCTATAATGTGACAATTACCGGCCAGATATTTGACACCAATATTATCAGAAAAGAAAAATCCTCTGTGGCTGAGGAAGTGGTTTTTGAGAACAATGTGCCGAAAATCGGCAAAACTTTGAGTGGCAGATTCTGGTACAGGCAATAAATTTTCACCATAAAAATTTTATTGCTTGATCTTGCAGCCTGTTTTTGTTAACTATCTATCCTCATAATGGTTAACAAACAAAAAAATATCAAAAATTCAATACTTCTGCTTTTATACAAGGCGCAGGGCAGAACCGTGTCCGGGGTCAGTCTCAGCAACGAGCTTGAAGTTTCAAGAGTGGCAATATGGAAACATATCAGCGCCCTTAAAAAGGACGGATTTGAAATAGAATCCAATGCAAAGGGGTATGTGCTCAAGGGCCATGAAGACCTTTTATTGCCCTTCTGTTTTGACACAGAATTGCGGGACAGAATATTTCACTTCCAGCACCTTGATTCCACAATGAACAAGGCAAAAATTCTTGCAAAACAGGATGTTCCCCATTCAAGCGTGGTGATTGCCGAGAACCAGACAGCAGGCAGAGGCAGGCTCAACCGTCAATGGTTTTCTTCAAAGGGAGGGCTGTGGTTCACACTGATCCTGAAACCTGATATCCCTCCTGTGCTTGCATATATTTATAATTTTGCTGCAGGGTTAAGCCTTGCCCGCACCATAA
>CAYUOB010000196.1:0-3211 GCA_964446145.1 uncultured Desulfobacula sp.
ATTAGTTGAAGATTGCCAACCAGAGCCTTCAGTTGGAATTGTTCCATCAATAATCAGATTTTCACTGTGATAAAATGCCCCTCCTCCTCCACTGATGGAAACAGGTGTTAATAATGCTGCACTGACTGTACCCGCAATTCCAGTCAGAAATAGGGCAGCAGTAATCAGAATAACAATTTTTTTTACCATGCTTCTTTCTCCTTTATTAATATTGATTGATGAAAATCATGCCCTTTTTTTAAGGCTATTGTATTTATCAGCAATACATGTGCCAGAAAATATAAATAATCTGAGAAGCTTTGTTTTACTGGGGATAATATGCAATGAGTTAAATGAATTTAAACTGTTTTAAAAGAATATGGCTGTTTTTGCACAGCCAAGAGGGTTGTTATCAGCCACACATATATTTTTTTATTTCAGCCTTATTAAAAATCTGATATGGTTTTCAATTTAAATCGGTATGATAAATCTGGCATAAAGGAGTTTGTGTTTTGGAAAATAATAATATTATACGGTTTGCAGCCCGCATGGACCAGCTTCCTCCCTATCTTTTCGGAATGATCAATAAAATGAAGATGGAAAAAAGAAGAAAGGGGGATGATGTTATTGACCTTGGAATGGGAAATCCCATGGATCCAACTCCCACTGCTGTTATTGAAAAGCTTGTTGAAGTTGCAAAGGATCCCAAATCACACAGATATCCTGAAAGTTCAGGCATGCCACATCTTAAAATTGAAATTGCAAAATATTATAAACGCCATTACGATATTGATCTTGATTCTGAAACTGAAACATATTTTACAATAGGATCAAAAGAGGGAATTTCACATTTATGCCTCGCCATTATGGGGCCTGGAGATTCTGTTCTTGTGCCTGCTCCTGCTTTTCCAGTTCATATCTATGCAGCTGTTATAGCAGGTGCAAATGTCATGAAAATTCCCATTGAGCCTGAAAAAAGCTTTCTTGACCGCATAATTAACATCTGTGAATCATGCTACCCGAAACCAAGGGTTTTAATGCTAAATTACCCGCATAATCCAACCGGGGTTGTTACTGACAGGGAGTTTTTCAAGGAAATTGTAAAACTTGCCAAACGGTTCAAATTTATGGTCATTAATGATTTTGCATACTCAAAGATTACGTTTGACGGATATACAGCTCCAAGTTTTCTTGAAGTGGAAGGTGCAAAAGATGTTGGTGTTGAATTCGGATCCTTTTCAAAATCCTATAACATGGCAGGATGGAGAATAGGGTATTGTGTTGGAAATTCACAGATTGTTCAGGCTCTGGGCAAAATCAAGGGATATTTTGATTACGGTATATTTTCCGCCATACAGGTTGCAGGTATCATTGCATTAAGGGATTGTGACGATACAATTCCGGCGCTTGCAAAAACATATCAGAACAGAAGGGATGTTCTGTGCGATGGCCTTGCAAGAATAGGCTGGGATGTTAAAAAACCAAAAGCAGGCATGTTTGTCTGGGCAAAAATTCCAGAGCCGTTCAACAAAATAGGCTCACTTGAATTTGCTGTTCAGATGATGAACAAAGCCAATGTTGCTGTTGCTCCCGGAACCGGGTTCAGTCAGGAAGGAGAAGGGTATCTTCGCCTTGCCCTGGTTGAAAATGAAGAACGCTTAAGACAGGCTGTCCGCCAGATGAAAAAAGCCATGGAGAACATGGGTTAAAAAGACCCTGTAAATAATTTTATGTAAGTGCCGTTTTTTCTATACAAAAAAAAGATTATTTGTCCTGTTTCTTTGTTGTCAGTGGAGCTTCGCCTCTTTCAACCTTTTTGGCTAATGTTCTTTTCATCTTTGATGCTTGTATTCGTGAAAAGATCCCAAGAAAACAAGTCACCTTGCATTCTGATAATGGATCCCCTATGAAATCAGTGACTATGCTTGCAAAACTTCAGGACTTAGGAGTCATTCCCTCATTCAGCAGACCCGGTGTCAGTAATGATAATCCATACTCTGAATCGTTATTCAGGACACTGAAATACCGGCCGAATATCCTGAGAAGCCATTTGAGAATCTATTGGAGGCCATGAGAAAATTTTGCGGAGATAAACCAAAAGTTTCTTTTAAAAAAAGGCGATATCTTGCTTGACACTTACCGAGACGGAAACCCGATCAAATCCAATATCACGGATAATGAATCTGCCAGGATGAAAACTTCCAATGGTGTTATTCAGAAACAAGCCCCGGCAGAGGGCAGGATCCTGCCCTCTGCTAGAGCTCTGCCTAATTTTAGGTGATGAGCAAATTTTAAAGATATTTTTTTAATCAAGGTGGGTCAAAATTGGGTTGTAAAAGGGGGTTATTTTTAGGTTGTAAAACCGACCTTCTTCTGACCCGGTTTTTTTTAAGACCATCTCCTTAAAAATCAAGGGAAGACACTTCAAGAGCATGTTTTTGTATGAAATTTCTCCTGGGTTCAACTTCCTCACCCATTAAAAGTGTGAAAATTTCATCTGCTTTTTCAGCATCTTCTATATTGACCTTGAGCATGTTACGCTTGTCAGGATTCATTGTTGTTTCCCACAGCTGATCTGCGTTCATTTCACCAAGGCCTTTGTAGCGCTGTATATTGATGCCTTTTTTGGCCTCTGACATTATAAAATCAAACAAATCATCAGTATTATCAAATTCATACTCTTTTCTGGTCTTGGTATCGGACTGCTTTGCGGATACAGAAAAAGGAGGTTTGTTGAACTGGCTCATCTGTTCATAGCTTTTGAGCATTTTCTTGTAATCAATTGTTGTGAGAAGCTCTCTTCCTACATTTAAGGCATATTTATTTTCATTTTTCTCATAAATATCCATTTCGTGGATATTTCTCTGATCATCATATTTTATTTCACCGGGAATATAACCGTGTTTTTCAAGGTCATCGCATAAAGGTATGAAATTTTCCCTGTGTTCAAGGAAAAACTTATCCCTTACCCCGTTTTTTATGAGAATCAAAAGCAGATCTGTATCCATATCCCGTTTTTTTAAAATATTCACAGCATCATAGTATTCAGTCATGCTTATGAGAAATGATTTAAATTCGTCTTCTTTAAGGGGTTCATTGCTGCCGTTTATGAAAATATCCTTCTGCCCTGTTATTCTCTGAACAAGATAATTTGAATATTCTTCTTCATTTTTAAGATAAACTCCTGATTTACGGGAGCCGACACTGAAAAGCGGTGGCTGGGCAATATAAA
>CAYUOB010000197.1:0-3179 GCA_964446145.1 uncultured Desulfobacula sp.
GCCTTTACCTTCACCCACTGAACGGGGCTGGTAAATATTAACAGCGCCACCACAGGCAACCATGATAACCTTTGCCTTTATGATGTAGACTTTGTTTTCTCTCAAAGAGAAACCAACGGCACCTGCGATCTTATTGGGATCATCCTTGTCATTGAGGATCTCAACGATAAAGCATCTTTCAAGAATATTTTCTTCGCCAAGAGCTTTTTTACCGGCTTCAGCAACGATTCTCTTGTAAGATTCACCATTGATCATGATCTGCCATTTACCTGTACGTACAGGAGTGGCTCCGTCTTTAAGGGTTCCCATTTTCTGGCCTTTTTTACCATCGAGGTTTTTATTGTCCTCGTTTTTCTTCCAGACAGGGAGTCCCCATTCTTCAAAAAGATGAACAGAATCATCAACATGGCGGCCAAGGTCATAGATGAGGTCTTCACGAACCAGACCCATGAGGTCGTTTCTGACCATGCGGACATAGTCTTCAATCTTATTTTCGCCAATATAAGTGTTGATTGCTGAAAGACCCTGAGCTACTGCGCCTGATCTTTCAAGAGCTGCTTTGTCACAAAGAAGGATCTTTGTGTCATCGCTTGCCCATTTTTTAATTTCAAATGCTGTTCCACAGGCAGCCATACCGCCGCCGATGATCAGAATATCAACTTCTCTTTTATCAACCTCCGGGTCTCTTACAGCCTTAAGTTCACCAACAGGTTTGTTAGGTAATGCCATTATATACCTCCAAAATTATAAATAAAGTATCAAACTAAATGGATAACAGTTTTCAGGCTATGCAAGTTCCGTTGGAACCGGAAGTGTGTAGCCATCTGCTTCTTCTGTTGAAAGAAGCCCACTGCTAAGGTCTTTACCTTTAAGATCGGCATATTCGTTTGCCTCACCTTCGGGAGTTGTCCTGATCGGGAACTTGAAGCGTTTCACAACGCCGTTTCTGAACTTACAGGTCCACATAATATCCTCTGTACCCATCATGGGAACAACAGAACTGCCCATTGGAACAAAGTCAGAATACCCTCTGACCTCAATTGCCTGGGAAGGACAGATCTTTACACATGAAAAGCATTCCCAGCACTGATCCGGTTCCTGGTTGTATGCTTTCATTTCATTAGGATCTAGAACCATCAGGTCATTGGGGCAGATGTACATACATGCTGTTTTGTCCCCACCTTTGCAGCCGTCACATTTTTCTGCAATTACAAAAGATGGCATTTAAAATACCTCCATAATTTAAGTTAATCAATTTGCACAATACCGTTGTGCTACTATTTTATCGCTTTAAATCAGGCCGTAAGCCTTACTGCCCGGCCTGGTATTCCTCAACCGCATCCCGGATCAACAGTAAATTATGATCCAAGTTCGCATAAATGTTATCGAAATAGCACCCTCCAAGTCTTTTTGTCAAGAATTTTTCAAAAAAGATTTGCCGTGATTTTCATCTGGAAATTATGAGTTCTTCCTGCTAATCTGTGCCAAATTAATTTTATAAGGTACAAGCCACAAAAGGAATTGAAAATGACAGAAGAAATGGTACCGGTTAATCCGTCGGATATATTGAATTTTAAGTGCAGCAGCAAAAACAAATGTTTCAATGACTGCTGTCGGGATCTCAATCAGGCTCTGACACCATATGATGTACTCAGACTGAAAAACAACCTGGGCATGACGTCAAACGATTTTTTAAAAGAATATACATCTTTTCATTACGGACCAAACTCAGGCCTGCCCGTGGTGGAATTCAAACCCAACCCTGCCACAGGCTATGCATGCCCTTTTGTTACGGAACAAGGCTGTTCCGTATATGAAGACCGGCCGGGATCATGCAGAATGTATCCCCTTGCCCGCGCAGTGGCGCGTTCAAGACAGACAGGAGAACTGACCGAATTTTTTGCCCTGATTGAAGAGCCTCACTGTATGGGCTTTGGCATACAGACCGGCAAAACAGTGGAACAATGGCTGAAAACCCAGGATGTTACAAGACACAATCATTACAATGACATGCTCATGGAAGTTATAAGCCTGAAAAACAGAATTATACCGGGAAAGCTCCAGGGAGAAGATTCAGACAGGTTTTATCTGGGCCTATATGATCTGGATGAATTCAAAAGACAAATCCGTGAAAAGAGTATCCTGAAAAATCATGACATCAATCTTCCGGATGATCTTGCCCAAAAAATCATGAATGATGATGAAGCATTGCTCGATTTTGGAATCCAATGGGTGAAACATGTGCTTTTCGGCATAAAAATGCGATACCAGGAATCAGAATAGAATGGAGATCCGCGGCAAAACAGCTCTGGTGACAGGAGCAGTAAAGGGAATAGGCAAAGGTATTGGCATAGCTCTTGCCCGCCTTGGCGCAAAACTTGTGCTGACGCGCCATGACTGGGAAGAATCCTTTGAACAAATGGAAAAAGATTTTTCAGGCACAGGGGCTGACCATAAAATAATTGATGCTGACCTGCGCAATATTGATGAAATCAAAAAAATTGCAGATTTCATGGAAAACAGGTACGGCCATCTTGATATCCTCATCAATAACATTGAGCGCGGAGGATGGCCCACTGTTCACGGTAAATACACGCAGGAACAATGGGATCTTGAAATACAGACAACCATCAATGCAAAACAATGGATATTTTCAACCATGTTGCCCCTGCTTGAAAAAGCGGAACAGGCATGCGTGATAAATATATCATCCATTGCAGGAATCACTGGCCGCTCAGGGCCTGGGGCACTTGTCTTCAATGACGGATATTCTGCGGCCAACCGGGCAATTTCAAGTTTTACGGAAACATGGGCACGTCTTGGTGCACCCTCAATCCGTGTAAATGAACTCATGCTCGGCATTTTTGACACCCGCCATGCAAGAAAAACAAGGGGATGGAACGAAGCTCTGACAAAGGAGGAAAAGCAATCCCTGATTGACCATACTCTGCTGAAACGCACCGGCACTGTTGAAGACGCAGTAAAGGCCTGCCTGTTCATGATAAAGGATGCTCCTTATATGACCGGAAGCGTTTTAAGGCTTGACGGAGGATATGTGCTTGCAGGGGAAAAAATTCCTCCCATGCCAAAGGGGATTTTATGACATGATATTTCAGATTTCAAAAAACTCCCTGTCCCTTTCACTTAACATGAAGCCGACCAGGTCAACCTGCGCAAAA
>CAYUOB010000198.1:0-3115 GCA_964446145.1 uncultured Desulfobacula sp.
TTCGGAGATGTGGCCAGATCCGGGTGGAAGGAAATATGTCTTTTAACTGCAGGAGTTGTCGCAGTCTCCCTGTTCCTGGCTGTTTTCAGGTGGGATCTGAATGCAATGGCTTCCGGGGATGAATCAGCCAGAGGGCTTGGAGTCAATGTGGGGCGGATCAGGCTTTCAGGCATGGTTGCAGCAGCTTTCATTGCTGCAATGGCTACTGCTTTTCATGGCATAATTGCATTTGTGGGGCTTATCGCCCCCCATGTGGCAAGACAGGTGGCAGGTGATGATCATTGCCTTCTGATTCCATTTTCTGCGGTACTGGGTGCTCTGCTCCTGCTGGGCGCAGATACATTCGGGCGCATATTCATGGGCTCAGGTGCTCTTCCGGTTGGAGTGATCACTTCTTTTGCAGGTGCTCCGGTGTTTCTTTATCTGCTTGTAAGGGGGTACAGATGATATTTAAGGTCGCTGATATATGTTTTTCATATAATAGCCATCCTGTGCTGAACAATGTTACCTTTGCTCTGGACAGAGGACAGATTATGTGTGTTCTTGGCATGAACGGGGCAGGTAAATCCACCTTGCTCAAATGCCTTAACCGTATTTTAAAAGCTCAGACCGGGTCGGTCATGGTTGAAGATGAAGATATTTTCTGTATGCGCCGCAACGATGTGGCACGCTGTATGGGATATGTGCCCCAGAAACATCCTGAAACGCAGATGAGTGTTTTTGAGGCAGTGCTTATGGGGCGCAAGCCACATATCAGATGGGCGCTTGCAAGGCAGGACTATGACCTTGTTGAAAACATTATTGACCAGATCGGTATTGGGGAGCTTGCAATGCGGCCTGTCAGCAGCCTGAGCGGCGGAGAGGTCCAGAAAGTGGTGATCGCCCGTGCCCTTGCCCAGTCTCCTGCGGTTCTTCTCCTTGATGAACCGACAAGCAGCCTTGATCTGAGAAACCAGCTTGAAGTCATGGGCCTGATCCGCAGAATGGTAAATACCCGGGGGCTTGCAGCAGTGATTGTGATTCATGATATTAATATTGCCATGAGGTTTGGTGATTTTTTTCTTTTTTTAAAGGATCATCGCATACATTCTTTGTCTGCCGGAGACTGTATTTCAGCTGAAATGATCAGGCAGATTTATGATGTTGATGTGGTTCTGGAAAAGATAAACGGCCATAAAGTGGCTGTTCCATTATGAAAAACAGGAAAAAATAGATGAAAAAATTATATAAGACAGTATTTTGGGCCGGGGTCTGCCTGTGCCTGTCCGTTTTCTGCGCTGCTGCCCGTACCATAAACCTGAATGATATGGCAGGGCGGCATGTGACAATACCTTTTGATCCTGAACGGATTGTCTGTATAGGGCCTGGTGCTTTGCGCCTGATAGTTTATCTTGAAGCAGAATCAAAACTTGCAGGCGTTGAAGAGATGGAAAAAAAACATCCTGAAGGCCGGCCTTACTGGATTGCACACCCTGAGCTTTCAGGACTGCCGCGGTGCGGGCCTGGCGGGCCTGCCAGCATCAACAAGAAGCCTGATATGGAGGCCCTGATTTCACTTGGGCCCCAGGTGGTTTTTGTTACATATATGAAAGCCGGCCTGGCAGATGAGGTGCAGAAAATTCTTGGCATTCCTGTGGTTGTGCTCGGCTATGGAGCTTTTGCCACCTTTGATGAGAAGGTCTACGATGCTCTTCGCATTGCAGGAATGATCCTGAACCGGGAAAAACGGGCCATGTCTGTCATAAACTATATTGAGGCTTTAAGGCGTGACCTTGGCAGGCGTACCTCTGGTATCTGTGAAACCGGTAAACCGGCAGTTTATGTCGGCGGCATAGGATACCGCGGAGCACATGGCATAGGCAGTACAGAACAGCATTATATTCCCTTTGACTGGATTGGGGCCGATAATCTGGCAGACAGAGCCGTTCCTTCTGCCGGAACCCATGTATTTCTTGACAGGGAAATGCTTTTGAAACTGAATCCGGATATTATTTTTATTGATGGAGGAGGCCTTAACCTGATTGCCCAGGATTTTTGCAGAAAATCCGAATATTATAAGTCATTGAAAGCATTTTCAGAGGGACACGTTTTTACCCTGCTGCCCTTTAACTGGTATGCAACCAATATAGGAACAGCACTCTGCGATGCCTATGCCGCAGGGAAGGTGCTTTATCCTGAGAGGTTTGCAGATATTGATCCTGCTGTAAAGGCAGATGAAATATATACTTTTTTTGTGGGAAAACCTGTTTTTGGCGCAATGAGGAAAACTTACGGGGATCTGGTGCAGAAACCCTTGTTTATTTTAGAATCAGAACAGGAGAATTGAATCCTGATGTTTTAGGAAGGCAGCCTTTCACCGGCCAGGGTTCACAGGCTGCCTTGATTTGATGAAGCCCCCCGGGAAGGAGGAATGCTGCATCATGTTTTTTATAACACTGCAGTGCTTTTCCGTCAATCCCGGGGATATTTCATGACAAATTGTCAGATAATCTGTTGAGTGATGGAAAATAAGGAAGCGCAAAGATCAGGTCAGAACTAAAGATGTCCTGCGGCCGGTTTGACGACCGGAAACTGAAGGGTATGAACTCCGGTGGATACGGGCAGATGAACTGGGTGGCCGGAGGCTCATATCACAGGAATAATGGGTATCTTGAAAATAACAGCATTGAAGATTCAAACGGGTTTTTAAATATAGGGATTGACCTTGAAAATTCAGGCAGAATAATGTTTTCCGGATATGGATACCATAAAAATGAAGGCTATGTCCTGGATGACCGTGTTGCATGGAATATCTGGAGCCAGGCAAGGGATTATGCACCGGGAAGCAGGTTTACACTTGATAATGCCGGAGCCCAGATAGTTTATCAGTCCGGGCTGTTTGACCTGGGATTTTCGTATTCCAGCCAGGAAAGGGACAGCAACCCTGAAAAAACTTTGTGGTCAGCCGGTGATGTCTCAGATTATGAATCTGATTTCAATACCCCTGCGGCAAGGCTTGTGTTTCACCATGTCTTTGGCAGGCACAGCATGAGCCTCGGCGGAGAATATGCCAGAGGAAAAGCAGGAGCTGACTGGGAATATTATGGCCAGGGAAGGGAACATATTGATTTCAGCC
>CAYUOB010000199.1:0-3114 GCA_964446145.1 uncultured Desulfobacula sp.
AAAAATCAGAAGAAATCGTTCCAACCAAAAATGAATAATCACTCCACCACCACAGATTGCAGGCTTAACGAAAAAGAAATTGCAGCTCTCTATAACTGGATGGAGCAGCATTTGAGTTTTACGGAAATCGAGTTTGGTCAGGGTATGGTCAGGGGGTTTTTTTATATAAACCAAATATAAAAACAAAAATAACATGCGCGCGCGCATATGTAATAAGTGAAATTAACCCTGACCACCCTGACCACCCTGACCAAGCCAATAATATCAAGGCTTTCAAATTTCCCCCACCCTGACCATACCCTGACCATACTGACTATTAACCCTGACCACCCTGACCGGATCCGGGTCCATATTCAGGCGATGCCTGCAGACGGGGTGCGGGGAAACGGGCTTCATCCTTCACCTGCCGTCAATTTAATACCTTTAAGATACGGTTCCCGGTTGGGATTGTTTTTTCTGGGACGGAATGTTTTCAGGGTGGCAAAGGCTGCGTAAAGCTCCCTGAAAAAATTTTCCCTGGAATACGCTCTGTTGTTATTCTCTCTGCAATATGCTTCATATCGCTTGAAAATATCTTTTTTAGACTCCCAGGCGTTTTCCTTCAGTTCACATTCATCTTGAGCAAAGCAGAGAACAGGGTTGTTCAATCGCTTGTAATCCATCATAATTTTATCTGTTTCATCGCTCCTGGTGAATTGTTTGTTTGCAAGCAGGCGTTTTAAACCGACCAGAGACCACAGGAAAATTTCTGACAATTCAGCTTTTAATTTTTCATCAAGAAAAGGATCTGTATCCGATGCGCCCTCCCTGAACTGACGTTTGAACTGAATCGGCAAAAGCCTGCGGTACAGGCCATCTGATGTGTCCTGAACACGCGGCATTTTGTTGCCGGAAAAAAGAACTTTACAATATGGCCTGAAAGAAAAGGTATTTTTATGTTTAAAGGCGGCATTAACACTGTCGCCTGCTGTAACTGCCTTGAAGTAGGTGGAAGAAATGATCTTGCTGCCTACCTCACCGCAGATATTTACAGACTTCTGATAAAGTGATGACCGCAGGAACTGGTCTTCCATCTCATCGAATGAAACTGACGCGCAGTTTTCAAACCCTACCATTTCCTGCAGGATATTAAGCATCACTGATTTTCCGTCAGACCCTGGCCCAAGCAGCAGCAGGCATTTGGCAAAAGGCGAACGCTTGTAAAAACAATAGCCAAAGAATTCCTGTACCTGGGCAATAACTTCAGGAGTCTGGACTGTTTCGTGCAGGTATTGTATCCATCTTTTGCATTTGTCCTGCGAATCCGGATTGAAAGTCACTCCAAGCTCGTAAGAAGCATAATATTCAGGATTATGATCCTGCAAAACAAAAGTATTGATGTTCAACATACCATTTTTAACACAGACCCAGTCCTCACTGTCATTCAGATTTCTGCCATGCGGTATGGTTGAAAGCGCCTTGACCTGATAAACTGCATCCTGCACCCATGCCTGTTTTGATTCACGTCCAAGCATTTTAAGTGCCTGGGTTTTCAGATGATCCTCAAAAAACTCCTCCCAGTATCTGCCATTCCATCTGTACAGCAATCCTGTGTCAGGGCAATACAAAAGTTTATGTTTTTCAAGTATTTTTTCTGCAAGCAGACGCGGTTTAAATGACAACCGGCCATTCACTCCTTTTTCAAAAAACTGCAGGGCCTGTGGATCAACGTCATCTTTAGAAGGTTCAAAATGTTCTGCCGTATCAATCAGGCGCTGCAGGTCAATTCCTGTCTTTTTATGCTTCACAAAAAAATCAGTCAGGTCCTGTCCATGATCTTCCGGCCAGAGACCGTCATCACGCCTGCCCATGAAATCAGGCCATTTAAGAATCCTGACTGACTTTGCAACCCTGCACAATGCAGGGCCTGCATATTCGGCGGCATACATCTGACCCGGCTGATCAGCATCAAACGCAATGACAACATCCCGGCCCTTGAATTTTATTAAATGGTCTTTTCGCCATTTTCTGGGTTTGGTGGTCTGGGTGATGGCGTTAAAACCATTGCTGATGGCGCAGATCGTGTCTGGTTCACCTTCACATAACAGGACGGTGCCGTCCTGACGGGGAGCTGGGGGAAAAAGCCTGGCAGCGCCGTACCGCCGCCCCCAAGAGATCATTTTTTTCTTCTTTGCTCCGGGTTTATACAGCCTTATGTTCCTGACATGGCCATCGTCATCATATATTGGAATAGCAACGCGCTCGGGTTTTTTCAGCGGCTTTATCTTTCCTGTGTCCTTTGCCTGGTAATGGGTCTGCTGCCGGATCCCGAGCCAGTCCATAGCAGCAACACTCCACCCACGAATTTTTACAAGTTTATCAATCCATCTGTCTGGTAAATCACCAAGCAGCGCATAGGCATCATCCAGATGCGGGATCTCTTTCTGCTTGCTGGATTTTTCAGACTTTCCAGGAGAATCAAATCTATCTGAAATATTAAATTCATGACAAAAAGCTTTGAAACCTTCCCTGCTGTCAGCATGGGCATTGACCTTGCACCATAATGTTATAATATCACCGGAAAATCCGCAGGAAAAACAATGGCAGAGGTCTTTTGACGGGTTATAAGAAAAAGATGGATTCCTGTCCTCATGATTCGGACAGAGCCCAATAAGTTCACCATTTTTTCTGGATTTAACTATAAAAAGGTTTTCAGCTATACTTTCGAGTTCACCGGCCGACAAATACTGAGATGCTTTTCCCATCACACAAACCCTTAATTCCAAAAATGATCGTTTATTTTACCCATTCCTCATACCTCCTTAGCGCCTCTGCGTGGATCTCCTCATTGTCAAGTTTAGGGTCGAACAGTTTTACAAACCACAAAGCCCGTTTTTGCACCAAATCAAGGTGTTTGTTGTTTTTGCAGTAATGTTGCAGATCAAAGAGCCCTAACAGCAAAAAAGACAGCATTTCCGCAACGTCAAAGATGTCTTTGTCCTTGCAGACCTGATCAATCTTTCTTGTGACCCGCCTGATTGTACTTTTGTCAATTTTGACCGGTAACGAATCAATCGCCTGTTGGCCGGCCTCTGATAATTTAACAGCTCTCCAGATGACTTTGTTATCGTCCGA
>CAYUOB010000200.1:0-3112 GCA_964446145.1 uncultured Desulfobacula sp.
TAAAGTTTTCATCATGAACTCTATCCCAATGAGCTGAGGACACAGGTCATCATGCAGGTTCATGGCAATTTTGCGCCTCTCATTTTCGCTGATGCTCAATATCTGTCTTTCAAGGAGCCTTGATTCAGTGGTGTCTTCCAGAACAACCAGCATGCATGGCTCCTCCCACACATTCACGATTTCAGCGGAGATCACGCCTGTGCGTTTTTTTCCTTGAGCATTGAAGAATCCTGTCTCCATATTTTTCACACGTTTTCCATGTCTGACTGCATTGATGAATTTTTCAGCCCTGGCAGGGGATGAAAAAAAATTCAGTTCACTCAGGCTGTTTCCTATGAGGTCAAAGAGCGTGAAACCGGTAATTTTTAAAAAACTGTCATTTACATTAATGAGCCTTGTATCCTTCAAGGCAGCAATGAACATGCCTCCAGGGCTGTTTCTGAATGCCTTGGAAAAAATTTCCTCTGAAAGGCGCAGTGCCTGCTCCCTTTTCCTGCGTTCGCTTACATCCCTAACCACACCGCTGAATCCTGTAACCGGGCTTTTACAATCTTTTTTCACCGGAGACATGGAAATTTCAACATAACAGGCAGAGCCATCGTCTCTGAGAATCTCAATATCATCAATCTGCCCCGGCCTGCCTGTATCCATGATTTTGCCGGTGAAATCCGCAAAATAATCCTTGCCATGTCCGGTTAAAAAAGATTGTATATTCGCCCCAGCATATCCATCGGGTGAGATATCCAGCATGCCTTTCATTGCCCTGTTGAGAAACAGAAACCCGCCTGCAGTGTCAATCTCAAAATACCCTTCTGCCATGCGCTCCAGAATGGTTCTGTACTTTTCCTCGCTGATTTTCAGGAACTGCTCTGTCTGCCTGTGTTTTTTTATCTCCGATTTAAGGCTTGCGCTGTAAGCTTCCAGTTTCTCCATAAAATCGTTGAAATACTGCGCAAGCTGGCCGATTTCATCCTTTGAGTTTACAGGCATGCGAACGCTAAAATTGCCGGAAGCCCCTGATTCAAACCGTGCCATCAGCGATTTAAGAGGTGTCACCACAGTATTGTTGATCATAAGCGAAAGAATAAATACTAAAATTATCAGCAGACCAGTGGTAACGGCAATAATATCTTTTATGGTTTTCAACGGGGAAAAGATTTCATCCAGATAGCTTGTGGATGCTATAATCCAGTCATATTCAGGAATATACCGGAATATGACCATTTTTTCCCGCTCGGTTTTTTCACCGGGATTTTTCCATTTGTAAAATGCTTTTCCGTTTTTCATGCGGCATATATTTCTGACAAAATGCCTGCCATCCCTGTCTGCCGCATCAAAATAATTTCCTGAAAAAAAAGGATGTACAATAAGATTGCCCTTTGTATCAATGATATATGCATATCCTGATTTGCCGAATTTAAGTGCAAGGATACTTTTCCTAAAATCAGATATGTGTATGAGCTCCCTGAATTCCTCTCTGTAGGAGGAAACACTGATAATCCAGTCCCAGGGTTTGAAATAAACCATATACATTGCTTTGGGGCGTTCATGTCTGTCTTCAGGGTTTTTCCATTCATACTCAAGATAACCCTGTTTCATTTCAATCATTTTCCGGACAAAACCCCTGTCCATGAAATTTCTGCCGGCAATCCCTGAATTGGGGTGCTCAACCGCAATTCCCCCGGAATCTGCACAGAATATATATCCTGTTTTGCCAATTGTCTGGGAAAACAATACCCTGCGCGCCTGCTGCTTTGCTTCTGCCTGTGAAATCCTGCCGTCAAGATAATCCTGATATATACCTGCAATAATCTGCCTGTTCTCTTCTGCAATGGCCCTGAGATAATTTTTAATGGAAGTGGATGCTGCTGTCCTGACCATATTCAAAATTGCATCTGTTGAATGGGTCAGTTCGCTTTCTATGTTCTTTTCAATTGTGGCGCGTACAGTGGAATATATCACTGTTCCGCCAACCAGGGTGGCAAGGATAAAAATCAGGGTATATCCCCCTGAAAGTTTGAACCGTATCTTTAAATTTCTGAAAAATTTTTTCAAAATGATGTACCGCTGTCACCACTGTCTCTGTGCAATTCCTTGTACCATTCCTGGTCGCCATAAAGTTTTTTTTCACATTCAGGGCATATACCGTGGCTGAACCTGGCATTGGAATGCTGCTGAAGAAAAACTTCAATCTGATTCCAGTATCCTTGGTCATCTCTTATTTTCTTGCATGAGGCGCAGATCGGATGAAGTCCGCTCAAAGTTTCAACTTCAACAAGGGCTTTTTGAAGCTTTGCGATCAGTTTTCCTTTTCCTTCCTCAGCCTGCCGGCGGGCATTGATCTCCTTTTTCAGTGCTTCTTCAGTTTCAGCTCTGGTAATCTCATAATAAAAGGTAAAAACAGCAACGACAACTACATAGCTTATTATATTGGAAAGAGCAGGCAGAGGCATGCTGTCCGCACCTGACATATGATATCTGAAATAAAGAAACACAGCTGCCGGCAGAATGGTCATACTGATAATCAGCCCGCCTTTTTTCTCCCATAAAAAAAATCCGAAAACAGGTATCAATGCGTTCCACACAAAAATTGTGGGATAAGTGCCAGAGACAGCAGCAGCAGACAGGCCGAAAAAACACACCATTACAGTGAAAATGATTCTGACAAGATTAAAATATTTAATATAGCGCACCATAAAAAAAAGGCTGATACATACAGGTATCAGCGTAACTTCCACCAATGCAAGCGCCATGACTCCCCTTTTGAAATTTATAAAAGAATATCCAAAACATATTAATGCAATGAGCATAAGTGAAGTCCTCAACAGAACATATCGTCTGTAATCATTTATGGCGCCATGATCATACATCATACCCTGATTATGATGAAAAGATTTAAAACAGGCAGAGCGCAGGCGTGTTTCACTATTATCGTTCTTCATTAAAAATTTACCTTTATTTCAGAAAAATATTTATATAAGGCAGTTGGAATCATAACCAGGCACTTCGATATATCAGTATCTTTCCGTAAATACTGTCAAAAGCAGAAATCATTATTTAAAAAATATCAGAAAAACAATTGACAGACAATCAGAAATTAAATATTTCAACG
>CAYUOB010000201.1:0-3096 GCA_964446145.1 uncultured Desulfobacula sp.
TTAACAACAGGCACATCCTGGGCAATATAGTCTGATGCAATTTCAACGGCAAGGCTGTATGCATTTCTGGTTGATGCAGCAGTAAATACAATATCAGCCTGTTTGATAATTCTTACAGCTTTTACTGTTATCAGTTCAGGATCGCCCGGGCCGACACCGACACCGAACAATTTTCCATAGTGTTTCATTATTCGTCCTTGTTCAAGTTCTCATGGGTAAAAATATCAGGATAAAGCAGTTTTCCAATGAATACAATCCCTTTATAAAGTCTTGGAACCGGTCTGGAAACTATATCCTCGTCTATAAAAAAAACCTTGTTGTCTTTAACAGCTTTGATAACACCAAATCCCGGCTCTGTTCTGATCTGTTTGACCGTGACAGGATTCATTCTGCCTTTTTGGGCCAGAAACACATCAATCAATGAAGCTTTTGCCAGAATATGCTCTTTGCCGTAATTTGCAATATTTGTATTTCTTGAAGCCTTTGCATCTGCAGCCACATTTATCCCGCCTGCTGTCTCAAGGGCAAAAATCTGAATGGAGCCGGGAGTAAATGTTTTCATTCTTTTATGAATGGATTGAAAATATACCTTTTTCTTTGATTTCAGATGGTTTGTAAGCGCCTTTATGCGCGCTGTCTTCTTCTTAAAATCATCAACCATCTGTTCTGCTCTGGCTGTTTTCCCCGTAAGAAGCCCCAGCTTCAGCCAGTATTCATACATATCATCAATACCTCTGGGCTGAAGAGAAACCACTGCGATGCCTGATCTTTCAAGACGCTGAATCAGTTTGGGATAACCATGATCTATCATGGGCCTGATCAGAACAAGATCAGGGTTCAGGGCCAGAAATTTCTCAGGATCATCATGATATGACAACCCGGGCTTTTTATTTACCCGGGGCGGAAACCTGTCATTGATACTGACACCCACAATATGATCTTCAAGCCCGAGATAATAAAGATTTTCAGTATGGGCGCCATAAAGGGATATTATTCTGGTGAAGGGCCTGGAGAACTCAATTGTCCTTCCCTTCTGATCATGCAGGGTCATGGCGCCTGCACCACCAAAACAGCCGCTCACAAACACAATAATCCAGAAAGCAATAATGTTTGAAAGCTTAAACCGGTGGATAATACACCTGCCTTGCTCTAACATGTTCATTGTATTCAATGACACTGTCCACATGAAAAACCTCCTTTACAATATCCACGGTCAGAACATTGCGCGAATCACCAAAAGCTCTTATCCTGCCCTTATCAAGTATCAGAAGAATATCAGACCAGGCAGACGCAAGATTAAGATCATGGAAAACATTGATCACAATTTTATTATGTTCCTTCACAGCCCGCTTTATCAGGCTCAGCATTTTTAAAGTATGATTGATATCCATATTTGAAAAGGCTTCATCCAGCAGAAGAACCCGGGTATCCTGGCAAAGCGCCCTTGCAAACACACAGCGCTGCCTTTCACCCCCAGAAAGCTCTGTGATTCTGCGATTCTTAAGATGCATGATCCCACAGGTTTCCATGACCTCGTTCACCCTTTCAATGTCATCACCGGACGGAGAAGAAAACCTGGGAATATACGGGTGCCTGCCCATGAGGACAATATCTTTGACTTCAAAGGGAAATTTAACATCATAGTCCTGTGACACAAGCGCAATTTTACGGGCAAGTTCTTTTCTGGAAAAAGCGCCTATCATGGCGCCATTCAGCAGCACCCGGCCCCTGGCAGGCTTAACAAAACCCGAGAGCAGGTCAAGAAGAGTTGTCTTTCCACTGCCGTTGGGGCCTATTATGGAATAAAAATATCCGGATTCAAAGGAACAATTCAAGTCTGAAAGCACTTCTCCCCGGTCATAGGCAAAACTGATATTTTCCAGCACTATATTCAATTATCCTGCCTTATTTAAACCTGGCGCGCCTGAAGATCCAACAGAAAACCGGGCCTCCGGTCAAGGCTGTCAGAACCCCTATGGGAATCTCATGTGGCAGGACAGCCCGGGTAATGGTATCGGCAAACAAAAGCAGCACAGCGCCGGCAAGCATGGAAACAGGTATGAGTTTTCTGTTGTCAGGGCCTGTGACAAACCGTATCATATGGGGGACAAGAAGGCCGACAAATCCTATGATTCCTGATACAGACACACTGACGGCAGCAAGCATGGTACCAGTAACAAGCAGAACAGCAACAGTTTTTTTAAGGTCTACCCCCAGACTTGTTGCTGATTTTGCTCCAAGTGAAATCAGATTCAGATCCCTTGCAAAAAACACGGCCACCCCATAACCTGCACACAGAAATATGCCAACCATTGAAACATCAGCCCATGTTTTGGAAGCAAAACTGCCCATGAGCCAGAAAATAATGACGGAAACCTGTTCATCCGCAATGAATTTTAAAAAACTTATACCAGCGGAAAGGATCGCTCCCACAATAATACCCGACAAAATCAGATTGTTTGACGAAAACCCTCCAGCAGGACTCCCCGAAGAATAAGACAGAAACATGACCAGCAGCAGAGTAAGGCACGCCCCTGCAAAGGCAAAGGCCGGCACTGAAACAAAAGCTGCATTGAGATTTAAAATAATGGCGATACTCGCCCCGAAGGCGGCCCCGGCAGACAAACCAAGGGTATAGGGATCTGCAAGGGGATTAAGGAGTATCCCCTGAAACAGCACTCCTGATACGCTTAAAGCAGCACCCACCAATGCACAGGTCAGTATTCTAGGGAGACGTATATCAAAAATGACTGTTCTGAAAACCTGATTAATTTTTCCTGGTGCGTCTGCAATACTGAAAAATCTGTCCCCCAGTATATAAAGAATCTCTTTGACAGGAATATTAATATAGCCCATTGAAAGGGACAACAGAACCATCAGGAAAAGAAAAAGGGAGAAAAGGACCACCAGATATCCTGTTCTCCCCTTTGATATGGCAACCGGTACACTCAAATTAATGCCATAATCTTGCGACTGACCCCTGAAAACCTTGCCGGGCTGACTTGCGTTCCACGTGAAACAAACAGTCAGAAAAGAGTTTTAATATCTGCAGCATAACCAACAACCCCTCATTTATCCGTTGCTCTTAACAATGCA
>CAYUOB010000202.1:0-3089 GCA_964446145.1 uncultured Desulfobacula sp.
CCGTGTCAAGCCCAAGCTTTTCTGCATGGTATTTTATGTCAACGGCAAGAACGCCGCAGGCAATTATATGTATTTTCTTTTTCATCTGAATGGCTCCGGTCAATTTATCCAGCGTTTTAATCTGATACGATTCTTGTCCTGTGTCAAGTGGGTACTTCATTAATCTGAAATCAGCAGAAAATTTTGACAGTGAAAATGTAAAAAAATTTTACAGTAAATTTTAAAATTTTTATGTTTTTCAGGCACAATTTTCTGGTTCCATATTTATGCCTGTATTTTATTTTCTTCGGAGAAATCCTTGCCTGTACATTGTTTTAGCGTATTGGTCAATGTGATTTTTATTTATATCTGAAAAATCATACCCCATGGTATACTAAGTGCATCGTCTTATTAATGTTTGTGCAGTATGCTTCATCAATAATGTTATTAATTTTTGGAGGGAAGATTCATGGGTACAAAAAAAGTTCAGCAGATCGCAGCGATCATCATCACTTTATTATTCGTAACGGCAGGACAGTGTTTCGCAGCCGGGAAAACACTGAAAGTAGGGGTGCTGGGGCCTTTTACCGGCCCCTCTGCCCAGACGGGCAAGGAATTCAAGGCATCGGTGGGCATGGCCATGGATGCCATCAATTATACTGTCGGTGATTACAAAATTGAGATTGTGTGGATTGATTCGCAGTCTGACCCTGCAAAGGCATCAGGAGCCTATGCAGAAGCCGTGGAAGGCAAGGGAATCCAGGCGGGTGTGTTGAACTGGCACAGTTCAGTTGCCATCGCAGTCATGGATGTTGCAGCCCAGTACAAGGTGCCTCATATGTTCGGATTCGGGGCAAGTGAGGTCGTGAATAAAAAATGGCGTTCAAACCCTGAAAAATACAGCTACTGGGGGGGCAAGGGCTGGCCTGTACCTGCGAAACTTGAAAAAAATTACATCGTAGCATTGAATAAAGCCATTGAAAAAGGAACCTTTAAACCAAAAAAGAAACTTGCTGCAATTTACGGCGAGGATACGGACTGGGGAAGAAGTGCCGGCGGTTCCTACAAGGCAGCCTTGCTGGCCAGCGGCTGGAAAATCCTTTCAGAGGATTATTTTCCTGCAACCCAGACAGATTTTTATCCTCTTTTGAGTAAATATAGAAAAGCAGGAGTAGCAGTGGTTGCAGGCACATCAACTTCTCCTTCTGCAATTACAGCTTTTGTAAAACAATGCAGTGAAGTGGGCCTTAAGAGTGTTGTAATAGCTTCCGGCCTTGGCTGGATAGGCGACTGGTACAAGATGACCGGCCCTGCATCAAACTATGTGCTTGACAGTATCCCGCAGCTTACCACCCCTGAAGCAAAACAATGGGCAAAGGATGTGAAGGCCAAATACGGTTTTAATCCCAGCCCGTCAGCAGGAGGGCTTTCATATGACGGTATCCGCATGTTCATTAAAATTCTTCAGAGAACCAATGAGCTTTACGGAAAGCTTGACAAGGAAACCATCCACAAAACCATGGTGGAGGAAGTGAATACTGGCAGACTCACCTATGGCAAGAAAGACGGCGCCATCATCATGAATGAGTATAAATATACGCCTGAAACAATGCCCGATATGGTGGTGGGTCCTGAAGCCTATTTTTTCCCCATTCTTCAGTACATGAATGGAAAGGGCAGCATTATTTTTCCGGATTCCTGGAAAGAAAAGGATTTCCAGCAGAAATAGCCTGATGAAACCCGTGCAGGGCGGAAGAAACATATCCTCTGCCCTGCTGAATTGTTAAATCAAAGAAATCAGAGGCTGAAATGATTGTATTGGAAACCCGTAAACTGACCAAAAAATTTGGCGGTTTGACAGCAGTGAATGAAGTCTCAATGACCCTGAATCAGGGGGATGTTTTAGGCTTGATAGGCCCGAATGGGGCTGGGAAAACAACCTTGATAAACGCCATTTCAGGTTTGAACCCGCCGACCTCAGGATCGGTGAAAATGTTTGGAAAAGATACAACCGGCTTATCCCCTGAAAAAATGTGCCGGCTCGGATTGTCCCGTACCTTCCAGATTCCCAGCCCCTTTCCAAAAATGACAGCCATTGAAAGTGTAATGACTGCAACCGTTTTCGGCAATGAAAAAGGCAAAATCAAGGATCCTGTGGCCCATTCCAGAAAAATGCTTGAATTTGTTGAGTTCCCCATGGATGAAAACGTTATTGCAGAGCAGTTAAACACAGTTCAGCTCAAGCGCCTTGACCTTGCACGTGCCCTTGCCAGCAGCCCAAAACTGCTGTTCATGGATGAGATGGCATCGGGCCTGAGCGAAGGCGAACTCAACGATATCATGAGGATTATCGCTAAAATCAGCAGGGAGGGTATCTCCATTCTTATGATTGAGCATATCATGCAGTTGATAATGGCAGTGTGCAACAGGCTTTTGTGTATTCAGTTCGGAACAAAAATAGCTGAAGGGCCGACCATGGAAGTGGCAAATGATCCAAAGGTTGCCAGGGCCTATCTGGGAGATGAAAATGAACATTAATCTTAAAATACCAATGGAGACGGCATGCTGTTAGAAGTGAAAAATCTTGATGCAGGATATGGCTATCTGCAGATATTGCGAAAGGTTTCGCTTAATATCGACAAGGGTGAATATGTCTGTATTGTGGGGCCAAACGGCGCCGGAAAAAGTACAACACTTAAAACCATTGCCGGGCTTATTTCGCCCATGGGCGGCAGTATAATATTCAATGGAGAGGATATAACAGGGCTTGCAGCTTCAAGAATTACACGAAAGGGAATTTCCTTTGTTTCCGAGGAGATGAATCTGTTTGTCAATATGTCTGTAAAGGAAAATCTTTATATGGGTGCATATATTATCAGGGACAGGAAAATTCAGAACGATCGCCTTGATTTTGTCTTTAACCTTTTTCCCCGCCTTGCGGAAAGAAAGGATCAGCTTGCAGGTACGATGAGCGGCGGCGAAAGAAAGATGCTTGCCATAGGCAGAGGCATGATGTCAGACCCCAAACTCCTGCTGGTGGATGAACCTTCATTCGGACTTGCTCCGCAGCTTACAGCCAATGTTTTTGAATCTCTGGATATTCTTAAAAA
>CAYUOB010000203.1:0-3015 GCA_964446145.1 uncultured Desulfobacula sp.
GGCTGAAACGGAGGTGAACCATGAGAAAGAAAAATCCCATCCTTGTCCCTGAACTGCGTGAAATCCTGGCAGCAGGGAATAAAAAAATTCTTGAAGATTTTTGTAAATCCAGTCACCCCGCTGTAGTTGCAGAACTGATTTCAGCTCTGGCAGGTGATGAAGTCTGGGCAGTGCTGACCCATGCCGATCCAGCACTCAGGGCTGATATTTTCAGCCATCTGGATGAAGATCTTCAAAAGGAAATTGTTGGCAGACTGAACCGCAGGGAAATTGCAGGCCTGTTTACTGCAATGTCCCCGGATGACAGGGCTGACCTTTTCAAGGAACTGCCTGAGGAGCTTCGTGAAACCGTGCTTCCTGCTCTGGCCCAGGCAGAACGGGAGGATGTAAGAAAACTTGCCGCCTTTGAAGAAGGAACGGCAGGAGCTGTTATGACTTCTGACTATGCTACTATTCCGCCTCATCTGACAGCTTCCCAGGCAATTGAGCATCTGCGCGAAATTGCTCCTGACAAGGAAACCATTTATTATGCATATGTTGTGGATAATGAGCGTAAACTGCTTGGATTTGTGTCCCTCAAGGACCTGATTGTGGCACGCCGTGACACAAGGGTAGAGGACATCATGCAGCCTGAGGTCATTTTTGCCAGGGTAGGGGATGACCAGGAGGATGCAGCAGAAAAAATTCAGAAATATGATCTTCTGGCCCTGCCTGTAATAAACGGAGGAGACGCTCTGGTGGGTATTATAACCCATGATGATGCCATTGATATTATTACCCAGGAATATACCGAAGACATGGAAAAGTTTATGGCGATTTCCGGCAGCCATGAGGATGCTGTGTATATGAAAATGTCGGTCTGGGAACATTTCAGGAATCGCTGCCCCTGGGTAATTGCCCTTGCTGTTCTTGGAATGGTTTCAGGTTTCATTGTTCAAAGCTTTGAAGGCCTGCTCATGCAGTTTGCAGTTCTGGCGGCTTTCATGCCCATGCTTGCAGATACAGGCGGTAATACCGGCAGTCAGTCTGCAACCCTTGTTGTCCGTGCACTGGCATTGAAGGAGGTTTCTCCAAAGGATATCCTGCTGATTCTGGCCAGGGAATTCCGGATTTCTCTGCTTCTGGCCATACTGCTTGGAGCAATCGCCTTCTGCCGTGTCGTATTGTTCGGCGGAGGCTCAAATATTTCAGATAGTGGTTCCCTGATACGGATAGGTTTTGCAATTTCATTTGCCCTGGGCCTTCAGGTCATCACATCAACTCTTGTGGGAGCACTTTTGCCCCTGGGCGCCGCTAAAATGAAATGGGATCCGGCTGTGGTGGCAAGCCCTGCCTTGACAACCATTGTGGATATCACAGGTCTTCTGATTTATTTTTCAATTGCCAGGATGTTTCTGGGAATATGAATGCAGGTTAGGGATTAAAGCAGGGATATGGGGTAAAACAGCATTTTCAATGCCCTTTTTTGACCGCCTGTAACATACCAGGTCAAAATACGGGATGCCCTAAAAAAGCAAGCTCCTATCCTAACCCTGCTGCCCACTATATAATTTTCCTTCCAATTACATAACATTGTGAAATAAATTACATAACATTGTGAAATAAATTACATAATTTGAAGGCAGGCTGTTTTTGAAAATTTTAGATAACTTATTGAGATACCAGTGTTTTATTTAGTATTGAAATGGTATGATTATTGCAAAGAATAGACTTATCTCTTTTAATTAAATATCTCATTTGCATCAATTCCGTATGCATACTCCCAGGATGGGCGCGGAACGGGGTTGTAAATTTAAAAAGAAAGGGGGTGAAGGGAATTTTTTCAGGCGATATTTTATGGCCGGAGCGCATGTATTAAAGATATGTCGCAATGGATTAACAAAAAAACAAATTAAGGGGAGGTAAAAACAGAATGAAGAAGTTCTTGATGGTTTTATGTACGGCCATGTTGATTTTCGGTATGGTGGGAAGTGCCGGGGCAGCGCTCATTAATCCTGTTTCGGTCACTGGCACAGGAAGCTACCACCATAGTGCCGATCTTTTAATTGATGGTTTTATTCCAGGTGAAATGACATGGTGGCAGGCTTCTACCAATGTCTGGTGGGTCGGTTCGGACCCGGCATTCACTATTGATCTCGGTGCTCTCTATACAGTTGAAGATGTGGTCCTTCAGGTCGACAACAATGATAATTACCATGTGTCGCTTTCAACAAATGGGACCCTGTGGGCTTACCCTGTTTGAGGTCAATGCTAGTTACGGCGAAATAGGCTGTGGAATGGATACAATGAGTACAGATTCATCTGACCTGGAATATATTTCCAGAATTGATTTTGCCCCAATCTCAGCACGATATCTTTGCATTACTGCTTCAGGAGGTGACAACCTGTATGCTGCCTCTGAATTACAGGTATATGGCACTGCTGTTGCATCCGTAACCGAGCCGTGTACCATGCTGCTACTCGGTTCAGGACTCCTTGGGCTGGCCTGTGCCGGTCGCAAAAGACATCAACAGAAAAAGTTAATCAATAATTAAACAGCTCAGCAATCAAACGTCCGCTCTCCCGGTACCCTGAGATGGCGGACGTTTTTTATATTGGGCGGCATTAAAACATTTATTCATTCATTTCCTGAAACAGATATTGAGTATGTTTCTTTTTGCAACCCCAAAACCCTTGAGAATGCTGTGAAGGTGGGACAAACAAGATTAATCGACAATGCCCTTATTGATCCGCCACAATGATAACCCTGCATTCTTTTAAAAACCGGTGACGCTCTGCTGTTTTTTCCAACAACCGGTAATCCGACATGCTGATAACAATGGCAGCGTCAGGCTTTCCTTCTCTACGAAGCCCTTTAAAAACCAGAGGGTGATTGCCGATTCTCTTATCCTTTAATGCCTGGTCCATACTGCAAATATATTTGCATACACCGTTTTGGACGGCAAACTCTCTGCTGATAAAAACCGGAGAATATACTTCATGCCCCTGTTCGCTGACAATTATTGGATTCTGTAC
>CAYUOB010000204.1:0-2987 GCA_964446145.1 uncultured Desulfobacula sp.
AGCAGCTCACTCGTAATGAGCAGGTCTACGGTTCGAATCCGTACATTGGCTCCAGTACTCTTTCTTTACCTGGAAGATATTGCTCTCCTTAAATATTTCTGTCCCTTTGCTGATAAAGGAGGCTTAAAAATGAAAATAATGATAGTCGACGACGAGCCTGTTTCAAGAAGAATAATGGCAAAAACGCTTGCTCCCATTGGGAAATGCACCATAACCGACAGCGGAAAAAAGGCAATTGTTCTGTTTGAAAAGGCTGTAAAAAAAAAAGCCCCCTTTGAGCTTATCATTCTTGATATTTCAATGCCTGATATCAGCGGCATCCAGGTATTGAATCAGATCCGCACCAGGGAAAAAAACTTAAAAACCCCCAAAGACGGACGGGCAAAAATAATAATGGTCACTGCAAGCATGCGCAGATCAGTTATCCGCAAATGCATCAGGCTTGGCTGCAACAGTTATATTGCAAAGCCATACAACCGGGCCCAGATTTTCAGAGAGCTTGAACGGCTGGGGTTCACCATACCTGAAGGCTTAAAAAAGAAAACAGACAATAAAAAATCATATACCAGTCTTGTCGGCGGGATCATCAAAAGATTCAACAGCGGAGAGATTGAACTGCCTGTGCTGCCCCGCATGGTTCAGGAGGTGCAGAACCTGCTCAAATCTTCTGACCCCTCAATTGAAGAACTTGCAGACATCATAACAAAAGACGCTGTCATAAGCACAAGGCTCATTGCCATTGCCAATTCATCTCTCTATAAAGGCGTGGACGCCGCAAAAAACCTGAATGCCGCACTGCTGCGCCTGGGGCTTGAAGAAACCCTTAATGTAATCACAACCCTGACAAACAAAAACCTGTACAAATCTGAAAATGTTTCATTGAAAAAACTTCTGGAAGTGCTGTGGATGCATTCATTTGCCTGTGCATGCTGTGCCAGATTCATTGAAGACGAGCTCACCGATATCAAAACGCAAGGGGTTTTCCTGATGGGTATTATTCACGATATCGGCAAAGTGCTTCTTTTAAAAGCCATTGCCGATATTTCTCCTGATGAAGCCTTTGACGACAAGGATCTTCAGGCTGCCATACATGAGGCACACACCCTTTTCGGAGCTGTCCTCATTAAAAAATGGGGGCTTGCTGAAACATATATAAAGGTTGCAGAACTTCACCACTGGAACACTTTTCCTGAAAATACTGAAAAAGAACTGATAATTGTGCACCTTGCAAACCTTATTGTCAATGCAATGGGGTATAGCTCATTTGAAAACAAACCCGTTGACATGCCCGGCAATGCGCTTGATGATAATGCCGCAGCCCTTCTTGAAGGTCTTGGAATTACTTGTGAAAAACTTGAATCAATCACAAAAAGAATCACGGAAGAAATGGAAAGCCTTTCTGAAAATTTTTAAAAATTTACTCTTGCCTTCTTAAAAAAAACTGATAAAGTAGCCGGATTTACTGAATTTGGCTTTAAACTTTAAACACCTGAAAAATGCAGATACATGTGGGATGGAACCGAATATTTTATTTATCAGTTATGACAAGGGCATGATATGTGATCTTGAAAACTCAAAATTCTGCAATTCAATGGAATTGTCCAGTTCCTTCCGGAACGGATATGATATCGCGGTTATTTTTCAAAACCAGGATCAGAAACAATTTATTGAAAAAATTGCCGGCCTTACCCGTGTAAGCCCTGAAATGGAAATCATCGCAGCCATGGCTGTACAAAGCCCTGGATCAGGCGTACAGGCTTTAAGGGCAGGAGCTTCTGATTTTTTTACCCTGCCTTCAACAGCAGATATTCTTGATTTTTATATAAAAAGGTCGCTTGAGCGCATCTATCTCCATAAGCATCTGTGTTTTAACGAAAACTGCTATGAAAGCAAATTTGCAAGATCAAAAAAGAACTATCAGCAGCTTTTTGATCAGGTGCCCTGCTTTGTATTTGTACAGGACAGGGATTATCAGATTACAGATGCCAACAAGAGGTTCAAGGAATATTTCGGCGACCATATAGGGGAATATTGTTTTGGCATCTGCAAAAACAGGGATGAGCCATGCAGTGCATGCCCCATGCGCCAGACCTTTGAGGACGGAACAGGCCATACTTCTGAGATGGAGATCATATCTTCAGACGGGATAAAGCATGTGGTGCTGAGCTGGACTGCCCCCATAAGAAATCATCATGGAAAAATAACCAATGTCCTTGTCATGCTGACTGATATAACAGAAGTAAGAAGGCTTGAATCTCATCTTACGTCTCTGGGTTTCATGATAGGCTCCATATCCCATGGTATCAAAGGACTTCTCACAGCCCTGGACGGCGGCATGTATCTTATGGATACAGGGCTTAAAACCGAGAACAGGGATAAGATGATACAGGGATTTGAAATATCAAAACAGACCACATCCCGCATCAAAAAACTGGTCCTGGATATCCTGTATTATACCAAAACCAGAAATATGGACTGGAAAAAAATTTCAATCCGCAGGTTCATGCAGGACACAATTAATATTGTATCAGGAAAAGCTGAAAAATACGGTATCACTCTCAGCAGTTCAGCAGATATTTTAACCCGGGACGATGTGTTTGAAATTGATGAGCCAAGTTTTCAGGCTGCCATGGTGAATATTCTTGAAAATGCTGTTGAAGCCTGTTCTGAATCCATGCACAATCATGGGCACAATATAAGATTTACAGCAAGGGCTGACAGGGAAAAAGTTGTATTCCGCATTCAGGATACAGGGCCCGGCATGGACGAAACCACATTGAAAAATATCTTTACGATTTTCTTTTCTTCAAAGGGGAATAAAGGGACAGGCCTCGGACTTTTCATAACCGGCAAGGTTGTGGAGCAGCACAGGGGAAAAATAAAAGTTACATCAGTTAAAGGCAAGGGAGCGAATTTTAAGATCACCATACCAAGAAGTGTCCCTGAAACAGCAAAAAACCCCCATGGCATTGCAGCAAAAAAAAATT
>CAYUOB010000205.1:0-2975 GCA_964446145.1 uncultured Desulfobacula sp.
ATTATTTAGGATTGTTGCGTTTCCTAGTCCCGTTGCTGTTGGTATTGCTGTATCGTGTTTTCCGGCATTTTTTGCAGCCCTTGTTCCTGATGACCGCCTGGTTGATGAGATCATTGTTCCGTTCTGTGAAAACAAGGACGCTTCAATGATAGGCTGCTGGGGAATAACAGAGCCTGATCACGGTACAGACACTTTGTGCCCGTTTACACCTGAATTCAGTGATCCGGAAATATCAGGTCAGGTGGTTGCAACAAAAAAGGGGGATGAATATATCATTTCCGGCCAGAAAGCAGCCTGGGTTTCCAATGGCACAATCGCAACCCATTGTCTTTTATATCCCAGCATCAATTCTTCCATGGGTATGTCAGGGGGTGGAATCTGTATTGTACCGCTTGATATTCTTGGAGTAAAGAGGGGCAGGCCCCTTGACAAGCTGGGACAGCGCGCTCTGAATCAGGGGGAATTGTTTTTTGACAATGTGAGAATCCCTGCCAACTACATGCTGGTGGATGAAACCAGTTATGAAACCATGCTGGATATTACATTGTCCACGGCCAATGCCGGCATAGGAGCCATGGCTGTATGTCTTGCAAGCGCTGCATTTGAATAGGCCCTGTCCTATTCAAAACATAGATTTCTTTGCGTCAGGCCCCTGTTTGAACATCAGATGATAAAGCACAAACTTTTTGACATGTTCACAAAAATAGAAGCTGCCCGTTATCTTTCAAGGGCAGCCATGATATATAATTATAACAATACCCCGCCAATGATAAGATATTCCATTGCTTCAAAGGTTTTCTGCACAAATACGGCTTTTGAGGTGGCAAACGATGCAGTTCAGATATTTGGAGGCAATGGTGTCAGCAGGGAATATCCGGTTGAAAAATTTTTCAGGGATGCAAGGGCTGCCCTGATAGAAGACGGTGCCAATGACAGCCTCATGATTACGGCTGCACATCATCTTTAATCAGGCTAAAAAGGGGAACAACAATGAATAATGTTTATATAACAGGCATTGGCATGATACGTTTCAATAAATACCCTGACAGGGGCGTGCGTGACATGGCACATGAAGCAGCAGAACTTGCCCTGGCAGATGCTGGAATTGAGAAAAAACACCTTGAGGCAGCTTTTTTCTCCAATAGTTTCTGGGGGCTTTTTTCAGGCCAGCATTCCATAAGAGGTCAGGTTGTTTTAAGGTCCATGGGTATTGATAAAATTCCCGTAACCAATATTGAAAATGCCTGCGCAGGCGGATCAAGCGCCCTTCACATGGCATATGCATCTGTCAGGGCAGGTATTCACGACCTTGTTCTGGTTCTGGGAAGTGAAAAGATATCAAACCCTGACAAGGCAATGTCTCTTGGTGCATATGCTTCATGCATGGATGTGGAGAATTTTCAGTCTCACATGGACATGATGGAGAAAATCAATAAAACTTTTGATATCAGATTTCCAGAAGGCCACAACTCTTCCGGAAACAACCGCAGCGTATTCATGGATGCCTATGCCATGGGCGCAAGATGGCATATGAGCAAATTCGGATCCACACAGAAACAGCTGGCTGTCATCTGTTCCAAAAATCATATGCATGGCTCGCTTAACCCCCTTGCCCAGTATCAGCAGCCCATGAACGTGGAAGAAGTATTGTCAGATATACCGGTTGCATATCCCCTGACCCGGGCCATGTGTTCTCCGGTTGGAGATGGAGCCGCAGCAGTTATTGTATGCTCTGAAAATGGCCTTAAAAGGATCGGGAGAACAGGAGCGGTCAGGATCATGGCTTCGGTTTCAGGAACCGGATCAGACAGGGATCTGGACGGTGTCGATATTGGCGAACGCCTGGCAGGTCAGGCTTATGAGGCTGCAGGTGTCGGGCCTGGCGACATCAGCCTTGCCGAACTTCATGATGCAACCGCTTATGGAGAACTTCACCAGACCGAAGCCATGGGATTCTGCCCGCCAGGTGAAGGCGGTATCCATGCAGAATCCGGTGCAACCACGCTTGGCGGCAGTCAGCCTGTCAATACCAGTGGAGGCCTGGAATGCCGCGGCCATCCCGTTGGAGCATCAGGTCTTGCTCAGATATATGAAATTGTCACTCAATTGAGGGGCAATGCAGGGAAACGTCAGGTTGAAGGTGCCCGCCTGGGCCTTGCTGAAAACGGAGGGGGGAATATAGGAGTGGAGGAAGCAGCAATGTGCATACATATTTTTGAAAGGGCATGATATGCGCAGAACAATATTAATCACTGGCGCGGCCAGCGGAATAGGCCGTGCCACAGCTTTGCTGTTTGCCTCAAAAGGATGGTTTACCTGTCTTTTTGACCTGAATCGTCAGGGGCTTGAAAACCTTTATTCTGTGATTGGCCCGGAAAAATCCTGTTATCATGTTGCAGATGTAAGGTCCCATGATGATGTTGAACAATGCGTAAAATCAGTGAGCAGAAGAACGGGACGGCGTCTTGATGTATTATTCAATTGCGCGGGAGTATTGTTCATGGGCCCGCATATTGATATCAGTATTGGTAAACAGATAAAAACCGTTGACATTAATATAGGCGGTATCCTGAATATGATTGATGCATGTCTGCCCATGCTCAGGGAATCTGACAATGCTGTAATCATCAATATGTCATCTGCTTCAGCCATATATGGGATACCGGAGCTTGCCGTATATTCTGCTACAAAACATGCGGTTCGGGGCCTTACTGAGGCTTTGAACATAGAGTTTGAGCCTCTTGGAATTCATGTGTGCGATATAATGGCACCCTATGTCAGGACACCAATGATTCTGGATGCTGACCGTAAAGCTGCAAGTGTATCCCGTCTCAGGGTAAACCTCAGCCCTGACAAGGTGGCTGAAACCGTTTTTCATGCCTGTTTCAGAAAAAAAGTTCATTGGAAACTGGGAATGCTCTTAAGGCTGATGAGTGCCGGAACAGGTCTCATGCCTTTTGCTGCACGCTTTTTGA
>CAYUOB010000206.1:0-2937 GCA_964446145.1 uncultured Desulfobacula sp.
AGAACAATCCTTCCGATCCTTCAACCCTTGTCAATGATCAGTTCAACTGGGCTCCTGAAACAATCTGCCAGACCAGTGACGGCATTATCTGGCTTGGAACATCAGGCGGGTTGAGCAGGTTTGATAAAAGAACAGGGAAATTTGAAAATTTTCGCCATGACCCTGCAAACCCTGCAAGTCTTGGCCATGACTCCATATGGACTCTTATGGCAGGTGCCGGCAATATAATCTGGATAGGCACTGAAACAGGCCTTGATGCCTTTAACAGGAAAACAGGAATTTTCACGCATTATGTTAATGACCCTGCAAACCCTGAAAGTATCGGCCCGGGCAGGGTTTATGCAATTGAGCAGGGTGATGGGCCTGTGTTGTGGATCGGTACATCCAGGGGAGGGTTGAACCGTTTTAATCTGAAAACAGGAAAGTTTGTCCGCTATGTCCATGATCCTTCAGACCCTTCAAGCCTTGCCAGCAATGAAGTGTATTCAATAACAAGGGACAGGCACGGCAGCCTGTGGCTTGGCAGGTCATATGCAGTTGCGGCAGGCCTTGAAAAATTTGATCCTGAAACAGGCAGGTCTGTTGTGTTCAGGCATAACCCTTCTGACCAGGATTCCCTGAGCGGTAATATCATAATGGGGTGTTTTGAAGACCGGGCAGGCATCTTATGGGTTGTGGACAATACAGGGCCGATAAACAAATATGATCCCAACATGAAAAAATTTGAGCTTTTCCGCCATAATCCGGATGATAAAAACAGCTTAAGCTCAAATGTGGTTCCCACGATTATTGAGGATCACAATGGCAATATCTGGTTTGGAACCCAGCTTGGCGGCCTTAATATGTTCAACAGAAAAACCCGCAGATTCAATAAATATAAAAATGATAAAAACAATCCTGAAGGCATTTCCGATAATTATGTCTTTTCCGTCCTTGAAGACAGCTCTGAAAATCTGTGGATATCAATGAATAATGGGGTGCATGGAATCTTTGACCCTGAAACGGCAAAATTCGTAAGGAAATATAAAAATCCATATACCAATGCCGTGGCAAGGGGAATGATAGAGGATTTTTATGACCATAATATCCTGTGGTTCGGAACCGAGGCTGGAGGCATTTTCAGGTTTGAAAAAAATACCGGCAGGTTTACCTGGTTTGCCAATAAGCCGGGTGACCCTGACAGCCTTAGCAATAATAACGTTGTGAGCCTGTTTCAGGATAAAAAAGGAAGATTGTGGATACCGACCCAGGGGGGCGGGCTTGATCTTTTTAATCGTAAAACCGGTAAATTTTTCCATTTCAGAATGAATAAAGATGATCCTTATTCAATCAGCGGCAATTCAATAAATGATTGTTTTGAGGACAGCATGGGTAACTTCTGGGTATCCACTTCAGATGGGGGGCTGGACAGGTTTGACAGAGAAAACGGAAAATTCATCCATTTCGGCGCCAGTGCAGGATTCAAGACCAATTCAATAAAATCAATACTGGAGGACAATAACAAAAATCTGTGGCTAAGTTCTGATTCAGGGCTTATAAAATTTGATATCATAAAGGGAAAGGTTGTCCGCATATTTACCAGGCAGGACGGCCTTCAGGGAGACAACTTCAGTATCTATCCCTCAAGCGCCATGAAAACCAGGGACGGCCAGATGTGGTTTGCAGGCCTTAACGGAGTCAATGCCTTTTATCCTGACAGGATCGTGCCCAATCCTTATGTGCCGCCTGTTGCGCTTATATCCATCAGTCAGGGCGGCAGAGACCTTGCAGAAGGCCGCAGTCCTGAAGCAATTAAGGATATCCATCTTGACTGGAGACATAATTTTTTTGAATTTAAATTTTCTGTCCTGAATTTTACCCAGCCTGAAAAAAATCAATATGCCTATATTCTGGAAGGGTTTGAAAACAAAAAAAATACCATTGGAACCCTGCGCTACGGCAAGTATACAAATCTTCCAGGCGGCAATTATGTGTTAAGGCTGCTTGGCTCGAACAATGATGGTATATGGAATAACAAAGGCACGTCTTTGCATGTCCATGTTGACACAAAACCATGGGAAACCTGGTGGGCTGTGGCACTTTATATTATTGCGCTTGCAGGGTTCATGAGCTTTGTTTTCTGGTTCAGAACCAGAGTTTACAAGGCAAGACTGGCAAGGGAACGAAAAATTTCTCATCAATTGAGATATATAGATAAAATGCGTTCAGAGCTGCTTAAAAAACAAAAAGCCGTTGAAAAGGAACTTGTCAGGTCAAAGGATGAGCTTGAAATAATGATTGCCGAAAGAACCCGCGAACTCATGGAGGCAAAGGAGGAAGCTGAAGCTGCCAATATGGCGAAAGGACGCTTTCTGGCCAATATGAGCCATGAAATCAGAACCCCTTTGAATCTGATTCTGGGATTTTCCCAGACCCTTGAAAAGGAAATCAAGGACGAAACTCACAGGGAATATCTGGCATCAATAAGATCCAGCGGCAAGACCCTGCTTACCCTTTTAAATGATATCCTTGATTTGTCAAAGATTGAATCTGATAAATTCAGCCTTGAATACAGGGCATTTAATATACGGCAGTTGTTCAGCGAAATTAAGCCCATGTTCAGTGGAGCTGCGAGAAGTAAAAACCTGAGGTTTGAGCTTGAAATCTCGGATAATCTGCCCGATGTCATCATACTGGATGAAATACGTTTAAGGCAGATTCTGGTCAATATTGTGGGCAATGCCGTTAAATTTACTGATCATGGGTTTATATGCATCAGGGTCTGTTATCCCCTGAATACAGATGGCAAAGGCGGCCATGATCTTGTAATAGCGGTTGAAGACAGCGGAATGGGCATTGCCCCTGACCAGAAAGAGGAAATTTTCAATATATTTTCCCAGCAAAAGGGGCAGGACCTGAACCGGTACGGTGGAACCGGGCTTGGTCTTGCCATCTCAA
>CAYUOB010000207.1:0-2926 GCA_964446145.1 uncultured Desulfobacula sp.
TTAAGGCTGATGAGTGCCGGAACAGGTCTCATGCCTTTTGCTGCACGCTTTTTGACAAGAATGATTGCCCTTTCTTCCGCCAGTACCCATGATGGAAAATAAAGCTTAATCTGAGTTTTAGCATACTGCCACTTGAACCTGCTTCAAAGGTGCTGTAAAATATTAAAATGATTTACATAAGAACAGGCAAAGGAAAGTATGTGCTATGAAATTTTTAAGATCGTTTACGGCAATATTGGCTGCGCTGATGCTGGCGGCTGTGTTGATATCAGGGTGTGCATCAAGCCGTTCAGGCAAAGTTTATTCAAGAAGCGAGGCAAGACAGGTTCAGACCGTTGAAAACGGAACCATAGTATCGGTGAAAAATGTTGAGATAGAAGGCACCAAGACTCCAATCGGCACGGCAGCAGGCGGGGTGGCAGGCGGAGTCATCGGCAGTACGGTGGGCCAGGGCTCAGGCAGAACAGTTGCAACTGTCCTTGGTGCGCTTGCAGGCGCTGCCGCAGGAACCATGGCTGAAGAAGGCATCACCCGCAAGCCGGGACTTGAAATAGTTGTTAAAAAAGACAGCGGCCAGACACTTGTTGTTGTTCAGGAAGCTGATATGGAACTTGCCCCTGGCGACAGGGTAAGGATAATTACTTCATCAAACGGCACAACAAGAGTTTCAAAATAATATAAACAGATATTTGACCTTGGGCTTTTCATGATTATTTTCCTGATCCATTGAAAAGCAGCACCATATACTCAGGAGAATCATGAAAAAAAATATCAGGTACAATGAAAATTTAAGAAATATAGCCATAATTGCCCATGTTGATCATGGCAAAACCACTCTTGTGGATGCAATGTTCAAGCAGAGCGGGCTGTTCAGGGAAGGCCAGGCACTTGATGACAGGCTCATGGACAGCATGGATCTTGAACGGGAGCGCGGTATCACAATTGCCGCAAAAAATTGTTCTGTCACCTGGAAAGGGGTAAAGATCAATATAATAGATACTCCAGGCCATGCTGATTTCGGCGGTGAAGTGGAAAGAGCTCTTTCCATGGCTGACAGTGCCATACTGCTTGTGGACGCTTCAGAAGGCCCTCTGCCCCAGACAAGGTTTGTATTGAAAAAAACATTTGAAGCAAACCTGCCTGTAATGGTCATCATAAACAAGATAGACAGAAAAGATGCAAGGCCTGATAAGGTACTGGATATGGTGTATGACCTGTTCATCGACCTTGAGGCAACGGAAGAACAGCTTGATTTTACATATCTTTATGCCATTGGCCGTGATGGGATAGTAAAACGGGAGCTTGAAGATGAGGTTGATAATCTCACGGTTCTGTTTGACCTTATTTTTGAAGAAATGCCGGCTCCTTCATATGACCCTGAAGCTCCTTTTCAGATGCTTGTCTCGGACCTGGGGTATTCAGATTATCTGGGCCGCCTTGCCATTGGTAAAATTTTTAACGGCACTGCAAGATCAAATGAAACACTTGTATGCATTAATGAGGACAGCAATCTTCTGCCCCTTAAGGTGTCCAAAATTCAGACCTATGACGGAATGTCATTGAAACCGGTTGATCAGGCCCAAGTGGGTGATATCATTGTGTTGTCAGGCATAGAGGATGTTAAAATAGGGGACACAATTGCCACCAGGCAGGATCCGGTACCTCTTGAAAGGATCACGGTTGATGAGCCAACGGTATCCATGCAGTTCTCCATTTCCACCTCTCCGTTTGCAGGCAGGGAAGGCAAATATGTCCAGTCCAGAAAGATAAGGGAACGTCTCATGAAGGAAATTCTTATGAACGTTGCCATTGAGGTGGAGGAAAGCCAGACAGATGAAAAATTCATTGTCAAGGGGCGCGGGGAGCTTCAACTTGCAATTCTTATTGAAACCATGAGGCGGGAAGGGTTTGAATTGTGCGTTGGCAGGCCTAAAGTTATTTATAAATACAGGGACGGCATAAAACTTGAGCCCATTGAACATCTTTTTGTGGACTGTGAAGAGGATTTCATGGGCGTGGTAACTGAAAAGCTTTCCATACGCAAGGGCAAGATGCTCAATCTTGTCAACAACGGCAAAGGCAGGGTCAGGATTGAATTTTCCATCCCTTCAAGGTCCCTTATAGGCTATAGAGACGAATTCATGACTGATACAAGGGGAACAGGGATCATGAATTCTTATCTTTCCGGATATGAGGAATACCGGGGGGATTTTCCTGTGCGTTATACAGGGTCGATTGTATCTGACCGTCAGGGAAAAGCTGTTCCATATGCGCTTTTCAACCTGGAACCAAGGGGGCAGCTCTTTATTGAGCCGGGAACTCCTGTGTATGAGGGCATGATAATAGGAGAGCACAACCGTCAGCAGGACATAAATGTAAATCCGTGCAAGGAAAAGAAATTGACAAACATGAGGGCAGCAGGAAAAGATGAAAGCACAATCTGTTCACCTGTAAAGCCCATGACCCTTGAAAAGGCAATTCATTTCATAAGGGACGATGAAATGGTGGAGGTAACCCCCCTTGCCATACGCCTGAGAAAATCAGTGCTCCAGGCCTCAAAACGTCAGGCATTGAGGGCAAAACGCAGGAAAAAATAGGAACAGGCTCTGTAAATTAAACCCAAAATAAGCGCGTTTCCAGCAAAAGATTACTTACGAACAATTGGCCGGATGAGCTATTATTTTTTCATAATGAATGTTGGATGCTTTGAACATAGGTGCTGTTTGATCTGCCCAGTTCCTTTTTTTTCAGTTTTTTACTGATTTTTTGCTTGCATTTTGCCAATTTTTTGGTGATATTCTTATTCACTCGAAACGTCCTTTCACGCTTGTTTTGGGTTTAGAACCTTTACAAGGGTTAAAGAAATAGTATAGGTATAGCACTTAATTTTGTTTCTCATCAGGTCGGATGTAATCGACAGGGCGGA
>CAYUOB010000208.1:0-2865 GCA_964446145.1 uncultured Desulfobacula sp.
TTCAGTCAATGCAGTAAACAACAGCAGCATATCCCACAAAACTTGTGGAAGCTGTTTTTTCAAAACTTGTGGCGTAGCCGAACTCAACGGGTTTGACTGCGCCAAGCTTTTTACAGGCAGCAGAAACCGAGGCTGCAGCCCCGGGGCAGCACATGCTTTTGTGATTCAGGCCATGGGAAATGATATTTTCCTCATCCATTGCAAGCATTGCATCAATGGCTGGCCGGTCGTTTTCATTTTTCACCCATTCAACGGCATTTTTGCCGGTTCCTGCCGGAGTGAAACCGAAATCAGGGCCGTAATGGGTCATGTCTGTTGATCCTATAACCCTGATATTGCGTGACAGCCTTTCTGCCTCAGACACAGCCATGCTTCCTGCAATTGGTGCAAAAAACGAAGGAGCAATACCGATCACCACGATTTTCGCCTCCGGAAAAAAATACCGTATAAAAGGATATTGAAGCTCAAGGGTATTATCATCGGGAAATCCGGATACAGGCCTCTGACGGAGTGTAATACCGGCACAGATTCTTTCCACAAGTTCCGTGTCCACTTCAATATCCCCAAACGGGGTTTCAACTGCACCATCTGCCAGAATAAAGGGTTCGGATTGGGGATGCATGTGTGCCCCGAACACAAAAACAGTGTCAATGGCTGAATCCGGCCTGCCGTCTGTACCGGCAAGACATGCAATAGCCCCGCATGCAAGCGAACCGGAATAATACCAGCCTGCATGGGGTACAATTGCTCCTGCGCAGCATCTGGATATGGTTTTATTTTCTTCATTCAGAAAATTTTTAATGCTGGCTTCACATTCTTTTGCATCTGCAGGATACCATGAACCTGCAAAAGCCATCTTTTTAAGATTCATGAGTCTTTTCCTTTTCTGAAAATGTGTTACATGGCATTAAATGCATCCACAGCCATATTATCTGCCTGTTTTTTCAAATACTTTGAGCTTAAGCCAGTCTATCCAGGGCTCAAATCCTTCCCCTGTCATGGCTGACATTTCAAACACAGGCATATGGGGATGCACTTTTTTCATATTCTCAACAGCAAGGTGCGCATCAAAATCAAGATAGGGCAGAAGGTCAGTCTTGTTTAAAATTGCAACATCAGCTACCTGAAACATCAGGGGGTATTTAAGGGGTTTGTCTTCTCCTTCTGTCACACTTAACACCACGGCTCTTGCATCTTCTCCTATATCAAATTCAGCAGGACATACAAGATTGCCTATGTTTTCAACTATTAAAAGGTCAAGCTCATCACACCCCAAAGGTTTTGCAAAATCAAAAATCAGGTTTGCCGCAAGGTGGCAGTCACCCCCAAACTGGTCAGTATTAATCTGACTCACTTTTGCACCTGTTACCTCAAGCCTTCTGGCATCATTGGTCGTGCATACATCACCCACAAGCACCCCTGTCCTGATACCGGGCATGATCTGCGCCAGTGTCCTGCACAATGTCTGGGTTTTTCCGGAGCCTGGCGAAGACATCATGTTCAGGACAAACACATTATTATCCCTGAAAAACCTGCGGTTAATGTCTGCCTGGGTTTCATTCGCCTCAAGAACTTTTTTCTGAATATTGATTTCCATTATTCTGTCCCGATTTTCTGAAAGGTTATGATTTATGAACTATTCTGCAAGTTCAATGGATGTTATTTCAATTTCCCTGCCGGTGAGCATTTCAACCTTCCCGTCCTCACACACGGGACAGGTAAAGACAGGGCCTGTAACCTCCCATCTGTTACCGCATGATCTGCAATGCATTGTAACAGGTATGAAATCTATTTCAAGACTGGCATTTTCAAGGGGAGTATCTTTTGTAATAATTTCAAAACAAAAGGTAAGGCTGTGCTCAACCACTGCTGCAAGGCGCCCTATTTTAAGATTCACCTTTTCAACCGAAGGGTTTTCAATTTCTTCCGGAATTGAATCAATTGCTATCTGAACAAGCTGCTGTGCAATTCCCATTTCATGCATTATGCTTTTTCCTTATCTGAATCCACAAAAATTTTATCAGGTGCTGCGTTTTGAGTAAAATTCTTTCTTAAATTCAACAAATCTGTCATCTCTTATTGATTCTCTTATTTTTTTCATCAGGTCAAGATAATAATAAATATTGTGAACCGTATTAAGGCGGTAGGCCAGAAGTTCCCTTGACTTGTAAAGGTGCCGCAGATACGCCCTTGAATAATTGCGGCAGGTATGACATGTGCATTCAGGGTCAATCGGGTCCCTGTCAAATTTAAATTTTGCATTGGAAATATTCAAAGTACCCCTGCTTGTAAAAAGCTGACCATTTCTGGCGTTTCTTGAAGGCATGACACAATCGAACATATCGCATCCCATGCCTGCAAGTTCCACAAGGTCTTCCGGAGTGCCGACCCCCATGATATATCTTGGCTTGTCAGCAGGCAGAAGAGGCAGGGTGTGTTCTGCCATTTCATACATCAGTTCCTTGGGCTCTCCCACACTAAGCCCGCCTATGGCAAAACCGGGAAAATCAATGCTTGTGATTTCCCCTGCAGAAACAGAACGCAGCTGTGTATTCATTCCGCCCTGTATGATCCCGAACAGATTATTTTTCCCTCCCTTTTCCTTCCAGTGTTCAAACCCTCTTTTTGCCCACATGGTGGTTTTTTCAAGGGCTTTCAATACCTGCCTTTCTTCAGCAGGATACCCAATACACCAGTCAAGGGACATCATGATGTCTGATCCTAAAATCATCTGTATGTCAACTGCCTTTTCAGGAGAAAAAATATGACGGGATCCGTCAATATGGGATTGAAATGCAACACCTTCATCAGTAAATTTTGCAAGTTTTGCAAGTGAAAAAAACTGGAAACCGCCCGAATCTGTCA
>CAYUOB010000209.1:0-2843 GCA_964446145.1 uncultured Desulfobacula sp.
TTTCCTGCCTGTAATCACTACATGTATAAGATTGCCCTGATTTACAGTTTTTTTCCGGTTCCTTGTTTTTTTTCAATGAATTCATATTTAATATAATTCGTATTTTGCAAGTTTTCCATTCAGCCCGCCGATTTTAAGAGGGCGTTTCCAGGACGGGGCCAGGGGCACTTTTTTAATATATTTAGGCTCGCCAAAATAGATAAAAGCCTGGGAGCGGCTGCAATGATTCTTTAAAAAAGCACCCAGATCCCTGTAAAAAAGATTGAGGTTCTCATTCTTTCCCATGCGGATTCCATAGGGAGGATTGGCCACAATCACATGATCCTCAAGAGAATCTATATCCCTGAAATCCTTTTGCTCGATTGCAACCCTGCTGCCGAAATGAAGTCCCATTATATTTATTTTTGCCGCATTAACAGAATCTTCTGAAATATCACTTCCTGCAACAAGGCCTGTTTCAGGTTCCTTTATTCCATCTATGGCCTGCTGCCTGACCTGATTCCATATACGGGCATTAAAATCAGGAAGCCGTTCAAACCCGAATTTCTCCCTGAATATCATGGCCGGAATCCTACAGTATTTCATCAGGGCTTCACACAGAAGTGTTCCTGATCCGCACATCGGATCATATAAAGGCTTTGTGCCGTCCCACCGGGACAATGCAATAATTGAAGCTGCAACTGTCTCCTGCATGGGGGCGCTGACAGATTCCTCCCTGTATCCGCGCTTGTGCATCGGCCCTGCTGAAGCATCCACCGACAAAGTTGCAATATCTTTATGGATATGAATATTGATGATTATGTCAGGACGATCTGCATTCACACTGGGCCGCCTTCCGGTTCTGTCCCTGAAATAATCTGCAATGGCGTCCTTTACCTTCAGGCCTGCAAAATTTGAATGACTAATGCTGGAATCAGATACGTTGGCTGTAATTGAAAATTTTGTGGAAAGCCCAAGAAGCTCTTCCCATCTGACTTTCCTTGCTGCCCTGTACAGATCATTTTTATCTTTGCACTCAAATGATGCAAGCGGCGCCAGAACCCGTGAAACCAGGCGTGAGAAATATACAATTCTGTAAAAATTTCTTTGGTCCGCCCTGAACCATATACCCCGGAAAACCGGTTTCAGGTCATATGCACCCAGGTCTTCAAGTTCCTGTGCTGCGATATCCTTTATGCTCTCTGCAACCTGGGCAAGGTATCTTGATTCTTTTTCATACAAATAGACAAGCTTTGCCTGTTTGCGTATTTTTCCTTTGCCCTTTTCAAGTATGGCTGTTTTTTTCATGCTCAATTTATTGTTTCCTGCTGTCCTTTTCTGTATCTTCTCTGGTGCCTGCTGCCCTTAAATTCATGAGCCTGTTAAGTATGTCAAACCAGAACGGCGCACCCAGGGACACTGCAAAAACAGTGATAAAAAGCCCGGCAATTTTATTGATTATTTCAAGTACAAGATTTTCAATGCCATCTCTTTTATGGTCACGATCCCGGTGCCAGCCAAGGGGCAGCCCCAGGCTGCCAAGCCTTGCATTAATCTGCTGAAGTGCAGGGGATGCTCCTTCAGGCACCCTGCCCGAATCAACTGATACCTGCCCTGATTTTTCACTGACAAGTACCTTTGCCTGACTCACAAGAGTATTCCTCAAAGCAGGATCATTTGACATGGATTTTATGATCTGAATGGTATCCGCATTTGTGGCTGCGACAATGACAATTGCAACACAAAGGGTTATTATCTGCATTTTTCTTTTATACCAGCCTGCAACACGGCCCATTATATTATCATACCAGGATTCCAGCCCTGCTTTGAATTTTTTCAGGTCGCCGCCTGATTCTTCCCACAGCACCCTTAAAATGGATTTAAGCTCTGATTTTTCCCCAAGAGCTGTTATCATTGTATCCATTTCCGGGCTGCTGCCGGCTCCGGATTCCTTTGCTCTTGTTCTGAGAATATCCATCAGGACAATGGAAAAAGTATGAGATGAAATATAGGAAGGATACCTTTTTTTTTCAGGGCCTTTCCGCCTGCACAGACTCTGGATTATTGCATGGGCGAAAAAATCATTTTCAACTGATTCTTCATCACTGGAGCCCATGAAACTGTCAATGCACTCCTTGAGATGAGCAGCCCTGAGGTTGAGCCAGCCTGCAATCAACTCGTTTACAGCTGTGCATACTATACTCAAAGACACATATACCACTATCAATCCTGTTATGATATCAAGAGCCTGCATCCCGCCCATCGAGATTTCTCCCTGAAATATGCTTCAAAGTTCAGAAAGTTTCTCTTTCCGTCCCTATTTTTAAAAGTACGGCAATATTTGCATCAGAATCAATTACAGGTTCAATAAGGGGCATGGAACATGTCATAAGCGTTGCTATGCCGGGCCCGTGCCCCGCAAGCAGGCAGTCTGAATGAACAACCACTCCAATGCTCAAGGCTCCTTTCACAAATGCCCTGCCATATGAATTGTCATGATCCTGCAATGCAACAAAATCACCGAATTTAAGCTGATCAAGCTTATATTTCCTTACTGTTTCAGTATCGCTTGTCATCACATCATAGTCTCCTGCCGCAGTATGGGCAGACCCAAGGCCCGACCCCATGCACTGGGCAGGAACAATGGTTGTGACAGGCACGCTGATCCTGCCATTTTCCAGAGCCTGTATCCTCATCTTTCCAAGGAGGCCCGGATCAAGATTAAATAATTTAATATCAGGATAATCAAGAAGTTTAAGGCCCTGACCACGGGTTCTGACCATTATCTTATCATCATAGGTTAATTTTTCAAGAGCCTGGTCCGGAAAATCAATCATAACATGCTCAGAGCCTCCATGATGCCC
>CAYUOB010000210.1:0-2831 GCA_964446145.1 uncultured Desulfobacula sp.
TCTAACCTAAGGCCTGCCCTAAAACCGTTGACATTAAATCAAATTAAATTCTATAAAAAGGTAAGATGGTATTGAATGTGTGCTGATTGGGTAAACTATCTACCTAATCCCTACCTTATTTTTTAAATATTTACAAAAATTACAGAACAATTAAACTGAAGAACACCGGCAATTAAAGGATTGTTTATCATATTCCCCGTCCACAGGGATGGTGTGGATATTATTGTGTTCCTGCGCTTGCAAAGTTATGTAAAAAGGGAGTAATTGCTTGGAATATGAAAAACCTCAATGAACCTGCTGAACGGAAGACTCATACACTGACATCGAGTGACAAAGACAATAATTATCAAACGCTTTTCAATTTCAGCAGACTCTTTTTCTGGGTAATTGACCATGAAGGGACTTTTCTGGAAATCAACTCATTCATGGCACGTCAGCTTGGATTTTCCAGATCCAGGCTCCTGGGCAAATCCATTCTGCTGATCTGTCCGGAGGCTGATCTTGATTCCCTGTTGTCCGGGATCAATTCTCTTGAAAAAAAAGAACATATTTATCGCAGATTCTTAATGACGAGTGGAACCGGAGAACCAATTGAAATTGAATCCATTATGGTTAAATGCCTGTGGAAGAATATGGATTGTATTTTGGGAACAGGTTGGAAAATCTGTAAAGATGAATCTGTTTATCCTGGCAATTTGGCCTCCATGGCTGAAACAATTAAGGACCTTGAAGCAAAAATTGTGCGCATGAGTGCTGAACGCAGATATCTGGAAAAGGAAATTTCGCATAAGGAGATTTTGCTGGCTGAAAAAAATATTACTCTGAAACAATTACTGGATCAGCGTGAAAAAGAAAAACAGGAATTAAGGGAAGAGATGAACAAAAAGCTTCAGCATCTTATTCTTCCGCTGATCGGCAGAATTCAGGCAAATGGGACTGATTCGGACAAAAAATATCTGAAGGCCCTGATACATAATTTAAAGGTAATCATAACACCGTTGTTCAGCTGGACATTGCAGAACATGGACCTGCTCTCTCCAAGGGAGGTGGAGATATGCCATCTGATAAACCAGGGGTGCAGTTCAAAGGAAATAGCAGAGATGTTATGTCTTTCAGTGCAGACAATTAACACACACCGCAAGAACATAAGAAAAAAGCTTGGTATAAATTCAACTGGAATTAATTTGAGCACCTATATCAAATCCAGTGATTCCCAATAATAAGGATTTAATCCCTGATGATCTGTGATTATCAGCCGCAGTTGACGGAAACCGGAAAATGGAAAAACATTTAAAACAGACAAAAGCTCTTCTTGCCGAGCATGAAAAAAATGAGTTAATAGCACAGGTTGCCGGAAAACTGGCCCATGATTTCAATAATATTCTTGGAGCTGTCATGGGGCTTTCAGAGCTTGCCCTCCTTGAATGCAATGAACACCAGACAAGGGAATATCTGAATGATATTCTGAGCCAGACAGCAAAGGGGAAAATTTTAACCAGGAACCTGGTTGAATTTGCAAAGGACAGGGAACCTGTATGTACATGCATGTCATTGCAGGATAAAATCGAATGTGTTATAGGCCAGCTTAAAAAGGAGCTTGAGCCGGTTGACCTGCACCTTGACCTGGATCCCGGCCTGCCGGAACTGGTGGCGGATTCCGCCATGATAGAAAATATCCTGGTAAATCTTATCATGAATGCGGTTCATGCAGTAAGCAGGATAACAGACCCTGAAATCCGGTTAAGGGCTTTTTCCGATTCCAGGGATATTATCCTTGAAGTTGAAGATAATGGATGCGGCATACCTGATGAAGATTTGGACAGGATATTTGATCCTTGTTTCACGCTTAAAGGCAGCAAAGATCAGTGTGAAGCCTATGCACCCGGTATAAAGGGCATGGGATACGGGCTTTGCACGGTCAGGCGTAATCTTGCCCGGCACAATGCTGAAATCAGGATTTTCAGTACTTTTGGAAAGGGAACAAAGGCGGTTGTAAAATTTCCTGTGATCCAGGATTCTCTGCCCTGTGGGGGATCTGAGACATCTGAAACAATCAATTCAAACAAGCAGATTCTTCTGGTGGAAGATGAACATGCAATTGCCAGGATCCAATGCAGCCTCCTTGCAGCCACTCCTTTTAACCACAAGGTTGATGTGGCTTTTGACGGTGATATGGCAATGGATTTTTTTTCGATGAAGGATTATGATCTTGTCAGCCTTGATTATATGCTTCCCGGCAGAATGAATGGAATGGATATCTATCGCAGCATAAGACAACATGATAAACTTGTGCCTGTCCTGTTAATTTCAGGAAATATCGAGTTTATTGAGTCAATCAGCCACCTGATGGCAAATGACAGTTTCATGGCGCATCTTGCCAAGCCATGCAGAAATTCAGAATATATTGCAACGGTTAATGACCTTCTGACAAAATCCCGCTCAGAACAGTCGTGCCGATGATTACAGCTCCTCCTGCAAGAGTTCTAGTCGCAGGTATTTCGTTCAGGAGCAAAAAGGCGAAAACAATGCCATAAACCGGCTCCAGCCCTGAGATGACTGCTGCGGTCTGGGCTTTTATAAAGGCAAGTGATTTTATGAACAGGGTATGGGCAAGTGCAGTACAGGCAAGCCCCAGGATCATCAGGTAAGGCAGGTCAGAGAATACGGGAACCGGGCCTTTTGTAAGAATACAAGGTATAATGAGAAAAAAACATGCAAAAAGATTCTGGTAGAATGCAATTGCAATGGAATCTGATTCTCTTGCGTTTCTGCGGTTTACAAGGGCGAGCAGGGCAAAGGTCAGGCCTGAGGCAATCCCGTAAAAAACCCCT
>CAYUOB010000211.1:0-2792 GCA_964446145.1 uncultured Desulfobacula sp.
ACATTACCTCAAGGTTGTGGCGATGTGTCAATTCAGGGTGCAGGTATGCTCGTGCAGCACGCAGGCGCCGCCCTTTGTGGATATTTCTGTCAAAGGGGCCAAACCCCTCCTGCTGATACCCGTTAACATCATCTGTCAGTGGATAGCCAGCCTGCTTTGCGGCATTGAGAAAGGCATTGAAAAGAGGGTTTTTACATGGGCCTGTTTCAAGTATCAGAGGACCTTTTGTCCCGTGGTAGTCATCAGGGCCCTTGAGACGGTTTTCTGCACGTTTGAAATATGGAAGATTATGGGCGTAATCCCATTTTTCCATGCCGCTGTCCTTTGCCCATTTTTCATAATCCATTGCATTGCCGCGTATATAAATCATCCCGTTGATACTGGAAGATCCTCCAAGAACCTTGCCGCGGCCATGGAAGATTTTTCTGTGGTGCATGAACGGTTCCGGCTCTGATTCATAGCACCAGTCATAGTATTTATTGCCTATGGGAAAGGTGAGCCCTGCCGGCATGTGAATAAATATATCCCAGATATAATCCGGGCGGCCCGCTTCCAGAACCAGAACCCTGTTTGCCGGGTTATGGCTCAGTCTGTTGGCAAGAACGCATCCTGCTGATCCTCCGCCGATAATGATATAATCATATTGCTTTTTCATTCCTACAACTCCTTTTTTCTCACTGGATTCCAGGTTGCAAATTATATGGTTCAACCGGGATTCAGAGTTCTGGAATGAAAAAGGCAGAAAGGTTTTTAAAGTATCAGATCAATCCTGTCCTGCCACCAGATCCATGAATCCCGCTACAAGCTCTTCAATATCCATCTCACCGTCCCTGACCAGAGCCTGGAGCGCAACACCCTGGAGTCCTGCAATGAAACATTCAGCAGCAGCTCTGTTGGTTTTTTTGGGCTCTATTCTGTTCTGGGCCTTTTCAAAGGCATCCACAAATATATCGTAGGCTGCCTGAATTTTGACAATCACAGGGCCTCTGATTCCGCTGAATTCAGCTGCAAGGGAAGCAAGCGCAATAATGGTGTCAGGATGGTTGTGAAATCTGTCCATGAAAATTTCCATCATTCCACTGATAAGTTCCCTGTATTCAGAGGGTTTGGTGTCAAAAAATTCAATATACTGGTCAAAGCTGTGGTTAAGCTCTTCCACCACTTCCTCGAGAATATCAGTTTTTGATTTGTAATGGTGGAACACAGCTCCTGTTGTCATGCCTATGTGGTAGGCAATATCCTGGATAGTGGTTTTGTGATACCCCAGCCTTGCAAAAAGATAGGTCGCAGTATCAAGAATCCTTTTTCTGGTGGCAATGGTTTTGGCTGCTTTTTTATTGATTTGATCCGGCATACTCAATCCTCAAACGTTTCAGGGTTTTATCCATTGGGACTCCTTTTTTGTCCCATCCCCTGAGGTTATAGTATTCCTTTTTCATATATGCCATATCTTTTTTGGAAATACAGTGCCCCATTGCCGGGCCGTCAGGAAGCTTTTCCTCTGTAAAACGGCGGGGCAGGGTGTCCTCTGCCGGGTCAAGGCCGTTTCTGAGATTGAACATCCTGACCAGGTTCCATATTTTTTCACCGGTTGTTGTGAAGATATCGTTTGGATATTGCCTTCCTGTGGCTGCTTTCAACAGTTTCACATAGGTTTCCGGAGAAATTCCGAAACTGCCAAAATCACATTTTACAAGGGTGTCTGTCCCTGCTGAATAGTTTTGCAGATGCACCACCATTTCTGCCTTGTGTTCGGGGGATACAGGGTCAAGGCCGGTACCCTGCCATTGTCCCTCAAGTTCATAGCCCACGGTAAAACCTCTCTGATGACAGCCGCCTCTGTCGGCTGTCATTATGGCAAGGCCCATGCCTGATACCCCTCTGGGTCCCCATGCAGGTGACTCAAGGCCTTTGATGTGCACTGCAATATCACAGGCATTGCCGCCTGTCAGGCAGGCTGCCTTTTTTACCCCCTGGGACAGAATCCTGCCGAGTTCATCAGCTTTTGCGGCAATTGAATGGATAAGATATTCAGCAGCTTCAATATTGCCGAAGCAAAGGCTGATTCCTTCTGGAGGCTGGATAAGTCCTTTTTCACATGCTTCCATGGCAAAGCCTATGGCACCTCCGGTGGACATGGTGTCAAGGCCGTAAAGGTCGCACAGCCTTACCAGGTGTGCTATGGCCCTTATATCTGAAATATTGAGATTGGATCCCATGAGCGATGCAGATTCGTATTCAATAATATCTGTTACAATACCCCTGTATTTTCCTGTGCGTACAGCTCCTGTCATGCTGCAGTGTATTGGGCATCCCATACATGCGGAAGCGCCCAGCCACAGATGCTTTGCCTGGCCTTTTTCGCCTATTTTTGAAGCCTTTGAAAATGTGCCGTACCTGTAATTCTTATGGGGAAGAAGCCCGGAAGCATTGGCATATTCTATTGAGGATGCAGTGCCTGAAGTTCTGAAACCCTGTATTTCAGAACTTTTATCCAGCTCTTCCAATGCTGTTCTGCAGGCTGTTCTGAATCTATTGACATCATGAACCCTTATTATGCCTGTGCCCCTGACTGCAACAGCCTTGAGATTTTTGGAACCCATGACAGCTCCTGCTCCTCCCCTGCCTGCCTGTCTGTTGTATTCACAGCAGATCAGGGAATAAAGCACCTGGTTTTCTCCTGCCGGGCCTATGGTTGCGGTTTTGATGGAGTTGTCACCAAGCTCCTTCTTTATCCTGCGGCAGGTTTCAAGGGTGTCTGCCCCCCAAAGTGAGCGTGCATCCCGTATTTC
>CAYUOB010000212.1:0-2732 GCA_964446145.1 uncultured Desulfobacula sp.
GATATTGTCAAATAATATTTGATTAAATTTATAAAAAAATTAATTTTTTTATAAAAAATAATGTAATCACCTTAAATTTTGTATAAAAATCGCAAATATTGAAAACCTGGATATGAAATTGATTTATTTTTTAAAGGAGGTATTAGTATGGGTAAAAAGATTGTGGTAATCGGAGCAGGGCCGGGAGGATATGTTGCCGCTTTAAGAGCTGCTGATCTTGGTGCGCAGGTTACCATTGTGGAAAAGGAAAATCTTGGGGGCACATGCCTGAATCATGGATGCATTCCATCCAAAATCATGAACCATTCTGCGGATATTCTGCTTAAATTAAAAGGAGCAAAAGAATTCGGCTTAACCCTGGAAGGCAAGCTGAGCCCGGTTATACAGGCTCTGATGAAAACATAGAACAAGGTTCTTGAGATTCAGAGAAAGGGAATAGACAGTCTGCTGTCATCCCGGAGCGTGGCAATTGAAAGGGGCAGGGCTGTAATAAAAGGTAGCGGGCTTGTGGAAATAATTTTGGACGACGGGCACTCAAAACAGATTGAATATGATAAACTGATCATAGCAGCCGGAACCGCTCCGCTGAATGTTCAGGCTTTTCCCTTTGATCATGAGAATATTTTATCCTCCAATGACATGCTTTGCCTTGAAAAAATTCCTGAATCCATTGTTATTGTGGGAGGAGGAGTTATAGGATGTGAATTTGCATTTATATTTTCAGCACTTGGTTCACGTGTGACTGTTGTTGAAGCCATGTCAAGGCTGCTTCCCCTTCCCATGGTTGACACAGAGTGCTCAAAACTTCTGCTGAAGGAAATGAAAAAGAAAAAGATCAAAGTGCTGTGTGATACAATTGTGAAATCTGCGCACAAGGATAAAAATGGACTGTCCATTCATCTCGGCATTTCTGAGTTTACTGACAACCCAAAACCTTTAAAATTGAAGACAGATGTGATTGAAGCGGAAAAAATGGCTGTCTGCATAGGAAGAGCTTCTCTTGCAGGGGAGCTTGGACTGGACAATATCAGCCTTGAAACAGATAAATACGGCTGGATTGAAGTAAATGAAAAGATGCAGACAAAAATCGATGATGTTTATGCCATAGGAGATATTCTCGGCCCTGAAAAAGCCATGCTTGCCCATGTTGCATCTCATGAGGGCATGGTTGCTGCTGCCAATGCCATGGGCATTGAAGAATCAATGGATTATGATGTGATTCCGGGTGCTGTCTTTACCATGCCTGAAATAGGCATGGTCGGCCTGAGCGAAAAAACTGCCATTGACAAAGGATATGAGATAGAAACATTTTCCGTGAATTTCAGATCACTTGGAAAAGCCCATGCAACAGGAGAGCTTGCTGGGTCAGCAAAAATGATTATGGAAAAAAAATCAGGCAGGGTTCTTGGTGTGCACATCACAGGCCCGCGTGCCACCGACCTCATTGCAGAGGCTTGTCTTGCAATGCGAAATGATTTGACTGCCAGCCAGATTGCACATACAATTCATGCCCATCCGACTTTTGGGGAAATCATGGGCGAATTGTCCTTAAAAGCCTGCGGAATCCCTGTACACGGATAGTAAAAACTGCTGATACTGCAATCTCAGATATAATCAGGCAGGGCAAAATATTCTGCCCTGCCTGTTAACTTAGCACAGGATAATACCCTTCAGACCGAAGGGCCATTATCCGGCTCATGAAAAGCCCTTGGGCGACCCTGTTGCGCATTTTCCAATACTTGCGCCCATAAAGCTTGTGGCGCTCATTTTTTTTACAACATCACGGCTTTTGCATTCAGGACATTCAATATCCCCGTCTTCTCCTGCAAAAACAAGTTTTTCAAAATTTTTTTTGCATTTACGGCATTGATACTCAAAAATAGGCATTATTTCAGCTCCCTGTTTTTATTGGTTTTTTTCGGTGATCCAATTAAAATAATAATAATTCCTTTTTCAGGTTCATCAACTGCTTGTTTTAATGTATTTCTTATGTTAAGCAAAATTTATGTGAAATACTGATAGCATTTTTACTTTAAAGGTGGTTGGTTTATGGAATCAAAAGTAAAAAAAGATATTCAGAAAATTATTTCCCCTTTGGATATAAAAATTAACGGATCGCGTCCATGGGACGTAAAAGTCCATAACCCTGATTTTTTTGAAAGGGTTTTGTCAACAGGTTCCATCGGCCTTGGTGAATCATATATGGATGGATGGTGGGATTGCGATGCCCTGGATCAGTTTTTTACAAAAATTCTGCAGGCAAGGCTTGATAAAAAGGTAAAAATCAGTCCTGCACTGGTGGCATGGGCAGTGTTAAAGGATAGATTCTTTAATCCACAGCGCAGTTCCAGGGCCTATATCATAGGAAAAAAACATTATGATACCGGTAATCATCTTTTTTCCCTGATGCTTGATAAGGGAATGAACTATGCCTGCGGATTCTGGAAAAACGCTGAAACCCTGGATGAGGCCCAGGAAGCAAAACTTGATATGATATGCCGTAAAATAGGGCTTAAGCCCGGCATGAAAGTCCTTGATATCGGATGCGGATGGGGAGGGTTTGCAAAATATGCTGCGCAAAAATACAAGGCAAAGGTACATGGCATCACAGTGTCAAGGGAACAGATGCAGTTTGCACAGGAATTTTGCAAAGACCTGGATGTAAAATTTGAGCTTAAAGATTATCGCAGCCTTGATGAGCGTTTTGACGCAATTGTGTCAATTGGTATGTT
>CAYUOB010000213.1:0-2676 GCA_964446145.1 uncultured Desulfobacula sp.
AGCTCTGCCCCTGTCACTTGCTTCAAGTGCATTGATAACCATATTGGCCAGGACACGCGAAACAAGTATTGCATCTGTATTAATTTTTATGTCCGGGCTGTCAGGCCAGTTTTCCTCAATTGTTCTGGAATTCAATGCATCATGGCCTGAGATAACAAGATAAAATTCCTTTTTAATATCACTGAGGCTGACACTGGATCTGTTAAGAATATATCCTGCATCTTTATAATACTGCAGAGTCTTTTGAATATTTATTTCGCTGCACAATCTTTCTGCTGTATCGCGAACCCGGGCGATATCCTCTCTGTCCGGCATCTGCATCGCCATAAGCTGGAGATTTCCCACAAGGGAAGTAAGCAGGTTATTGATATCATGAAAAAAAACATGCTCCATATTCATCCAGAACTGCTGTTTTGTGATATCCTCTGCAAAAACCAGAATCCATCTGTTCTTTTCCACTCTTATGGGTTTTGCAAAGACCCGCAGGCAAATATCAGACCTGACTCCGGCATTTTCAGAAGTAAGTGCGCAGATCTGTTCATCTTCCCGGTCTTCTTCAATGGCCGCCATCATTGCGATAACAGCTCCACATGATGCACACTTGGGGGTCGTGCCGCAGCCTGCCGGAGCCTTACAGGCATTGATACAATTAATGGCTTCGCCAAAACGAAGCCCCAGAGCAGCTTCAGGGTCATTGATGCCCATGGCTTTGAGAAAGGAGTGATTGACAGCAACAATCTGACGATCTTCGTTAAAAACTATGATCAGGCCTGTTACTGTACTGAGCAATGCAGTCATTATGGGGCTGCGGCTGATGTCACTGACCTGATTTTTAAATTTTCTCCTGTCAGTTCTCTTTGCAGGAGCAAAATAAGTTTGCATGCGGGATTCTCCAATTTTACAATGAAATTCATTCAGTTATAACGGCTGCAAATATTCAAATCAAGCCTAAAATTGCAAAATCCCGCCAAGTATCTTTAAAGACAAATTACTTGCGTTCAAGAATAACGGCCATTCCCTGTCCTCCGCCTATGCACAGGGTTGCAAGCCCGTATCGTAAATCCCTGGCCTGCATTTCGTACAAAAGCTTTGTCAGGATAACGCCGCCTGAAGCAGATACAGGATGCCCAAGGGCGATGGCGCCGCCGTTTACATTGACTTTATCCATGTCCATATTAAGTTCGCGTATACAGGCAAGAGACTGGGAAGCGAATGCTTCATTCAGCTCTATGAGATCTATATCGTCAATGCTCAGCCCTGATTTCTCAAGAGCCATTCTTGTGGCTGGAATGGGCCCTATTCCCATATAAGCCGGATCAACACCGGCAGATGCATATGTGACAATAGTTGCCATTGGAGTAATTCCGAGTTCATCAGCTTTTTCCCTTGACATTACAACAAGGGCAGAAGCCCCGTCATTCATACCGGAAGAACTTCCGGCAGTAACGGTACCGCCTTTTCTGAAAGCAGGTTTCAATTTCTGAAGAGCTTCCAGCGTAGTGCCGAATCGTGGATGTTCGTCAGTATCAAATATTTTTGGGTCACCTTTTCTCTGGGGAATTTCAACAGGAACAATCTGATCCTTGAATTTTCCTTCCTTAATGGCTTTTTCTGCAAGCTGCTGGCTTCTTAAGCCGAATTCATCCTGGTCTTCCCTTGAAACATTATATTTTTCAGCCACGTTTTCGGCTGTTTCGCCCATGGTATTGCCACTTAAAGGATCAAACAGAATCAATTGATCCTGGAGCTGACCATGCCCAAGGCGGTAGCCCCATCTTGCCTTTTTCAGCATAAAAGTAGCGTTGCTCATGCTTTCCATGCCACCTGCCACAATAATATCTGCATCCCCTGCTTTGATAACCTGGGCTGCCAGTGCTGTGGCCTTAATGCTGCCTGCACATGCCTTGCTGATTGTAAACTGAGGCTTTTCAATCGGGATACCTGCCTTGACAGCCACAACACGGGCTGAATTAATGGGAAGATCTCCTGTCCTGTATCCGGATGCATAGATCACTTCATCAATCTGATCACCGGTCAGCCCTGCTCTTTTAATAACTTCTCTGATGGGAATCGGGCCGAAATCAATATCACTAAGGGGTGCAAGTGAGCCGCCGAATCTTCCTATTGCCGTCCTGCATGCAGCAGCGATAACTACTTCTTTCATTTTTCCTCCTGAAAAAGGTGTTGCATAATATTTCCATCCTCAATATAGCTTTAATATAGCTGTATTATAAAAAGTTGATCATGTCAACCAAAAAACACCAGGCATGTCATCCCAAAGCCACATCAAGGATCATCATCACGGTAAACCCTGCCACACCTGCAACCGGCTCAACCATACCTGATTCAGCCCGGGCTATGAAACCAGTTCATCCGGCCAGTCATGGGCCTGAATATATTCCGCAAGATTTTTTGGCCGGTATTTCTCATCCTGATCCCAGCGTAATTTCACGGATTCATGTATCAGCACCCTGCCCTTTCCATGGTCAATGGTACGATAAAACTTTTTCTTTATCCTGTAAAATGTTCTCCTTGAGTTATGCAGCTTTGCAAGGGGGTCTGGCTTAAGCGAATCCTTCAGATATGTTTCAATGGACAGATCTGCTTTTTCAGCTTCCTTTATCATCCACTCCATGGCATTGTCAGCAAGCAAAGATCCATTCTTGTCAGGCTTGT
>CAYUOB010000214.1:0-2675 GCA_964446145.1 uncultured Desulfobacula sp.
GTTGATATAAAACAGGCAAATATGCATTATGAAACGATATATAGTCAATTTTATCGCCGATTTTTGAAAGAACAATTCTATTCCAGTTTTTATAGGGTCCGAAAGGAACATTATATGATCCGGCAACTCCTATGGCAATAAGAGAGATTGAGGGATCAACGGACCGCATTTTTTCTGCATAGGCAAGAAATTTTTTGGAATACTCTTCCGGGGTTACTGTGATTTTTTTTTCAGCATCACTCCCTTTCAGATATAATTCATTTCCAACCTCCCACAATTTTACCCCAATCGGGTCAGGGAAACCATCATTTTTTCTTTTTTCATGAGATGGTGCATTCATATATGCCACCCATCCGGCTGCTTCTTCCGGCGTTCCTGTGCCGGCATTAACGGTGATGAGAGGCTGAGCACCAATCATTTTACAGAATTTGATTAGTTCAGGGCTTCCAAACCAGTTCCTTGATGTGCCAGGATCAGTGTGATGTAAAGATACAGGCCTGAGTGACTGCCTGCCGATGCCATTTTTCCAGTGGTAAAAATCAGACAGGGTGCCACCCGGGAACCTGACAAGAGATATACCCTGATCACGAGCCAGTTCTGCAAAATCTAAATCTATGCCGCTGCTATCACTCCATATACCATTTGCATTGTTAAACCACTCAATATTGGTGCCGAAAAGCTCTTTATGGACTATACCTGTGGTTTTTTCAGCATCAACTTTGCATCGGTATATTTTTGCTGTGCATTCAGGCCGGACAAACAATAAGGCCGCAAGTGCAAGTAAGAAACCAATAGCTGATTTTAATTTAATCAAAATTGTTTTCATACCACACCTTTATTCTCGCTGGATTTCCGGCTACCATAACATTGTCCGGGACAGAATCAAGGACTACACTTCCGGCAGCAACAGTCACATTCCGGCCAATAGTAATTTCCCCCAATATAATCGCTCCGGAGCATAAAACCGTATTCTGTTCAATAAGCGGGTTGCCGTCATCCTGCCTGCTCCCTCCTTTGCCCCCAAGTATAACTCCACCGAAAATTTCACAATTCTTTTTTATTTTGACACCTTTGCCAATTATTGTACCCACGGAATGAATAAGACACACCCCGTTATCAATTTGTGCACCTGGATGAATATCAGTACCTGTGAGCAGAATATTGGTCCTTCTGATAATTGCAGGAATGACAGGCACCCCGAATATCATAAAAAAATGTGCGGCCCTGTGGAGTATCAATGCCTGGGTTCCTGAATCAAAGAGAATCCTGAAAATCCAGCGGATTAAGCTCGTATTTTTTCTGTCTCTTTGTATATTTCTGCGGTCTGCCATGCTGTTCTTTCCCATGTGAATTTATTTGCAGTCTCAATACCTTTTGCTTTCAGCGCTTTTTTTTTTTCAGGGCTGTTCAGTAACAGTATAGTTTTTTCTGATAAGCTTACAGGGGAATCAAATTTAAAAAAAAGAGCTGAGCCGTCTAAAATTTCCCGGTGGATCTCAATGTCTGAACATATTACAGCGGTAGTGTTTTTCATAGCTTCAAGGGGTGGCATATCAAATCCTTCCCCCATTGATGGCGCCATAAAAATTGTCGCATTTTCATAAAGTGTTCCAAGGGCGGCATCCGAAACAAAACCGGCAAATATTACCCGGTCATTTATCCCTTCGTTTTTAATCAAATCACAAAGCAATTTTTTGTATGACAGATTTCTGTTCATTCCTGCAATAATGAGGTTTAATGGACCGGGATATTTTTTGCAAACCAGCTTGAATCCCCTGATAAGGCATAAAAGATTTTTTCTGGGTTCAATCGCCCCTGAATACAGGATATAAGGGTCTTTAATATTAATACCGTCTGGAGCAATATCTCTCTGCTTTCCGGAATTATGGTCTATGCCGTTATAAACAGTTTTGACTTTATTTTTTGAGACCTTAAGTGATGAAGTAATCTCCCGTTTTACAGTTTCACTTACCGTCAGTACTCTTAACGCTTTTCCGGCTGACCATGGTGTGAGTTTCCGGATTATTTCATTTCTTAATCCTTTGTGGTTTTCAGGCATGGTCAAAGGTAATATATCATGTATGGAAACAATGGATTTACAGTTTACAAAAAAGGGTAATACTCTTTGAGTGTGCAGGATATCAATGCGCAGCATTTTTACAAGTAACGGCAGGATTACAGACCGTTGAAAAATTGGATCAGATACAGGTGTCAGAACATATCGTATGTTATCACAGTTTGTAACGGTCCTTGCATATTGCCTGTTGACAAAAATAAAGAACAGGTGTTCAGGCAACAGTGCAGGGACACGTGAAACAATCTCTTTAACATATCTTTCAACCCCACCCTGATTTTTTCCTAAAATATGTGCATCAATTCCGATTCTCATGACATACTGGTCTTATACCTGTTTGAAAACAGTTTTAATCCGTGCAAGCGAAGTTAGAAAAAGCAGGCTTCCTGTCTCTGGTTTAAAAAATTTCATGGCAGCACCTGTAAGAACTCTTAAAACCAGGCCTTTAAAGATGATTGCTCTGATCAGAACCATTTGAAAGGGACCAAACATATCAGCCAGCATTCTAAGGAAATATTTCTGCTGAAGCAGACTGTTCCTGATAATGGCTGCATCTGTTTTAGCACTGCCTCCACATTTGTGAACAATCGGGAAGTCATCT
>CAYUOB010000215.1:0-2634 GCA_964446145.1 uncultured Desulfobacula sp.
ATTGGTTCACATGAAATATTTACCCTTGCAAGAGTCTTTGCAACCCGTTCAGCGCGATCCCTTGTCCTGACAAATACAAAGATTTTGGCTTCAGGGTTATCCCGTATAAATTTGCGCAGAAAAAAACGTTTGTCATCCATTTCAACAAAGCTGACAAAATGGGAGACATTTTTTGACACAGGGTCTTCAGGAGAAATCTGGATACGAATTGCAGATGATTTCACCTGGGAAAATGCAAGTTTTTTTATCTCTTTATTGATTGTTGCAGAGAAAAAAAGGGTCTGGTGGCGCCTGAGCAGTTTTTTCTTCACAGCACGGATATCATCTATGAATCCAAGATCCAGCATCTGGTCTGCCTCATCAAGCACAAGAGTATTTACATGGTCAAGTTTTATGACCTTCTGGCTTATCAGGTCAAACATTCTTCCTGGTGTTGCAGCCAGTATATCCGTGCCCTTTGCAAGTTTTTTTATCTGTGGATTCTGGTCAACACCGCCATGAACAGCCATTGTTCTTACCCGAGTGTGTTTTGCAATTTTACTGAAAACATTGTCGGTCTGGATTGCAAGCTCCCTTGTGGGCACCATGATGATGCACTGGATTCCGCGGGAGCGTTTAGATTTTTTGTTTCTGTGTATCCTGTCTATTATGGGAATTGCAAAGGCTGCTGTCTTGCCAGTGCCTGTCTGGGCAATTGCCATTACATCCTCGCCTTTCATGATGGAAGGTATGGCTTTGTACTGGATATCTGTCGGTCGCCTGAATCCAAGCCCTGCCAGGTTCTTTTTTATTGGTTCCGATATGTGGTATGATTCAAATTTCATGGAATTTATCTGTCCTTTAATGGTATGATGACCAGGCCATATAAAATACATGCAAATCCTTAAAAACACAATTGTTTTGTTTTTGACACATATATGGTATCTGTGAAACGGCTGTGGAATTTCTTATGACATGGATTATACTGAAAAGGCCTTGCAATGATGGTAGCTGAATTCGAGAACATATGCCTGTCCCGTGGAAATAAAAATATTTTTTCCGGTTTCAGTTTTAATATAAATAAAAATGAAAAGATATTGATTCAGGGAAAATCAGGCATAGGAAAAACAACCTTGTTCAGAATCCTTCTTGGGTTTCAGGCGGTTGACTCTGGAAAGGTGCGGTTTAACGGCCTGGATATAAACAGGGAGAACATAAGAAAAATCAGGGCCCGGATTTTTTATCTGAGTCAGGATATTGATCTTAGAAAAGAAATATTTAAGGAAATTTTTGAAGAAATTTTCAGTTTCAACAATGTGGAATATTCTGACAGGCTGGAAGAAATCCTGTGTCTGCTTGACCTGCCGCACAATATTTTTGATCAGAATATAAAGGATTTTTCAGGGGGAGAGCGTCAGCGCGCAGGTCTTTTGATTTGTTTTCTTCTGAACAGACCAGTATGGCTTCTGGATGAACCCACTTCAGCACTAGATGATAAAATGAAACAGAAAGTGGCTGATTATATCCTGAAATGTGAAAATAATACTGCCATCATTATTTCCCATGATGAGGCATGGAAAAAGAATGATATCATTAAAATAAAAAGGCTGTAATATAAAATGAATGGCGCACAGGACCTTGGGTTTTTATCTCTTGCTTCTTTATTTGTTTTTTTAATTCCGGTTGTTTATATTAACAAGCGCCTTAAACTGGGTATTAATAAAACCCTTTTGACCTCAATTGCCAGAATGTGTGTTCAATTAAGCTTTGTGGGGCTTTATCTTGAATACCTTTTCAGGTTTAATTCTCCTTTGCTCAATTCCCTTTATCTTCTGATAATGGTTTCCATTGCATGTCAGTCCATTTTAAAATCCAGCAATTTAAAACTGCGGCTGTTTTTCGGCCCTGTGTTTTTTTCTCTTTTGATTCCCTTTGTTATCATGCTGTTTTTTTTCAATGCAGTTGTTGTGCGCATAGAAAATCTGTTTGAGGCAAAATACCTTATCCCTGTAGGAGGAATGCTTCTGGGGAACTGTCTGCGCAGCATCATAATAGGGCTTAACAATTTTTACACAGGTATCAGGAAAGATGAAAACGGGTATCTTTTTGCCCTTTCCCTGTTTAACAGCAGAATACAGGCTTTAAAACCATATTTTAAGGAAAGTTTTCTTGCTGCCATAACCCCTATTATTGCTTCTATGGCAACAATAGGGCTTGTATCTCTTCCGGGCATGATGACAGGCCAGATCCTCGGCGGCTCAGTTCCCCTTGTGGCCATCAAATACCAGATAGCAATCATGTTTGCCATTTTTTACACAGAATTTTTTGCCACCATATTGTCTGTATTGTTTTCCCTTAAAGCCGGCTTCAATGACATGGATGTTCTGAACAGGGATATTTTCATATCCTGACTCCTTCAGTGTCAAAATCATATAAAAACAGCAGCCTGAACAGGATGGTTGATTTTTTTCTTGACACTTTAAATTATTCAACATATTGTTAGTACCATTCAGGTTACTGTGTGTGCAGTTAATAGGGAATCCTGTGAAAATCAGGAACGGACCCGCCGCTGTGACCGGGAATGAACGCCACATATGCCACTGTTGATTTTTAACGGGAAGGAGTGGTCAGTAAATTGATCCGGAAGTCAGAATA
>CAYUOB010000216.1:0-2626 GCA_964446145.1 uncultured Desulfobacula sp.
GTTTGTTATTTATGCTGATGTGACAGGGTAAAGCAGAATCTGTGCCGCTTCAGATATTTGAGCAGATATAGTGAACTGAGCTGTCATGTGCGTATCTGAGCCGGTGCCCTGCTTAAAATTAAAATTTATTTTCATATTTATTGTCAATAATGACATTGTTATGTCAAATATATTGTCATATATGACAAAAAAATATATGGTTATTTATTATGATGACTGATATTGGAACATATAAAAAAGAAATTGATGATGTTATTCAGCTTGCCGGTTGTTCGCTGGAAATTGATGCAGCTGTTTTTGACATGAAAACCCGCCTTATTTCCTGCACTGACGAGTATCTGCGTCAAAAGGGGAGTGCTGTTCATGCTCCGTCCATTGAAGAGGTGATTGCCAACGGGAATGTTGTGGTAAACAGGCCCGGCCACATGAGCTCCTGTGCAGGGTGCAGGTTTATCGGCAAATGTCCTGCAAAGATTGAAATCCTTAAGGCAATCCGTTCTGGGTCTCAGGACTTCGGTGTCATGACCCTTACCAGTTTTACTGATGAGGCCCATGCAAGAATGACAAAAAAGATCAAGACATTTGTCAGGGCACTGGATATTTTTTCAGACTGGATTGCAAAGCTGGTTGTCAGGAATCAGGAATTTTTTCTCATGGAAGAAACCCGTGCCATACTTGAAAATATCATGGATTCTTCAGAGGATGGTATTATGGTTGCTGGCCTTGACGGCTCGGTCCTCAGGTGTAATGCAAAAGCCGGAAAACTTTTTTCATTCTGCGGCCTTCATACCGGCAGTGCTTATCATGTATTGCCTGCCCCTGTTGTTGACGAGGCGCTCAAACCCGTGCCCCTGAAAAGGGTCAAGGTGGAAACAGACAGTATAAAGGCTGTGGTATCTGCAAACCCTGTTCTTGTTAATGATGAAACAAGGTCAATTGTTTTTTTAATCAGGGAAGATGAGCCTGCCACCAGGCAGAAACTGCCTTCATCGGGCAGGGCGGCCGGATCCGCCGGCATTGCCCGTGATCTGCTTGGGCAGTGCCCTGAAATTATGGAGCTTAAGGAAAAGATAGGCAAGTTTTCACAAAGCAGGTCAAATATTTTGATAACAGGTGAGACAGGAACTGGAAAAGGCCTTGCGGCAAGGCTTATCCATGAAAAAAGCCCCTGGCGGGATAAACCCTTTATACCTGTAAACTGTGCAAGTATTCCCGAAACATTGTTTGAAAGTGAACTTTTCGGATATGAGGAAGGGGCTTTCACAGGAGCTAAAAAAGGAGGAAAAAAGGGCCGGTTCGATCTTGCACGGGGCGGCACGATTTTTCTGGACGAAATAGGTGAAATGCCTCTTCACATGCAGGTGAAGCTTTTGAGCGTGCTTCAGGATCACAGCTTTCAAAGGGTTGGAGGGGTTGATCTGATCTCTGCCGATGCAAGGGTCATTGCGGCAACCAACCAGGACCCTCAAACCATGATGATGGAAAAAAAATTCAGGCCAGACCTTTTTTACCGGTTGAACGTTATCCCGCTGTCCCTGCCGCCTTTAAGGGAAAGGCAGGGTGACCTGGATATTCTTGCGTATTTCTTTTTAAGGAATGCCTGCATACGATCAGGGCGCAGTATCGAAAAAATTTCAGAATCTGTTATGGCGGCTTTTAGGGCGCATGACTGGCCCGGCAACATACGTGAGCTTCAGAATGTTATTGAATACAGCGTGAATATTGAAGAAACAGATGTAATAACACAGGCAAGCCTGCCTGAATATTTTTCCGGGCAGCGGCTTTCCGCGGAAGTGTCCGGAAAGAATATAAGGGCCGGAGCACTTGCCGCGGAACTTGACATGATACTGTCGTGCCTTGATCGGCACGGCCATGATGTAAAGGGTAAAATCCGCGCTGCACAGGAACTTGGCATAAGTCTGCGAACCCTTTACAGAAAACTTGAAAAATCTGCCGGATAAGCAGGCTTTCAGGCAAGCCCTCCGCCGTCCACAGTAATGTTGGCGCCCGTTATCCATTCTGACATTGGGCCTGCAAGGAAAAGGGCTGCCTTTGCAATATCCATGGGAGTCCCAACCCTTGCAAGGGGTCTGTCAGCAGCTTCTGTCATGAAATCTTTGTCATCGCACCCAAGCTGTCTTGCTTCGTCATGAAGCAATGGAGTGTCGATGTCGCCCGGGCTTATGGAGTTGACACGGATTCCCTGGGGTCCGTGATCAATGGCCATGGCCCTTGTCATATTGATAATGCCGCCTTTGGCAGCACAATATGCTGCAGCTTTGTTTCCGCCCTTCAGGCCCCAGCCTGATCCTGTGTTGATTATGCTGCCTGTGCCGTTTGCAGCCATGACCGGAATTACATATTTTGACAGCAGAAAAGCCCCTTTCAGTGTGACATCAATGACAATGTCCCAGTCAGCCTCATCAAGCTCTGCAATTGTTTTTCTTCTTATGACACCTGCATTATTGAACAGGATATCGATCCTGCCATATTTTTTTTTAATTGATTCAATGCATGAACGGCAGTCGTGGTCAGAGGTTACATTGCACATGATAAAATCTGCTTTTCCTCCCATGTCCGTTATCCTGGCGGCAGCCTGCCTGCCCGTGTCTTTGTCAATATCCAC
>CAYUOB010000217.1:0-2618 GCA_964446145.1 uncultured Desulfobacula sp.
TTTGCCGGGTCGCCTACCACTTTGAAGGCCCTTGTAGTGGGAGCGGTGCAGGGTATTGCTGTTATTCCCGGCATTTCGCGTTCAGGTTCCACCATTGCTGCTGCAATGTTTCTGGGAGTTGACCGCAGAACTGCTGCCAGGTTTTCCTTTCTTCTTCTTGTGCCGGCGGTTGCAGGCGCTGAAATTCTGAATCTGAAAGATGTTTTCTCCACAGGTTTTTCCATTGACCCGGTTATTGTTTATGCTACAATTGTTTCATTTATCACCGGACTTATTGCACTTAAAATATTACTCAGGCTCGTCCATACAGGCAGATTTCACCTGTTCGCCCCTTATTGCTGGTTTGTGGGGGGGCTGGTTATTCTGACAAAATTTATCTAAGGAGGAAACAATGAATCCCGGGATTTTCAGAGAATATGACATAAGAGGCATTGCAGGCAGTGATATTCTGGATCAGGATGTGGTGGATATTGGAAAAGCTTATGGAACTGTACTTGTAAGGGCAGGCAGAAAAACTGCTTCCGTGGGCAGAGACTGCCGCCTGACTTCTGACAGGTTTGCCGATCTGTTTATTCAGGGCCTTGTGTCAACAGGATGCGATGTTGTTGATATTGGAACCTGCCCCACTCCTGTGCTTTATTTTTCAATCCATAATCTTGAGCTTGGCGGAGGCGCCATGATTACTGCAAGCCATAACCCGCCTGAATACAATGGCTTCAAGCTGCTTGAAGGCACTGATTCCATTCACAGCCAGGGATTGCAGAATATCCGCAGAATTATTGAAAACAATGATTTTGTCAGGGGAAGTGCAAATGTTGTGAAAAAAGATCTTATTACTCCATATATGGATTTTCTTGTAAAAAACACAAATATAACCAGGCCTGTTGAAATCGGTATTGATGCGGGCAACGGCACAGGGGGAATTACAGCCGTGCCTGTGCTTGAAAAAGCAGGATGCCGGGTTCATGATATCTTCTGTGATATGGACGGCAATTTCCCCAATCATGCTGCAGATCCTACCCAGAAAAAGAATCTTGCTGACCTCATTGCACTGGTACGGGACAATGGCCTTGACCTTGGTGTGGGATATGACGGAGATGGAGACAGGATAGGAGTTGTGGACAAAAATGGCGAAGTGGTCTACGGAGACCAGCTCATGGTGATTTATGCCAGGGAAATTTTAAAGCGCAAGCCCGGAGCCACCTTTATATCGGAAGTGAAATGCTCAATGGTAATGTATGATGATATCACAAATCATGGCGGCAATGCCATAATGTGGCGCACCGGCCATTCCCTTATCAAAAAGAAAATGAAGCAGGAAAATGCTGCCCTTGCAGGTGAAATGAGCGGTCACATGTTTTTCAAGGACAGGTATTTTGGATATGATGATGCCCTTTATGCCACATTACGCCTGCTTGAAATCATGGCAGACACAGGACTTGGTGTTGACGAGCTTATAAATGACCTTCCAAAGACTTTTACCACACCTGAGATACGTGTGGACTGCCCTGATGAAATCAAGTTTGATGTGGTAAAAAAGATTGTTGAGCATTTCAGGGCAAAACAGAAGGTTATTGATATTGACGGGTTAAGGGCTGTATATGATGACGGCTGGGGCCTGGTCAGGGCATCCAATACTCAGCCTGCCCTGGTGCTGCGCTTTGAAGCTCTGACTGCCCGGCGCCTTGATGAGATAAGAAATGAGATTGAATCAGTATTAAAAACAATTATAAAGGAGTTTCAATAGGGTTTCAGAAATTGTGAAGTCCTATTAATATTATATATTTATGCAGTTATCGCCACAGCAGCAGGCTGCAGTCAATCATACCGGCTCCCCGGCACTCGTTGTTGCGGGAGCCGGTTCAGGTAAGACCAGAACCCTGACTGCAAAATTTGCACATCTTGTAGCAAAAGGCCATGAGCCTGAAAGAATCCTGGCCATCACTTTCACCAATAAGGCAGCCGACGAAATGAAATCAAGGCTTATTGCCATGACAGGCCTGTCCCCCGCTGCCTTCAGATGGGTGCGCACTTATCATTCAGCATGTCTTATGATATTGAAGAAGCATTGCAGTGTCATGGGATATTCCTCACCTTTGCAGGTGTTTTCCGTTTATCAGCAGCAGAAACTGGCAAAGGAATTGTGCGTTAAAAACAATATCGAAAAAAAATATGCCAACAGGATTCTGTCCCTGATTTCCAGGGCAAAAAATTATGGTGAGCCTGAAAAATATTTTGATCTCAGGCCCCTGAATCTGGGTATCAGAATTGAAGACCTTTATGCTCAGTATGAGGAGCGGTTAAAGGAAATGAACAGTGTGGATTTTGATAATATCCTTTTAAAAACAAGGGATCTTTTAAGGGATAATATTGAAATCAGGGATTATTATAAAAATTATTTTTCCTATATACTGGTTGATGAATATCAGGACACAAACAATCTTCAGGAAGACCTGACAAGGCTGCTTCTTGGAGAACACCGCAACCTTTTCTGTGTGGGGGATGACTGGCAGGCGGTTTACGGATTCCGCGGCTCCAATGTGAATCATTTTCTGGACTTTCCTTCAAAATACAGGGATTCGAAAATTTTCAGGCTTGAGGAAAATTACAGATCAGCA
>CAYUOB010000218.1:0-2572 GCA_964446145.1 uncultured Desulfobacula sp.
TCAGGTTGGCATCTTTTCCCATTGTAAGATAGGATGGTTTTATTACAAGCCTCCAGAAAAGAGCATATGCAAAGCCTGCAAGTACAAAAGCTGCAAGTATGTCTGCCGTAAAAAGATATAAAGAATAGATACCCGGAATAAAATTACCGGGCTCAAAAGATGGAAAAATTCCTTTTATCATGAGCTCAAGGGAATGGGGCTGAATGGCGATAAATCCATAAAAAATCATTGAATGTGCAATACCGGGTCCGAATTTACGCCGCACATTCTTCTGGCCAAAAACATCTGTGAACACAGCTTTTATGCGCCGGCCCATCATGCCCGGCACAACAGATGCTTTTCCTTCCACAGCCATCATAATGTGATACAGTTTCAACACTTTCCTGAAAAAAAGCCCAAAAGCTCCTGTCAGGACAACTACCATGAATACAGATTTAAAAATCAGATACTTCTCCATTGTTCCAAAATTCTCCGGGACAGATAATTAAGAGATGAAAATCAAAGACAAGAAAACAGATTACAGGGTGGCATGGGGCGTCTGTCCCATGCCATTCCTGGTTTATTCTTAGAGCTTTTCAGTCAGGACAGGGATTACATCAAAGATATCGCCAACTATGCCGTAATCGCATTTTGCAAAAATGGGGGCATCCTTGTCTTCATTTATGGCCACAATGACCTTTGATGTTTTCATGCCTGCAAAATGCTGGACTGCTCCTGAAACTCCGCATGCAATATAAAGCCTTGGGCTCACTGTCTTGCCTGTCTGGCCCACCTGCATGGAATGCGGAGCATAGCCTGCATCCACAGCTGCCCTTGATGCTCCCACAGCAGCACCCAGTTTTTCAGCGCATGCCTCAAGCATTTTATAATTTTCTGCAGCCTTGATGGCACGGCCTCCTGTGATGATCACAGGAGCTTCAGTAAGATCAAGTTTTCCTTCTTCCCTTGCCTTGATTTCAACAATTTCAACAAGGCCCGGATCAACTGCATCAGCTGTGAATTCCAGAACTTCACCATCAGTCCGGCATGGCTCAGGCTCAATGGAATTGGGACGGATCGTGGCCATAAAGCACGATCCCTCTGTCCTGAGAGTGGCAAATGTTTTACCTGAAAAATGCGATTTTTTAGCTTTTTTCGCTTCAATATCCACCTGCACACAATCTGACAGCAAAGGTTCATCAAGAATTGCGGCAAGCCTTGCAAAAACATCCTTTCCCGCTGCACTGGCAGTGCCTATCATGGCATCAAGCCCGTATTCAACAATGGCGGCTCCAAGGGCCAGGGCCTGCAGATCAGGGCTGGACGACATATCCGTTCTGGCCTTAATGCCCACAACTTTTGCAGCACCATAATCAAAAAGCCTGTCCTTGAATTTTGCCGCATCTCCATCCAGCACCAGAGCATATATTTCATGGCCTGCCGCTGCTGTCATCACACCCAGACTGGTTTGCTTTACATCATCGCCAAAGGTCTCTATTAATACGCCTGTTCTGGCCATTTTACGATTCTCCTGTCATTATATAACTTTTTCTTCTTCCCTGAGGATTCTGATGAGTTCATCCACCTGATCATTTACAGAGCCTTCAATCATTCTGGCCCCGGATCTTTCCGGCACAGGCTCAAGCTTTTCCAGAACAAGTCCAGGTGCTGGCACGCCCGTGTCAAGATCACCAAGCTTTATCTGGTTTACAGGCTTTTTCTTGGCTTTCATTATATCAGGAAATCTGGGATACCGTGGTTCATTAAGGCCCTTTGTGGCACCTATGATACAGGGCAGGCTCATCTGAAGCACCTGCTTTTCACCGCCTCCTGTTTCCCGTTCGGCAATGGCTTTGTCCCCGTCAATTTCCAGACTTGACACCTCATTTACAACCGGAAGCTTTAAAAGCCTTGCAAGGCGGTACTGGGTCTGGAATCCTTCCGTATCCACAGAGCCTTTACCTGTAAAAATAATATCCCCAGGGCCGTCCTGTTCAATCACAGACTTTAAAATCCTTGCACTGAGGCCGGGATCAATGAACTGCTCATCTGTTTCAACAAGTATCCCTCTGTCCGCGCCCATGGCAAGGGCCCCTCTTATTGTGGCAACAGCTTCCGGCTTTGCCAGAGTGATGACCACAACTTCTCCGCCATGTTTTTCAACCAGGCTCACGGCTTCTTCAAGCCCGTATTCATCATAGGGGTTTGCCACAAACTTGATCTGTGAATCATCAAATGAGGTATCTGATTCAAGCTTTATGCTTGCGGCAGTATCCGGTACATGTTTTACGCACACAAAGATTTTCATCACTTATATTCCTTTAGCTCTTTATTCTCTCATTTTCAGGGTCGTACAGAGGCATGTCAACTACTGCGGCATTTCTAAGCTTTCCCATTATCTCAAGCTGCATCTGTGTGCCCGGTTCTGCATACTCAGGTTTTACATAACCCATGGCTATGCTCTTTTTCACCCTGTGGCCATATCCTCCGGATGAAGTCATTCCTATCTGATCCCCGTCCTTAAAAATGGGATTGTATCCCCAGGGATCAGAATCCTTCGCTTCAACAACCAGGCATACAAGCTTTCTTTCAA
>CAYUOB010000219.1:0-2550 GCA_964446145.1 uncultured Desulfobacula sp.
ACACAGGGTTAATGGTTATATTGTAAAAATATATAATCTTTTTTATGGATTCAACCGGAGATTTTCCTTTTTATGTCTGAAAAGCCAAGTTACAGGGAACTGGAACAGAAAATAAAGAAAATGAAGCTCATGGAAAATGAGTTGCTGGTTACACGCCATTTATTTGAAGATATAGTCCAGTCCCTGCCTGACCCGACTTTTGTTATTGATAAAAACAAGACAATTATTGCATGGAACAGAGCTATTGAAGAAATGACAGGGTTATCCGGAAAAGATATGATTGGAAAATCAAATTATGCGTATTCTGTTCCTTTCTGGGGAAAACCAAGGCCGGTTCTCATAGATATTATAATAGATCCTGACCTTGAAAATCTTAAACTTTATGATCCTGTTAAAAAATCAGGAGACAGCCTTATAACGGAAACTTTTCTGCCTGATTTCGGTGAAAAAGGCGGTACATATGTATGGCTGAAAGCATCTCCCATTTATGACCATCATGGAAATATAATAGGAGCAATCGAAGCCATACGGGACATAACAGAAAAAAAGCAGGCTGAAAACGATCTTAAAAAAGAAAGGGAAACCCTGTTTAACATACTTGAAAGCAATCCGCACGGAATTGCACTGATTGACAACAAAGACAGATACACATATATAAACCCTGAATTTACAAATATTACCGGTTATACATTAAAAGATATTCCAACCAAACAAGAGTGGTTTAAAAAAGCCTATCCAGATGAAAATTATAGGAAACAGATTTTAATTACATGGAAAAACGATAAAAAACAGACAGATGTAAATAAAACCAGAGGAACAAACCGTGAATTTAGAATTCAGTGTAAAAACAAGGAAATAAAATACATAGAATTCAGGTCAACTTTTCTGAAAAACAAGACTATTTCTGTTCTCACAGATGTTACGGAAAGCAGGATTACACAAAAAGCCCTAATGGAGAATGAAGAAAAACTGAAAGCCATTTTCCAGGCAAACCCTGATCCTCTTGTGGTTTATGATGTAAACGGATATCCATTATATATGAATTCTGCATTTTCAAAAGTTTTCGGATGGACTTTAAATGAATTAAGGGGCAGAAGAATTCCGTTTGTCCCTGAAGACCAGATAAAAATAACAAAGCTCAAAATAAAGGAAATATATGAATTTGGAAACCCTGTTTCATTTGAAACAACAAGACTGTCAAAGGATGGAAAAATAATTGATGTACTTTTAAGCGCCTCAATCATCAAAAATATTCAGGGAATACATAACGGGCTTGTTGTAAACCTGAAAGACAATACAGAAAGAAAAAAACTTGAAGCACAGCTCCAGCAGGCGCAGAAAATGGAAGCCATAGGAACGCTTGCAGGCGGTATAGCACACGATTTCAACAATATTTTATTCCCTGTTCTGGGGCATACTGAAATTTTAATGCATGAAATACCAGAAAACAGTCCTGTACACGACAGGCTCAAAAAAATTTACAATGGGGCCATAAGAGCAAGGGATCTTGTAAAACAGATACTGACTTTTTCACGCCAGGACAGTTTTGAATTAAAATCAATCAGGCTTCAGCCCGTGATAAAGGAAGCTGTTACATTTATCAGATCCACCATTCCTGCAACAATAGATATAACTTATGATATTTCAGATAAATGTGGAAATATAAAAGCAGACCCCACCCAGATTTACCAGATTATAATAAATCTTTCCACAAACGCATACCATGCAATGGAGGAAAAGGGTGGTGAATTGAAAATAAAATTAGAACAGGTCAAATCAGATCAATCAGGTATGCCTGTGAGGCCAGGATCATATGCATGCCTGACCGTAAGTGACACAGGGACAGGAATGGACAAGGAAGTTGCAGGAAAAATATTTGATCCTTTCTTTACAACCAAGGAAAAAGGCAAGGGAACTGGAATGGGCTTGTCTGTTGTGCATGGTATTGTTGAAAGCATGAACGGATTTATTCATGTGGATACAGAACCTGGATCAGGGACAGAATTCAAACTTTATTTTCCTGTTGAAAAACACAGAGCAAATAAAAATGAAATAAAATCTGAAATATCTGCAACAGCCAATATAAAAACAATAATGCTTATAGATGATGAAGAACCGGTTGTAAGCGTGGAAAAACATATGCTGGAAATTCTGGGATACAATGTTGCTTCATTTACCAGCAGTGTAAAAGCCATACAGATATTTGAGGAAAACCCGCATCAGTTTGACATGGTTATAACGGATATGGCCATGCCGAAAATATCAGGTGCTGAATTGTCAGGCAGAATAATAAAAATCCGGCCTGACATTCCCATATTGATGTGCACAGGTTTCAGTGAAAAAATGTCTGAAGAAAAAGCTTTTGCAATCGGTATTAAAGGATTGCTGATAAAACCGGTTGAAATTATTGAATTGGCCCAGAAAATCAACGAAATATCAAATACAGACAACAATAATCACTTAAAGGAAATATAAGAAATGAGTTTAATTTCTTCAACACATTCCATCTGTCGTTACCACATTGATGGAAAAATTGAAGGCCCTGTTATT
>CAYUOB010000220.1:0-2535 GCA_964446145.1 uncultured Desulfobacula sp.
ACCCTGTTACCCCGGGGCAGGGGCAGAGATGAAAAAACAGCAGATAGATCAAGCAGTTCCATGGGCTGGTTCACCTGAATAATTCCAGCCTGCCTGCAGGCTGCATCAAAAACCTTTGCATCAGAGGCCATGGCACCGGTATGGCTTGCAGCTGCCTTTGTACCGGTATCTGTTCTGCCGCCCTTCAGGACAACAACAGGTTTGCTGCATGAAACCCTTTTTGCACTTTTTAGAAACCTTAATCCGTCTTTTATGCTTTCAATGTACAAAACAACTGTCTTTGTCAAATCATCGACTTCAAATGCCTCCATATAGTCTTCAATCGTAACCATGGCTTCGTTGCCTGAACCGGAAAAAGCCCTTATGCCTATATCCTGCTGCTCGGCAAATGCAAGAAGCTGGGTTCCCATATTTCCGGACTGACAGACAAGGGCTGTGGATCCAGGCAAAGGATATGCATGTGCAGCACAGCAGTAAAAATCCATGTGGGGATTGCATATTCCCATTGTATTGGGCCCAAGCACCAAAATACCTGCCTTTGAGGCTGCATCTGCCAGTTTTACCTCAAGATCCCTGCCCCTGGATCCGGTCTCCCGGAACCCGGATGTGATTACCAGCATTCCCCTGGTATTCTTTTTTTCAAGATCAGGTATCAGACCAACCACATGCTTTGCCGGAATAGTGACAACTGCAAGGTCAATCTTGTCTTCAATATCTGCCACAGACCTGTAGACACGTCTCCCTGCTATTGTACCTCCTTTGGGATTTACAAGATAAACCCGGCCCTTATAATTTCGGGAAAGGGTGTTGGTCAAAAGCATGTGGCCCCATTTTCCGGGAGTGGCTGATGCGCCTATGAATGCAATGGATTCAGGATAATAACATGATCCAAGCTGCGAAAAATCAATATCGGCTGAATAATGGGTTTTCTTTACAGGTTCCCGGAACAGGATCAGGCCATCCACGGCACAGGGCAGGCCTTCTGAATTTACAATAACAGGATTGATATCAATTTCACCTATTTCATCAAATTCAAGTGCAATATTGGACAAGGCCCTTAAAATTTTTTTCAAAGCTCCCATATCAACCGGTTTATCACCCCTGAACTCACCCAGAAGACGCCTTGATGCGAGCTGGTCAAACATATCATCCATGTCTGCATCATCAAGCGGGGCAATCTTAAATACAATATCGTTCAAAGCTTCGGTCAGAATCCCTCCAAGGCCAAAAGCAATGACCGGCCCGAACTGGGCATCCCTGAACATGCCGGCAGTAAATTCGCGTTTACCATGCACAACAGGCTGAACAAGAAAACCTGTGGCACAGGATAATTTCATTCTGCGGGCAGCTTCAATGACCTGAGTTTCATCGTTCAAACCCACACTTACAAGCCCGGAGTCTGTCTTATGCAGAATACCCGGCCCCATACCTTTTAAAACAAGTGGGAATCCAATGGTGGCACATGCTGCCATAAGCTCTTTTTCATCTTTTGCCACGATTTCCCTGACCACAGGGACACCAAAACAGGTAAAAACTTTTTTTGCATTATATTCAGTAAGAGTCTTGGAACCGGACCTGATTTCTGACCTGATCAATTCTTTTATCTGCGCAATATCCATTACACTCTGACTCCGTTAAAAATTATATCTGTTATGGCTCTGGCAGTATTTTCAATTTCCATTTCCCTGCCAAAAATGATTTCACCAAGGCATGCATGCTCTATGGCTCCCAATATGACTTTTCTTAATACAACGGCATTGGTGTCTGGCTTGAATTCGCCTCTTTCAATTCCGTTTTCAATGATGTCAAGGATTGTATGTGCATATTTTCTGACCATTTCATAGGCACTGGAATCAAAAAATTCCAGGGAATTGCGCACTTCGAGAAGAAGGATTCTTGAAAAAACCCGGTTGGCAGCATAACTTTCAATGCTTGAAAAAATAATCACCTCAAGCTGTTCAATACAGGTTTTCTTCTGTGAAATCCTTTGCTCGATCTTTGTTTGAAAATCAACAAAATGATCATTCAATACCTGATATAAAAGGTCTTTTTTATCTTTGAAATATTTATATATCAATCCTTCTGTAACATCTGCATTTTCCGCTATCCTGGCAGTAGTGATGGAATGAAAATCCTTTTCCATCATAAGACGGGAAAAAGACTGCATGATTTTGATTCTGCCCGGAGGATTTGTTTTTCCCTTGTGTTTCATTCTGGTCATACCCTTGGCAAATAGTGTTTTATGTTAGTAAGTAATACTTACTTACATTCAAATGCAATGTCAAGTCCGGAATTCAGATTATTATTTTGACCGAAATTATTTATGACAACCTGAACAAAAAAACAATTCATTGACATGAAAAATCAAAAAAAACTATAGTTGATGCCTGAAACAGAACACAGGATAATAATATGAATTCAAAATCCTCTGTACCATTGAGAAACGCTTCCACCGTAATTCTGGCACGGAAGAGCCATGACGGGTTTGAAATATATCTCCTACAAAGAAGTATAAAATCAGGTTTCATGGGCGGG